>DATILR010000352.1:0-2816 GCA_035476275.1 Binatus sp. (SeqCode) | reverse complement strand
TCCCGCAGGGCGTCTGGTCGGCGATCGAGGACGCGTGCCTCCACGCCGGCACCGGCTGCGACGCCGTCATCATCCCCCACAACCCGAACCTGAGCGGCGGGATGCAGTGGATGGATCCGGCCGACTCGACCGAGGCGCTCCGCCGCCAGACGCTCGAGCCGCTGGTCGAGATCCACCAGATCAAGGGGAACTCCGAGTGCCGCTTCGATCGCCTGGCGGGCGCGGGGGCGGGAACCGCGGACGAGCTCTGCACCTTCGAGCAGATGAAGAACGCGGATGAGGTGCCGGGTGAGGAGCCGCCCGCGATCGACGCGTACCCGCTTCGCAACATGGTGCGCAACACGTTGAAGGACGGACTGGCGCTCGAGGAGACGCTCGGGGTGAACCCGTTCCGCCTCGGGTTCGTGGGCTCGACGGACAACCACGACGGCGCGGCGGGTAGCGTCGCCGAGACCGGCTGGGCGGGTTACCAGGGCAACAACGATTCCTCCCCGGCACGGCAGATCGGCGACCACATCCGGTCCAACCCTGGCGGTCTGGCCGTCGCGTGGGCGGAGGAGAACTCGCGCGACGCCATCTTCTCGGCCCTCCGCCGCCGGGAGACGTATGCGACCAGCGGCACGCGGCCGGTCGTGCGCTTCTTCGGCGGCGACCTGTCGGGGGTCAAGTGTGGCGCGTCGACGCTGGTGCACGACGCGTACGCGAGCGGCACCCCCATGGGCGGGGAGCTCGGCGCCGTGCGTGGGCCGCACGGCCCGCGCTTCGTCGTGTGGGCGGCCAAGGACCCCGGCACCGCCGACTCCCCGGGGACCGACCTGCAGCGCATCCAGATCGTGAAGGGGTGGCTCGACAAGCAGGGGAAGACGCAGGAGCGCGTCGTCGACGTGGCAGGCGACGCGGGGAACGGCGCCGACGTGGACCCCGCGACCTGTGCTCCCCGTGGCACGGGGGCGCGCGAGCTCTGCGCGGTCTGGCGCGACCCGACCTTCAGGCGACGGGAACGCTCCTTCTACTATGCCCGCGTGCTCGAGAACCCGACCTGTCGATGGAGCACGCGCGTCTGCAAGGCGGCGGGCGTCGATCCGCTGTCGGCCGACTGCGCTGCCCAGGCGGCGACCGCGGGCGCGCCCTTCGCCAGCTGCTGCCTCGGCCCAGCCAACGATCCCTTCCTCGATCCGTTCGTGCAGGAGCGCGCCTGGACCTCCCCGATCTGGTACCGGCCGGAGAGCATCGCGCGGCTCCGGGCAGAAGTGCGCTACGGTGCTCAGCCCGGCAGCGATCGGCTGGCGATGCGGCTGGTCCTCGGCCGCGTCCCCAAGGATTTCCGTCCCGCGGCTACCGAGCTCGAGCTCCGCGTGAGCGACGACGACGACATCCTGGCGCTCACCATTCCGGCCGGCGCTCTCGTCCCGGCGGGGCGAGGACGGTTCGCCATCCGGCAGCCGATCGGGTCGGTCACCAAGGCGACCCTCGAGCTCGGCAAGCACGGGGCGACGCTGGTCGTCGTCACGGCGCCGACGGATCTCTCGCACGCTGACCGGGACGACCACATGGTCACCGTCTCCCTCGCTGCGGGGGTGTATCGCGCGGAGCAGAGCCGGCTCTGGGTGCTACGCGACGGCCGCCTCATGCCCGGAGGCCGCTGAATGGCGCGTTTGCTCCGTGCGCCCCTCCTGCACTTCCTCGTCATCGGCGGCGCCCTCCTCGGCCTGCGCACCTGGTGGCGGCCGGAGGGGAGCCTCGCGATCCGGCCCCGGATCGTGATCGGTCGCGCGGATCTCGCGCGGCTCCGCGAGGGCTGGGCGGAGGAGCACGGTGCGCCGCCGGGTCGCGCCGCCGAGCGCGCGCTCGTCCGGGACGCCGTCGAGGAGGAGATCCTCTACCGTGAGGCGCTCGCGCGCGGCTTCGATCGTCAGGACGAGACGGTACGGGAGCGTCTCGTGCGCCTGGGCGGCTTCGTCGGCGAGGAGACCGGCGATCGCAATTCCCTCGAGCGTGCGGCGCGCCGGCTCGGGCTCGAGCGGAGCGATCTGGTGATCCGCCGCCACCTGGTGGAGATGATGCGGCTCGCCGCGGGATGGGTCGGACCGGACGATCTGCCGTCGGAAGCGGAGCTCGAGGCCTACCGGGCGGAGCACGCGGCAGAGTTCGCGCCGCCGGGACGCGTCCGGCTGACGCAGGTCTACCTGAGCGCCGACGCGCACGGCGCCCGACTTGCGGCGGACGCAAGCGCACTCCTCGCTGACCTCCGCCGCACCGGGAACGGGCCCACGGATGTCGCCGGACGGGGTGACGCCTTCATCCGTGGCGCGGAGTTCGACGGCTCGCGCGCGGACCTCGAGCGCACCTTCGGGCCCGGCTTCGTGGCCGCCCTCGACGGGCAGCCGCCAAGGACCTGGGTCGGACCACTCGCGTCGAGCTACGGCCTCCACCTCGTGTGGATCGACGGGCGGGAGCCGGCGCCCACTCCCCCACTCGCCAGCGTCCGCGGTCGCCTGCTGCAGCGGTGGCTCGAGGAGCGAAGCGAGCGGCGACGGGAGGAAACGATGCAGGCGCTGCGCGCTCGCTACGAGATCGAGGTCGCCGCGTACTAGAGCGGTGGTGAAAGTGCGAACCGGCAGGGCCCGGGCGGCCGGGGCGGTCATTCGAGCCCGAGCGCGCGGCGCAGGCTCCGATGGAAGTGGATGAGCCCAGGCTCGTTCCGCCCGAAGGTGACGTGCTCCTGTGCCCCGGAGCGAAAGCCGCGCTGGATGCCCTCGCCCAAACGGAAGTCCTCGCGATCGACTGCGTCGATGGCGAGCTGGAGATTCGCGGCC
>DATILR010000351.1:0-3065 GCA_035476275.1 Binatus sp. (SeqCode) | reverse complement strand
TCTGCATTCGGAAATGGGGGGCAATCAGCGGTATAGGGCCGGCAACCCGGAGGGCGGAAAAGCGAGTGTTTTAGGCCGGTTTCGGCGAAAACGCCTTGCGGCGCGTGGGGCCCTGGCCGGCCTTTCACGCCGGTAACGTGGGTTCGAATCCCGCCGGGGACGCTCGCTCAGCGCATTCAAATAGCGCAGCATTCAGCCCGAATTAGGGTGGCGTATCAGCGTGGGTGGAAGCGTATACGTATGCGCGGCCTTGCCTTCTCCGGCGCGGACTCGGAGAAGAGGCCGCGACATGGGGCGGTGGGAGACGGTGGCCTTCGAGAACGTGCGCGCCGTCGGCGGCGGCCTGACGTTGATCTTCTGCGAGGTCGCCGGGCTTCGGGTCGGCGTGCCGCACTTCCTGATCGCGCCGGAGAGCGAGGTCCGCAAGAAGGGGGATCAGGGCCGGCTGGTGATCCCGCGAACGCTCGCCATCGACCTCGGCCTCCTCTGACGGGTCGCGCGAGGCGATGCTCTTTGACGCTCCCTGCGGTGCCTTCAACGCCGCCCGGTGAGTAGCCAGAGCAACATCAGCGCGAAGATGACGACACCGGCTCGGAGACGCTTCGCTTGCTTTTCGGCCTCTTCCTCCGGGATGGCACCCGCCTCGACGTACTCCGTCGCGGCGAGCCTAAGGAGTGAGAGCAGGCCGAGCCAGCGTAGCGCATAGGTCCCCGTCGACGCGGCGTCTCCTGAGTTGACTTGTTGGTCGCCGGGGGTAGAAGCCGTAGTTGCGGCTCATGCCGCACCGAGGTCCGAGCACGGAGAGCACCCGAGTGGACGACGACAGTAGTGGACCACGACCCGTGCGCCGGGACCTGCGCGATGCCGCGCGGTAGCTGAGGGCCGGGACTCACGCCCGACGGGGCGTGCTCCCTTCCTGGCGCACATCGATCGCGCCGGGCTCGCCCGAACGACCATCGAGCCGGCCACAGGAGGGGAGAATGTGAACAACCGGACGCGTGCGCTGCGCACCGCCGCGACGGTTCTCCCGGCGCGTCTTCGGGGGTTCTTCGCCGACCTCGGGCCCGGCCTCATCACCGGAGCGGCCGACGACGACCCCTCGGGCATCTCGACGTACTCCGTCGTGGGGGCGAGCTTCGGCTACGCGCCCCTGTGGACGGCGCTCTTCTCGTTTCCCCTGATGGTGTCGGTCCAGCTCATGTGCGCCCGGCTGGGGATGGTCGCCGGACGCGGGCTGGCGGGCGTCGTCCGCCGCCGCTACGCGCGCTGGGTGCTCTGGTCGGCGTGCGGACTGCTGGTGGTGGCCAACACCTTCAACATCGGCGCCGACCTCGGGGGGATGGCGGAGGCGACGGAGATGGTGATCGGCCTCGACTCGCGGCTGCTCGTGCCGCTGTACGCGGGTGTGATCGTGTCGCTCCTCTTCTGGTCCTCGTACCGCCGCATCGCCCGCGCCTTCAAATGGCTCACGCTCGTGCTGCTGGCGTACATCGGGGCCGGCATCCTGGCCAGCCCCGACTGGCATGCGGTCCTCCGTGCCACCGTCGTGCCCCACCTCGAGCCCACGGCCGGGTACATCTCCACGCTCGTCGCGATCCTCGGCACGACCATCTCCCCCTACCTCTTCTTCTGGCAGGCGGGTCAGGAGGTCGAGGAGGAACGCGCCCGCGGCCGGCTTACGGTGGAGGAGCGCACGGGGGCCAGCGACGACGAGGTCCGGCGTTCGAACATCGACGTCGTCACGGGCATGTTCGTCTCGAACCTCGTCATGTACTTCATCATCCTCACGACCGCCGCGTCCCTGCATGCGCACGGTGTGACGGCGATCACGACCGCGCAGCAGGCCGCCGAGGCCCTCCGGCCGCTCGCGGGCAACTGGGCTTACGGGCTCTTCACGCTCGGCATCATCGGGACCGGGATGATGAGCGTGCCGATCCTCGCCGGGTCCTGTGCCTACGCGATCGCCGAGGCGGCGGCGTGGCGCGGCTCCCTCGACGACCGACCGCGGAACGCGCGCGGCTTCTACGCCGTCGTCGCGATCGCCATGGGGATCGGGCTCCTGCTCGATTTCGGGGGCTTCGACGCCGTCGCGATGCTCTTCTGGTCCGCCGTCGTGAACGGCGTGCTGGCGCCACCGCTGATCGTGCTCGTGATCCTGCTCACGAGCGACCCGACCGTCATGGGCGCGCGGCGCAACCCGCTCTGGCTGCGCGCGCTCGGCTGGACGAGCGCCGCCGTCATGACCGGAGCCGCCGTGGCGATGTTCCTGACGGCGGCGTTCTGAGCGCTGGCGGCGCCTAGAGCGAAGCGTACGTCGCCGCGATCAACGCGTCGGCACGCACACCGAGCTCGGGGCGCACGAAGGCCGTCATGCGGCTCGGGGTATAGGCGAAGCCGAGACGCGCGTCGGGGTCGGCAAAGCCCACCGAGCCGCCGGCGCCGGGATGGCCGAAGGCGCGGGGGCTCGGCCCCATGCGCCATTCCGGGGTGCGCAGGAGAAAGCCCATCCCGAGGCGCGTCGGCCAGCCGAGGACCGCGTCCTCACCCGCCGCCTGCTCGGTGATGGCGCGCTCCAGCGTCTCGGGGCGGAGGAGCCGCACACCATCGATCTCACCACCGCGGGCGAGGCAGCCGTAGATGCGGGCGACGGCGCGCGCGGTCGTGTGACCGTTGGCCGCCGGGACCTCGGCGGCCCGGTACTCGTGCGTGTTCACCATCTCGGGAACCATCGGCGGATTGAAGACCATCCGACCGATCATCGACTCGGGATCGGTGAGCGCCTGGAGAATCGGCCCGCCCTCTGCAGGGTCGGAGACCGGGAGCGGGACGATCTCCGCCGCCCGCACCTCCTCGGCGGCGGTGAGCCCGATCGCGAACTCGATGCCGAGCCGCCGCGCGATCTCCGCCCGCACGAAGCTGCCGACGCTCCGTCCGCTCACCCGCCGGATCACCTCGCCCACCAGGAAGCCGTAGGTGATGATGTGGTAGCCGAAGCGTGTCCCCGGCGCCCACCACGGCGTCTCGGCGGCGAGCGCGGCCGTCATGACCGGCCAGTCGAGCAGCGC
>DATILR010000350.1:0-6673 GCA_035476275.1 Binatus sp. (SeqCode) | reverse complement strand
ACCCCTCGACGCCCATCTCAGTGCCCGAGCTTCACGACGACGGCGTACTCGCGCCGGCGCGAACCGAAGCGTACCGCGGCCCCGACCCCGATGCCGATCAGGCCCCAGAAGAAGACCTGGAGGGTCAGGTTCTCGAAGGCGCTGAAGCTCTGCAGGGTGATGAAGAAGCCCACCACGGAGCAGAAGATCGCCCAGAGGAGCGCCTGCAGGCCCGCATCCGGCAGATCACGCTGGGCCCGGAGGAGTGAAGCGAGCGCCGTCCACAGCACCCAGAGGACGGAGAGCCAGCCGAGCACGCCGTTCTCGACGATCAGACGGATGTGCGCGCTGGCCCGCTCCGGATCGAGAACGTCGGCGCCGAAGCCGTGCTCGCCGAGGGTCCGCGGTCCAATCCCGAACAGCAGCTGCGTCCACGACGCGTGCCGCAGGATGTCGCAGAACGTGCCGCCCGGCCCGCAGATCTCGCTCCGCCACTCCATGAGCGTGGGGCCACCCGAGAGGTAGGCGAACGGGCCGAGCACCAGGGCGCAGGGGACGACGGCGCGGGGGAAGAAGCGCCAGACGACGAGGAGCGCGGAGACCGAGAGCGCCACCATGCCGACCGGGCTCTTGGTGAGCAGGATGCCGATGAAGGAGATGGTGCTCGCCGCCATCCAGAAGTCGCGCTCGGGCCCTTCCTCGGTCACCGCCAGCTGGTACAGGAGGGCGGGCACACCGAGGACGAGGTAGGTCGCGAGCACGATCGGGCTGCCGAGCGTGGAAGTGATCCCCGGGCCGGCCAGCCAGCTGGCCACCAGGGTGTCGGCATTCGGCCCGACGGCGATCGCGAGCTCGACGATGCCGATCAGCGAGATCGCCAGCGCACCGAGCGCGATCACCTGGACGGCGCGCTGCACCAGCGCCCGCGTGAAGGTCCCGTTCACGATCCCGGAGGCGATGAGGAACCCGGTCACGACGTAGTAGAGGGCGCCGCGCGCGGCCTGGTAGTGGTACTGGGAGAAGGCGGCCGAGGCGAACGCGAGGAGCACGAAGATCGCCATCGGCAGCATGAGCGGCGTGCGATAGAGGACGATCCGGTCACCGGCGGTGCGGCGGCGGATGACCAGCCAGGCACCGATGCCGCCGATCGCGAGGTGCGCCACGCTCGCCCGCACGCCGAAGGCGTAGATGTAGAAGTCGCTCAGCAGCCCCGCGGGCATGAACGACACGAAGACGAAGAGTCCGAACAGCAGCCCGCCGAGCGTGATCCAGCGGTTGAGAATCTTCACGAAGGTGAGGAGAAGGATCGCCAGGTCGAGGGTCGGACGGCGGACGCGCCGGTACCAGAGCTCGTAGCGGAGCTTCGCCGCGGGGGTGGTGAAGTAGCCGCCGCGGAGCTGCGCGATCCCCGTGATGCCGGGCTTCATCTCGAAGCGGCGCACGTAGTCCGGGATCGTGGCGATGAATTCCTTCAGGAAGATCGGACGGACGGGCCGCGGGCCGACGAAGTTCATCTCGCCGCGCACGACGTTCCAGAGCTGAGGGAGCTCGTCCAGCTTGGTGCGCTTCAGGAAGCGACCGATGGGCGTGTAGAAGGTGTCGCGCGGCGCGAGGAGGCGGGCACCGATCTCGCCCTCGGCTCCGACGCGCAGCGTGCGGAACTTGAAGATCGTGAACTCGCGCACGCCCCGGCCGACCCGCGTGCCCCGGTAGAGGACCGGGCCCGGACTGGAGGCACGCACGGCGACGGCGACGAGCGCGATGACGGGGCTGAGGAGGATCAGGCCGCCCAGGGCGATGAGGCGCTGGAGCAGGCTGACGATCCAATGATCCTCGGCCTGGGACTCCGCCGCGGGGGCGGACGGGGTCCGGCTCTCGGAGATGCTCGACTCGGAGAGGACAGCGCCCCCTTCGGCCGACTGCATCTTCAGGCTGACGTGGAGAGGACTATCGGGGTTCATGCTTTCTGCGAGAGGGAGACCTGTTCTGTTTCAGTGTGAAGTTCGGGAGCGGCCGTCTCGGTCACCACCGCCGGTGCGGTCTGTGCCCGCATCCAGTGCTCGAGGACGATGAGGGTCCAGAGATTCCGGCTGTGGTCGCGCTCCTGGCGGGTGTGCTCGTCGATGAGCCGCGTCACCGCCTCGGGGCGGAACACGCCGTTCGCCGCGATCCGCTCGGGCGAGAGCGTGTCGCGCACGAACTCCTGGAGGTCGCGCGCGAGCCAGCCCGGCATCGGCACGTTGAAGCCGCGCTTCGGGCCGCGGAGGACATTCCGGGGTAGCCGCTTCTGCATCGCACGCTTGAGGAGGTACTTCTTCTTGAAGCCCTTGAGCTTCAGCCCGCTCGGCACGCTCGCCATGTACTCGACCAGCTGATGATCGAGCAGCGGCACGCGGGCCTCGAGCGAATGCGCCATCGTCACGCGATCGACCTTGGTGAGCATGTCGTCGGGCAGGCCGATGCTGGCGTCGAGATGCAGGCAACGCGTCAGCCAGTCGTTGCTGGCGCAGCTCGCCGCGACGTTGTCGAAGAGCTCGGCCGTGGACGGCAGGCCGGTCGAGCCGTCGGCGTAGAGCGCGGCCTTGGCCTCGTCGCTGAAGATCTGCTTCCAGGAGAGGTGCGCGCTCACCAGCGGGAGCAGCGCGCCCTGCACGAAGCGCTTGGCCTTGTAGTCGAAGCTCACGCGGCGGTGCGACACCGGGAGGCGGTTCACGAGGCTCGGGATGAGCGAGCGGGAGAGAAACCCGGGAAGCCCGCGGTACATGCGGGCGAGCTTGTCGGCGACGTAGGTCTCGTAGCCGCCGAAGATCTCGTCGCCCCCCTCGCCGCTCAGCACGACCTTGACGTGCTCGCGCGCGAACCGCGACAGGTAGTAGAGCGGGATCGCTGATGAATCGGCGAACGGCTCGTCGAAGGTCTCGATCAGCGTCGGCACCACGTCGCTCACCGACGACGGCAGCACCATGTCGTGGTGCTCGGTCCCGAAGCGGGTGGCGGTGGCGCGGGCCCGGGCGAGCTCGTTGAAGGAGGCGTCGGCGAACCCGACCGAGAAGGTCTTGATCGGGCCGGTCACCTGGTCCCGCATGAGGGACAGCACGGACGCCGAGTCGAGGCCGCCGCTCAGGAAAACCCCGATCGGCACGTCGCTGACCAGATGGCTGCGCACCGAATCGGCGAGCATCGCCCGCAGGCCCTCGACGTACTCCCCGACCGGCACGTCCTCGCGCGCTGGGGTGTAGTCGAGCCGCCAGTAGCGCTCGAGACGCACCCGGCCCGCCTCGGCCACCAGGATGTGCCCGGGGAGGAGCTTCTGCATCCCGGCATAGATCGTGTGCGGCGCCGGGACGTAGCTGAGTGTCAGGTAGTGGTGCAGCGCCTCGAAGTTGAGCTCGCGCCGCATGCCGCCCGCCAGCAGACCCTTCAGCTCCGACGCGAACATCAGCCGCCGGCCGTCGACGGCGAAGTGGAGCGGCTTGATGCCGAGGCGGTCACGCCCGAGCACCAGCCGGCGGGCACGCTGATCCCACAGGGCGAAGGCGAACATCCCGCGCAGGTAGCGGACGAAGTCGACGCCGTGTTCCTCGTAGAGGTGGACCAGCACCTCGACGTCGCTGCCCGTCCGGAAGAGATGCCCGCGTGCGCGGAGCCGGGCGGCCAGCTCCCGGTAGTTGTAGATCTCGCCGTTGCAGACGACGCTCACCGAGCCGTCCTCGTTGCTGATCGGCTGCTTCCCGCCGGCCAGGTCGATGATGGCGAGGCGCCGCATCCCCATGACGAGCGGCCCGGAGGCAATCAGGCCCCCCTCATCCGGTCCGCGGTGATAGAGCGCGTCGCACATCGCCGCCGCGCTGGCACGGGCCGCGGGGCTGACGTTGCGCCCATCAAGATTGAGCTGTCCGGCAATTCCACACATGGGGTCTCTCCTCGATTCAAGCAGCGGCTGGGACGCGCCAACGACGCAGGAACTGCACGCCACGGTGAAGGTAGTCGTACGCACCCGAGAGCTTGCGGGCGAAGTCCGCGAGGGTGTCGTCGCGGGCGATGAACGTGCGCGGCACGGCGAGCGGATCGCTCGCCAGGCTGACCGGACCGGGATACGTGGAGCAGGCGAGGCGGTACCCGGCCAGCCGGACCGCGTCGCGCACGCGCGCGTTCATGTCGCCGTGCGGGTAGCAGAAGAGCTCGGTCTCGACGCCCGTCTCCGCGGCGATCACGTCACGCGACCGCACCAGCTCGCGGCGCAGCGCCTCGCCCGGGATCTGGGTGAGGCGCGGGTGGGTCAAGGTGTGTGACCCGACCGTGACCGGGCCGCGCAGCATCTCGCGCACCTGATCCCAGGTGAGCGCCGGCAACGCCCCCGGCCGCCCCCGCAGCACACTCAGCGTGCTGCCCAGCGCCGCCGTCGTGACGAAGACCGTGGCGGGAATGCCGAGCTCGACCAGCACGGGATAGGCGTTCACGTAGTTGTCCGCGAACCCGTCGTCGAAGGTCACCGCCACCGTGCGCGGCGCGAACTCCTCGCCCGCCTCGAAGGCGCGCAGGAGCGCGCCCAGCGGGACGATCCGGTAGCTGCTGTTGCGCAGGTACTGCATCTGCTCGCGGAAGGCGCGCGGCGTGACGCACGAACGGTGCAGCTCCTCGTCGATCCGGTGGTAGTAGAGGATGCGGGCGCCGGCCTGGGCGCGGTCCGCGCCCGTCACCCGGAGGGCGGCGGTGAGCCCGGCCCCGAGCGCGCTGCGGAGCACGCGTCGGGCCCGTGAACCAGGGGTGAGAAACATCAGCCGATCGCCTCTCGGGCCGCGGACGGCGCCGCATCACCCAGGAAGAGCTCGGCGAAGCGGACGGCGGTGCGCGTGATGTCGAACTGCTCGCTCAGGCGGCGGAACCCCTCCTCCGCGAGCCGCCGGCGCCGCGCCGGGTCCGCGGCCAGCGCCGTCAGCGTCGCTGCCAACCCCTCGACGTTCGCCTCGGGCACGTAGACGCCGTTCTTGCCGTCCTCGAGCAGCTCGCTCAGGGCGGGCAGCGGGCTGCACACGACCGGGAGGCGGGCCGCTGCGGCCTCGAGGATCACGTTCGGAATGCCGAAGTGGTTCGCCCGGCGGGCGGGATGCACGAGCAGCGTGGCCACCGAATAGAAGCGGGCGAGCTCCTCGTGTGGCACGTAGCCGGTGAATGCGACGCGACCGGCGATCCCGAGCCGCCGCGCCAGCCGCTCGAGGCGCGGCCGCTCCTCACCGTCGCCGACGATGATGAGCCGCACCGGCGTGCCCTGGGTGCGCACGCGCGCGGCGGCGCGCAGCAGGGTGTCGAATCCCTTGCAGTCGCGGAGCGTGCCGACGGCGAGGATGGTCAACCCGGGCAGCTCGGCCCGCTCGGGCGCGGGGCGCGACAGATCGATGCCGTGGTAGACGGTGTGCACGCGCGCGGGGTCGACGTCGGGGACGAGCCCGAGAAGGTAGCGTCGGCTCTCTTCCGTGCAGGTGGTCACGAAGTGCGCGCTGCGGAGCTTGGCCGGGAGATTGGTGGCGTCGATGTAGATGTCGGAGGCGTGGCCCCCGAAGCTCCAGGGGAGACCGGTCAGATGCGAGATCGCGGCGGCGGCAGCGGCCGGGTACGTGGCCCAGTTGGCGTGCAGGTGCTCGATGCCGTCACGCTGCGCCTGCTCGGCGAAGTAGATGGTCTGGGGCCACACGGCGAGCACCTTGGTGAGGAGACGCGGGCTCGCCGCGTGACCGCGCACCGTGGCCGCGAGGGCCTCGCGATAGCGGCGCGGGGCGGTGCGCAGCCACGACGCGTGGGCTGCCCGCATCCCTCGCGCGACGAGTCGCGGCGGATACGTGGTGTGGCCGAGGAGCGCGCCCGCGGCGCGCGGCGCGGCGGCGCCGCTCGGATGCCGGAGGCTGTAGATGCGGACGTCGAGCCCCGCCTCCACGAGCGCGAGCAGCTCGCGGAGCAGGTAGGCGTCGACCGGCCTCGGAAACTCCGAGACGATGAAACCGATGCGTCGCATGTGCGTTTCAGGAGGGGGCGTTACACTCGAGGGTCGCGGTCAGCCGGCGGGCGCGACCGAGTTCCTCGTAGAGGGCGGCGGTCTCGGCGGTCATGCGGGGGACGGAGAACTCCTGGGCGGCGCGCTCGCGGCCGCGCTCCCCCATGCGGGCCGCGGCGGTCGGATCGTTCGCCAGCTGGGCGATCGCCTGAGCGAGCGCGGCCGGATCCTGGGGCGGCACGAGGAGACCCACGTCGCCCGACACCACCTCGGCGTTGCCGCCGACCCGCGAGGCAATCACCGGCCGGCCGGCGGCCAGTGACTCGAGGAGCGTGTTGGAAAGCCCTTCCTTGGTCGACACCAGGATCGAGAAGTCGGCCGCGCGGAGCAGGTCGGCACTGTCGGTGCGGAAGCCGGTGAACAGCACGCGGTCCTCGAGGCCCCGGCGCGCCACCTCGGCGCGGATGGCCGTCTCGGCGCTGCCCCCGCCCACGAACAGGTAGCGGAGGCGCGGGAACCGGTCGCGCAGCTGGGCCGCCGCCTCGAGCACGACCGCGTGCCCCTTCTGCGGCTCGAGCCGCGCCACCACGGCCGCCACCTGGTCGTCGACCGCCAGGCGGAGCGAGCGGCGCAGGCTGGCCACGTCGAGCGCGCCGGCGAAGCGCTCCATGTCCACCCCGTTGCGGATCGTCACGACGCGCCTCG
>DATILR010000349.1:0-10815 GCA_035476275.1 Binatus sp. (SeqCode) | reverse complement strand
TCGTACGCCTCGATCGCCTGGCGACCGCCGGCGTGATTGATGGCGAAGAGCATGCTCGTCCAGTCGGCAGCGACGTGCAGGCTGATGCCGTGGGGACAGAAGTCGAGCGTGGCATCGGGGGTGAGATCGACCGGCCGCGCCGCCGGCGCGGTCAGGTCGTAGGCGTAGATCGCCCCCTTCCGCTGGTCGGCGGGAATCAGGCCGAGCCGGTCGCACGCCGAGAGGTAGGCGACCCCGGTGCGCGGGTGGATGGTGATGTCCTCCGCACCGACGACACCCGGGATGGCCGTGCAGGTGCCGTCGAAGTGCGGCCGGAGCGTCTTGAACTGCCCCACCGCGTTGAGCAGCCAGACGAACCAGACGCCGAGGATGACGATCCCGATCCCGAGCGCCATGAGCAGGCGTCGCCACATGGCGGCAGAACCTCTCACGAGCGGGCAGCCCGCGCCAGGAGGGCTCGTGCTTCAACGAGCGGCGGGACGGATCCGGTAGCGGATCGGCAGGCGCTTCGGACCGCCCACGAACGTGGTCGCCATCGACTCGGCCTGCCCCGCCAGCTCGGCGTGCTCCAGGCGGGGCAGCAGCTCGCGGAGGAAGGCCTCGAGCTCCATGCGCGCGAGGTGGGCACCCAGGCAGAAGTGGACGCCGATGCCGAACGCCAGGTGCTCGTCCGCATTCCGCCGGTCGATGTCGAACCGGAACGGATCGGGAAAGACGGCGTCGTCGCGGTTCGCGGAGAGATAGGAGAGGAGCAGCCAGTCACCGGCGCGCAAGGACACGTCGCCCAGCCGGTAGTCGCCCTGCGCCTGCCGCATGAAGTGGCGGACGGGGGTGACCCAGCGGATGATCTCGTTCACCGCGTTCGGGATCCGCGATGGGTCGTCCTGCAGCGCCCGCAGCTGATCGGGATGGCGGAGGAGCGCCTCGAGTCCGCCCGCGAGTGAGCTCGACGTCGTGTCATGCCCTGCCGTCGCGATGATCGTGTAGTAGCCGGCCGTCTCGAGCTCTCCCAGCGGCTGGCCATCGATAGTGCCGTTGGCGATCGTCGAGGCGATGTCCGCGGTGGGTCGCGCGCGCCGATCGTCGGTGATCCGCTGGAAGTAGATGGCCATCTCCTGGAGGGCCTGCATGAAGACCTGGACCGGATCTTCCGCCCGCTCGCCCACGATGTCCGGATCCTCGCCGCCGAAGACGTTCTGGGTGAGCTCGAGCATGCGCGGCTCGTCCGTCTCGGGCACGCCGAGGATGCTCATGATCACGTGCAGCGGATAGTAGAGGGCGATGTCGCGCACGAAGTCGCATTCCCCGTCGTGCGCGAGCATGCGGTCGACGAACCGGCGGGCCAAGACGGGCAGCCGGGCCCCGATCTGTTGGCGGAGATTCGCCGGCTTGAACCAGTCGTTGGTCACCTGGCGATAGCCGCGGTGCTCGCTCCCGTCCATGTGGATCAGGGTCTTGATGTCCATCCCGAGCTGTCGCTCCTGCTCGACCCGCGATTGCGGCAGGAGCACCGCGTCCCTCGTGTTCCAGAAGAGCGTGTGGTTCCGCTCCACCTCGGCGACGTGCGCATGGAGCGTGACCGCGCGGAAAGGGACGTAGCCCTCGACTTCGACCCTGGGCAGCGGATCGCGCTTGCGGAGCCGCACGGCGGCGGCGTGCCAGGCGTCGAGGTCGGCGTACGCCGTCCGGTCGACGAAGATCCGGGCATCGCCGAGACGGCTGAAATCGTAGTCCACCCGCGCGCGCTCCTGAGTCGAGGCAAGGCGCAGGGAACACCGATCCTGTCAAGCCACGGCGCTCGACGGCCGGGCGCGGCCGCTCAGCCGCGCAGGGCGAGGGCCGCCCTGAGGCCGATGATCATCAGCAGGGCGATCACCGGAAGGGCGAGCACGACGACCTGGCGCCAGTCGGCGACCGAGACGATGGCGTACGACAACCGTTCTTTGATCTCGGTTGGCACCTGGGCGTACCGCGACCAGACGCGGCGCGCGAAGAGCAGGTTGTAGCCGAAGCCGCAGGCCCCGGTCATCAGGCAGCCCCAGACGAACGGGTCGGACATGGCTCGGGGCGACGCGGCATCGAACACGGTGACCCGAGCCCCGTAGTAGATCAGCCCGATGCAGGCCGCGATGGTGGACGCCCAGAGCGCCAGACAGACCTGGCTGACCCCCCGTCGCGCCCAGGTCTCTTGCGCTTCCGAGATGGCGTGGGACACTACCTCGTTGGTCGCGTCCTTGGCCGCGTCGATGATCTTCCGGATCGACATGACGAGTGCGGCGAGCGCGCCGGCGTCGTCGATGTACCCAGCCCCCGGAATCCAGTCGGGAATCGCATCGAAGGGGTTGATGAAGTAGAGGAGCGCCGCGATCGCGAGGAGCTTGTACCGGTTGGGCACCCTGGAGTCGGTGACGTAACCGTAGGCTTCCTTCACCAGGCCCACCAGGCGATTGTCCGTGGCCACCTGGAGCAGCTTGGCGGGCAGCCGCTGCTGCACGATGAGCTCGGCGCCCGGGCGCTTGGCTTCGTCGAGATACCGCTCGGGAATGGGGGTGAGCCCCACGCTGAGCTCGGTCTTCCGCATCATCAACCGCCCGACCGCGCCCGCCGCACGGCCTCATCCCAAGGATTCAGATTGAACGAGAACGCGTTGACTCTCAAGGGACACCGCCCCTGGCACTCGCCGCAGACTCTGCCGAGCCATCACCCACTTGGAGTGTCGAGGCGGCCGCGATCTGCTCGACGGAACGATCGAAATGCGGCGGCGGAATGCCGAGCCCGAGGAGATCGGCGCGCTGGCCCGTGAGATCCGCGCGCGCGTCGACGCGGTGCGCTAGACCGCATCATCGTACAGCGCCCCCTCTCGTGAAGATTATGGGTGAAGTTCGCTTCCGAGAAGGGGGAGGACCAGACTCCAAGGCTGCTAGATACTTGACACCTGGCAGGCGGTCCGGTTTAGGGCCGACCGATGCGACCTCGGACGGTCTGGCTGGCGCTCGGCCTGGCGACGCTTCTCGGGGCCGACTCGGTGCAGGCGTACTTCCTCGACAAGGACGGGAACTTCGACGTCAGGGGACGCATCTACAACCAGGTCGCGATCCTGACCGAGAATGCCGCCGAGCAGGAGAACTGCCGGGTGATCGACCCGAACACGGGGAAGACGGTGGTGACCCCGGCATGTCTCCAGTTCAGCTCCGGCAATGTCGGCCAGGAGCGGACGTTCTGGAACCCGGAGCTCGACGCCAAGCTCACCCCCTACATCGGATGGATGAACGGCGCCCCGGGGTTGTCCTTTCTCACCCCGGACGACCTCAAGTTCCGCTTTGCCTGGTGGGGATACTACGACGGGGTCTTCGACTACACCAATCCCGAGTGGGCCGCCGCGCTGCGCGCGCAGCGGGTCCGCCTGGCGGAGACCGACGACACGAGGAAGAGCTTCGTCTTCCAGGACCATTCGAAGAACGTCCGCTCGATCCTGGGACACGACAACCGCATCAACGAGCTCTACCTCGACTACGCCAAGGATCGTTTCTTCTTCCGAGTGGGGAGGCAGGCGATCTCGTGGGGCGAGTCGGACACGATCGCGCTGCTCGACATCTCGAACCCGTTCGACCTGCGGGTGGGCGCGCCCGGCTTCTTCCAGGACGTGGACGAGGCCCGCATGCCACTCTGGACCCTTCGCAGCACCATCAAGCTGGTCGAGAGCTGGCGGTTCCTCTCTGGTCTGTTCACCGATATCTACCTGGTGCCCGGAACGATCGAGAACACGGTGCCGGTCAACCCGACGTGGTTCGGGACGCCGTACGCGGCGGCCCAGCCGACGGAGGATCCGCAGCTGCAGCAGGCCGCACTCCTCAACCCGGTCGGCGGGCACGTCTCGATCGTCGATCGCCTGCCGAGATCCAGCTGGAGTGAGAGCCGCTACGGCGGGCGCCTAGGTGCCGTCGTGGCCCGGGACTACACGGTGAGCACGTGGTTCTTCCGCACCTATCCCGAGCAGCCAACGCCGCTGATCACCAGCCCGAGCTTCCTCGAGCTCACCAGCAAGAAGACGCTCATCGACGATCGCGGCAATCGGGTCCCCGTCTGCAACGGCCTCGGGGCGGGCGGCACCGGCATCGGCCACACCCCGTCGGGTCGGCAGTGCACCTTCGCGCGCCCGGCCGTCACCGAGCTCTTCCGGCGCCTCGAGTCGGTCTTCGGCATCGCCGGCACCTGGTACAGCCCGATGGTGGGCGGAATCATCCGCTCGGAGGCGGAGTACTTCCTCAACGAGGATTCGTTCATTCCCCACGTGAACCTGAACCCCCAGGCGCAGGTTCCAACCACCGGGGTGGTCAACCACATCCCCCAGGCGGACTACCTCCGCTGGACGCTCGGCTACGATCGCTTCTTCTTCTTCCGGCCTCTCAATCCCACCAACTCGTTCGTCCTGGTCGGGTCATGGAACGGCCAGTGGAACGTGAGCGCGAGCTCGCGGCTCAACTTCCGGAACCCGCTGGTGAAACCCGGAAAACTGGTGGTCGGCCCCCTCGGCCAGCAGCAGCCCGATTCCAACTGGGAAGACCAGAAGGTGATCGAGCACTTCTTCCAGATCGCCCTCCAGACGGACTACCTGCACGGCAAGCTCGAGCCGCGCGTCGTGACCATCCTGGATCCGAGCGGCATCTTCGGCTTCCAGGCGGGGGCGGTCTACCGGCTGACGGACAACATCCTCTTCAGTCCGAACTTCCTCGCCGTGGCGGGGTCGCGCCGCACCGGGCTGGCCACGTTCCGCGATCGCGACCAGTTCCAGCTGCGTGTGACCTACCAGCTCAACTGAGGTAGCGGCACCCCTTTGGGTCGGCGGGCCAGCACTGGTTCCGCCCCGCCGCGCTGGGAGGACGTCAGGCGATGCGGCTCACTTCTTCTGCGTGGCCTGGCTGCGCGCGTCGCCGAGTCGCTTCTCCATGTCGCCAATGCGGCGCTGGAGATCCTGAACCTCCTGCAGGGGCGCGGTGCCAACGTTCAGGACGTGGTGAATCCGCTCGAGTTCCTGGAAGTCCTTGCGGAGGCGGACCACGCGATCCTCGAGCTTCCCTAGCAGCCTTCCCGCCTCGGTTTGGAGCCCCGCGTCGGACCAGGGAGTCCGGCGTCTAACGGCCTGTACGAGCCGCTCGGCTTCCGCCTGGACCCGTTGCGTGGTGCTCCGCGCCTGGGAGAGGGCGTGCCTGGCAAGGGAGACGGCTCTCCGCAGCATCCCGGAATCTGTCGTGGTACCTTCTTCGACGCGATCTTCGCGCGCGGGCTCAAAGGCATCGACCTCCGCCCGTGAGCGTTCCTCGAAAAGTGAGTACTCCATGGCGTTCGGCATTGCTCCTCCTGTAGTTCCCGTGAGCCTCCTGCTCCGCTGCCCATCGACGAGCCAGCCGAGCCGGCAAGCGCTCGCGCGCGTAGCCTGGTGTGCAACCCGGATGCCACACCTGGATATATGTTCCAGCACCCGATGCCGCGAGCGCCTGCGGTGCCTTCACGGAGGGCGCTTCAATCAGTACCTGCGAAGATCAAGGGAATCACGAAGCTGCGGCGCGCTCACGGCGTCCCTCCGACGTGCAGCGGCCATAGAAGCGCGCGCGTCGAGTGCCATGCGCGCGTTCATTGACGTAGGACAGCGACGCAATTGATGATGACGCACGCTGTGCGGGACGCCGCAGCTTGCGACTGAGGTCGCGGCGCCCGCACCCTACCCTACCGCAGCATCTATCTATCCTCGCGCGAGATATCATCGGGACTGGCCCCGTCCTGACCCCTCACTTCGCGTTCAGCCGCATCGGCTTGTACGCGAACGTCCGGAACAACACCGCCTGGTCGCCCATGTGCGCGTCGGCCTCCCCCATGAGCGGGCCGAGGTGCTTGATGTAGCCCGACTGTCCCGGGGCGATGACGTTCTCCCCGTGGATCGGCCGCGCGAGCTCGAGCGCCTGCATGTACGTGCTGCGATTCTCGGACGGCGCCTTCCCGAAGCTCGTCGGCATCGTGCCGAGCGCGAGGAGATTGTTGGCGAAATCGTCCAGGCAGTCGAAGTCGAGGTCCTGCGGCGGCTGCCAGCCCCACCGGGTCGGATCGGCGGTGCCGAAGCCGTGCACCGCGTCCGACGTGCCCGCGCACGTCCCGAAACCGAGCTCGGGGAGCGGGCCCGTCCCCCCGAGCAACCCGATCGCGTCGTTCATGCTCTCGACGAGGATCTGGTCCCGGTGGCCGCCGAAGTAATCACCGGCGTACTGCTGGGGAACGCCCGCGGCGGCGCCCCGCAGCAGGTGGAGCAGCATGTTGTACGTCGTCTCGCCGAGGTAGTCGTTGCCATCGATCGCCCCGTCGGCGAAGTCCACCGTGCCGACGTAGGCCGCCCCCGGCATCCCGCCACCCCACAGGTTCTGCTTGAGGGCGTACCACCACTGGAAGAAGATCGACATGCCCGGCTGCCCGCGCGACGGATTGTAGGCAGGGTTGTAGTGCCCGTTCGCGAAGATCTGGGAGGTGTCGGCGAGGTACGCGTTCCAGTCACCCAGGATCTGCATGACCTGCGCGAGCGACGGATGCGTCGCCGGGTCGACCAGCGGATCGTGCGCCGTTTGCAGGTTGGCGTACGCCTGCTGGATGAACGGCACGAGCGCCGGGGCGGCGGCGCGGATGGTGTCCGTCGAGCCGTCCATCGTACCGACGTCGCGCTCGATCTCCTCGACATCCTGGAGCGACATGGTCGCGTTGCTCTGCAGGAGGAACTCCATCCGCTGCGAGCGGTACACCTCGCCCCAGTGCTCGTCGTGGCTGTTGCCCTCGAAGACGTACGGTTTGTCGGCGGGCTTGGTGTTCCAGTTCGTGAGCCAGCCCTGCGTCGGGTTGACCGAGAGCAGGGACTTCGAGAAGGGCACGTAGCGGGAGCCGTCCGGATACGTGCCCCACTCCTGCGCACCCGTGCCCTCGGCGGGCAGGCGGTCGTCGAAGCCGTCCGGGAAGACGGGCCGCGCCCCCGCGCTCCAGTACGCGATGTTCCCCTTCTGATCGGCGAAGAAGAAGTTGTGGAGCGACACGACCTTGTGGACGGACGCCTGGAAATCGTCGAAATCCCTGTCGAGCCCGTACTCGATGAATCCCTGCACGGTCGACGACTCGTTCTTCCAGTAGGCCGTCTTGTAGGTGAAGGCGCGCGGCGGGCTCGCGGCGAGGTCGAACTCCATCACGAAGCCGTGGAAGTGCGCGGCATCGCAGTCGTTCACGCGGAAGATGTTGAAGAGCAACGGGCCGTCGTTCGCCGCCGGGCCGGCCGGCGCGTAGGCGGCGGGCTTGGACGAGTCCTCGCCCGCGTAGTGGAAGGTCTCCGTGCGCCGGTCCATGGGCGTGTAGCTGCCGTTCAGGAGAAACTGGTACTGCGCATCGGCCGCCTGCGGCTCGGGCGCGGCCGGACTCTGCAGCGTCTCGACGTAGAGGGTCGAGTTGTCGATCTCCCCCGAGGTGGTCGTGAAGGCAAACCGGCTGGTCTGCCCGATCAGCACGCCGGGCACGCCGGCGATCATCATGCCGCCCGCGCGCATCGGCTTCGAGTTGATGTACATCTCGAGGTCGATGTTCGGATTGTCGAATCCCTCCTGGGGTCCGCCCCAGAGGAGCGCCTTCTTCGTCTGGCTCCGTCCCGGCGACACGAGCCAGGCGTTGCTGCCCGATCGGATGAAGACCCCGAACCGGCGATTGAGATCCCTCGCCTCGCGCTCCATCCGGTTGGCCGCGCGGAGCCCCCGGAGCACGGTCGAGGGGGCCAGCGTGCGGAGGAAGTCGTGCTGCGCCCGGTACGGATCGGGCGGCACGTCGGCGAGCGCGGGCGGCGCCAGCAGCGCGAGGAGGCGGGTGAAGGGCAGCGGGCTCGCCGCGGGGCGCGCGTCCGCGATCGGCACCGGCGTCTTGCCGCCCTTCACCTTGTTGATGGCGCCGCTCTTCGGAACGGTCGTCGGCGCGTTCGGATCGCTCACCCAGCGAACGTCCTCGAAGACCTGCCGCGCGGCGGTGGCGTCCGCGAGCTTCGTCGACAGGTAGTTGAGGAGCGCCGCCTGACGGAGCTGGCGCCCTCCGCCGCTCCCGAAACGGCCGGCGAGCAGGACCGCGATCGCCGCGACGTCAGTCGTGCGCCACTTATCCGGCTTGTAGACCTCGGTGCCGCCGATCGTCTCGACCGTGTAGCGCACTCCGGTAGGGATCGTGTTGTTGCCCTGGAGCCGGATCGCCGTCGGTACGAAGAAGAACTCGTGCGGGACGTCCTTGAGGGTCGTGTCGGCGTAGATCGCGTCGACGTACGCATTCACCCCGTCGACGAAGCCCTGCACGAGGGTCTGGACCGGGCACGAGACCGTGGTGGCAAAGTATTGCAGCTCGTCGTCGGAATAGAATTGCCGACGGGCGTCCTCGTCGTCGGAGAGGAAGTCGACACCGAAGAGCTCCGCGACGTTGCCGGTCGCCGACTTGCGCACCAGCTCCATCTGGAAGAGCCGGTCCTGGGCCTGCGCCTGCCCGATGCCGTAGCCGACGTCGTAGAGCGACCGCGCCTTCAGGTGCGGGACACCGTAGTCGTCGCGCGTGATGCGCACTTTGGGTTTCTTCGACACCTTGACCTTGCAGGCGACGGTCGGGCTGGCGTTGGCGGTACAGATCGCCTCGGCGCGTGGCGCGACGGTGAAGAGCAGGAGGAGCGCAGCGAGCTGTGGGCGCATGGGCCGATCACATCGCCCCGGGCCACGTCCGCGTCAAGCGGCCGCAGGCGTCCGGGCACCCGTCTCATCGGCCGCGCCCCAGCGCACCCGCTGATTCCCTACGCCCTCTCTCCGGAGCGCCTGCTATCGAGCGCGATGCGCGGCGCGTATTTCGTCCCATTCAGGGACTCTTCTCGACAGCGTCCAGCCTGCGTGCCATCGTCCCATCGTGCGCTACCGGTCGCTCCTCGCGGACAGTGCTCGCTGGGACGGCTTCGAGTTCCGGGCCGGCGACATCGTGATCAGCACGCCGGCGAAGTGCGGGACCACCTGGGTCCAGATGCTCTGCGCCCTGCTGATCTTCGACGGCCCGGATTTCCCGGCGCCGCTGGACGAGCTCTCC
Source organism: Binatus sp. (SeqCode) (assembly GCA_035476275.1). Taxonomy (GTDB): domain Bacteria; phylum Desulfobacterota; class Binatia; order DP-6; family DP-6; genus DP-23. The sequence goes on along the minus strand of DATILR010000349.1, from coordinate 1,698 downwards.
CCGTGGGTCGACATGTGCAATCAGCCCATCGACCGCGTCGGCGCCAAGCTCGCCGCGCAGTCGCATCGCCGCTTCATCAAGACCCACACCCCGCTCGACGGCATCCCGATCCGGAAAGAGGTTACCTACGTCGTCGTCGGGCGGGATCCGCGCGACGTAGCCGTGTCGTTCGAGCATCACCGCGAGAACATGGACTACGCGCACTTCCTCGAGCTGCGCAGGCAGGCGATGGGGACGGACGGCCTGGAGGAATTCGGACCGCCGCCACCCGTCATCGCCGATCCGGTGGAGCGGTTCCGCGAGTTCGTGCGCTCCGACTCCCTCTTCGGGCCCCCGACCCTCGCCGGGGTGCTGCACCACATGCAGACGGCCTGGCGACATCGACGCGATGGCAGCGTGGTGATGGTTCACTACGCGGACTTGACGACGGACCTGACCGGGGAGATGCGGCGGCTGGCGGCCGCGCTCGGCATCCCCCTCACCGCCGGGCGGGCGTCCGAGCTCGCGCGCGAAGCGGGCCTCGACCGGATGCGAGCGAGGGCGCGGGAGCTCGCCCCGGAGTCCTCGCGCGAGAACTGGAAGGATACGACCGCCTTCTTCCGCTCAGGCGCTTTCGGCGAATGGCGCGAACGGATGGATGATCAGCTGGAGGCGGAATACGAGGCGCGCGTCGCCGCCCTGGCGCCCGCCGACGTCGCCGCCTGGAGCCATCTCGGAAGAATCGGGTCGGGAATCGACCCGCACGTCTGACCGAGAAGTCTAGGGCGTCGCCAGGTTCGCGATCGCGGCGAACGAAGAGAACCCGGATCGTTTCGCTTCGCACGTTCGCCAGCCGGCGCCAACCACGGCTTTTGCGGTTCCGCCGGAGGTGATGGAATGCATCCGGGGTGAGATGACCCGGCGAGTCTCGACTCGGATGTGGACGAGCGCTATGGTCACCGTCCTCGCATGTTCGAGCGTGGCCTCGCTCGGTCCTTCCCGCATGTCGCCGAAGCGCGCGCCCCGTATCGTCCGGCGCCGAAGCTCCTCGACCGTGTCCGCATCGCGATCCGCACGCGACATCTGAGCCCACGGACCGAGAAGGCGTATGTCTTCTGGATCCGCAGGTTCATCCGGTTCCATCGCAAGCGTCACCCCGCCGAGATGGCCGCGCCGGAGGTGACGGCATTCCTCTCGAGTCTGGCGGCAGAGGGACGCGTGGCCGCGTGCACGCAGAATCAGGCGCTCTGCGCGCTACTCTTCCTCTATCGGCGCGTACTCGGGACCGAGCTGCCGTGGCTCGACGATCTCGTGCGCGCCAAGCGACCGGCGCGTCTCCCCGTCGTGCTCACCCACGAGGAGCTGGCGGCTGTTCTCCAACACCTGCAAACCCTCGGTTATAGGATGGTCTCGGCCGTAAAGATATTTCCTGGGGTTTTGGGGACCGCATGCAAATGATATCGCCCAACAGCGCGTTGCAGGGGACGCGCGGACTATCAGCGTCGTCGAGCGCCGCTGCGACATCGCTTCCGCGCGCCCCTGAACGCGATCGTTAGCCGGACTAGGATGAAGATGCTTTCAGCACGAGAAGCACTCGAACGCCTGCGAGAGGGGAACCGTCGCTTCGTATCTGGCGTTCGGAGCCGCGACACGCTCGCCAGCGAGACGCGCCGAAAGGAGTTGGCAGCAGGTCAGGAGCCGTTCGCCATCGTTCTCGGC
>DATILR010000348.1:0-3118 GCA_035476275.1 Binatus sp. (SeqCode) | reverse complement strand
GATCGCCGACGCCCTCGTCGACGGCGCTCCCCTGCCGTCGTGGGGCGCGCTGCCGGACGCGTCAGCCGACTGATCGAGGCAGACATGGGCACCGGACGGATGGAGGCGTTCAGCGACGGGGTGATCGCGGTCATCATCACGATCATGGTGCTCGAGCTGAAGGTGCCGCACGGCACCGACCTGGCCGCGCTGCGGAACCTGCTGCCGGTGCTCGCCAGCTACGTGCTGAGCTTCGTCTACGTCGCCATCTACTGGAACAACCATCACCATCTGCTGCACGCGTGCGACCGCATCAACGGCGCGATCATGTGGGCCAACATGCACTTCCTGTTCTGGCTCTCGCTCATCCCCTTCGTGACCTCCTGGGTGGGCGAGTACCGCGACGCTCCGTTGCCGGCGGCGGCCTACGGCATCGTACTGCTGATGGCCGGTGTGGCCTACCTCGTGATGGAGCGACAGATGGTGCGCGAGAACGGCCCGCAGTCGGTGCTCGCCGAGGCGGTCGGCAGGGACCGCAAGGGCCTGGTGTCGCTGATCGGGTATGTCGCGGCGATCGCGCTCGCCTTCGTATCGCTGCGGCTCGCGGACCTGATCTATGCGCTCGTCGCCGTCATGTGGATCGTGCCGGATCGCCGCATCGCGCGACGTGTCGGCTCGTGAGCGGGAACCGCGGGATCGACGATCCCTCAGGCCTACCGCAACCACGGCCACACCGCGCCCTTCCCGCCCCGCACGCCACCGTGCTACAGCCGCCCCATGCAAGCGGCCGATCCCGGGGAGCTCGGATTCGATCCCGAACGGCTCGCGCGCGTGACGGCCGTGATCGACGCCGACATCGCCGCCGAACGCTACGACGGCGCCGCGATCTGCGTGACCCGCCACGGCCAGGTGGCCCTCCGCACCCACCGCGGCTTCGCCGACCGCGCCAGCGGACGCCGGCTCGCGGACGACGCCGTCTTCGTCACGATGTCCTCGGGGAAGCAGTTCACGAGCGCGATCGTCCTCAACCGCATCGAGCGCGGTGACCTGCGGCTCATGATGCCCGTCACCGAGCTCATCCCCGAGTTCGCCGGCCGCGGCAAGGACCGGATGACGCTCTTCCACCTGCTCACCCACACCAGCGGCATCGTGTCGCGTGTCCCGGACCTCGCCCCCGACGAGCTCGCCAGCATCGAGCGGCTGGTCGCCTGGGCCTGCACCACGGGCCCGGAATCGGTCCCGGGCGAGCGCGTCACCTACTCGATCGCGGTCGCGCACGCGGTCATGGCGGAGATGGTCCGGCGCGCCGAGGGGTCGCGGCGGAGCTTCGCGCGCATTCTCGAGGAAGACCTCTTCCGGCCGCTCGGCATGAAGGACACGAGCCTCGGTCCGCGCGACGACCTCTCGCGTCGCCTGTGCCCGGTCGTGGCGCGCTTCACGGAGCCCGGGCTCTTCGGGCCCCAGGAGATCTCGGGGATCGGCCTGCTCATCACGCTGCCGGGCGCCGAGATCCCGGCCGGGGGCTACCTCACCACCATCGACGACCTCGCCCGCTTCGCCGAGATGCTCCGCCGCGGCGGTGAGCTCGACGGCCACCGGATACTCTCCCCGGCGATGATCGACCTCGCCACGCGGAACCATACCGGCGATCGACCGAACTCCCTCCTCGACTACACGATCCAGCTGCGCGGCTGGGCGCCGTTCCCGGCCTCGATCGGGCTCGGCTTCTTCGTCCGCGGCGAGGCGATCATCCCGGGACCGTTCGGCAACCTCTCGACCCCGCGCACCTTCGGCGGCCTGGGCGCCGGCTCGACCGGGTTCTGGATCGATCCGGTCCGGGACCTCACGTTCTCGTTCCTCTCGACCGGCCTCATGGAGGACAGCCACCACGTCGAGCGGCTCTCGCGTCTGTCGGACGTCGTCGTCGCCGCGCTGGTCTCGTGACCATGCCGACCGATCCGTCGTCGACGCCGCCCCGGCGCTACGCGCTGCAGTCGCTCTTCGGACCCGGGCAGGAGGGAATGGTCAGCCACACACCGCACGCCGCGCATCTCGGCATCCGCGTCGTGGAGACCGGGCCGGCATTCGGCGTGTGCGCCCTGCCCTTCCGCGAAGAGTTGATCGGCGATCCGCGGCGGCGGGTGATCTTCGGCGGGGCGATCACCACGCTGATCGACCACGCGTCCGGGCTCGCCGTCGCCTGCGCGGTGGAGGAGCTGACGGCAATCGCCACCATCGACCTCCGGGTCGACTACCTGCGGGCCGCCGAGCCCGACCTCGAGCTCCACGCGCGCGCCGATTGCTATCGGCTGACGCGCAACGTCGCCTTCGTTCGCGCCGTGGCGTGGGAGCGGACCGCGAGCGATCCCTTCGCCAGCGCCCTCGGAACGTTCATGCTCGGGGCGAACCGCAGCGACAACTCGTTCGAACGTCTCATCCGCGGCAAGCGATGAACCGGACCCTCGACATCATCCCGTACGCGCGCTTCCTCGGCGTCGAGGTGGAACGCACCGACGGCGTCCTCGAGTGCGTGCTGCCGTTCCGGCAGGAGATCGTCGGCAACGCCGCGCTTCCCGCGGTGCACGGTGGCGTGCTCGGGGCGTTCCTGGAGCTCACGGCGCTGCTCCGTCTGCTCGACGAGAACGCCGGCGGACCCGTGCCGAAGCCGATCACGTTCAGCATCGACTACCTGCGGTCTGCGGGCCCGCTTCCCACCCGGGCCCGGGCGGAGATCTTCAAGCTCGGGCGCCGCATCGCCAACGTTCGCGCCGTCGCGTGGCAGGACGACCGCAACCGACCGGTCGTCGCGGGCAACGGCAAGTTCCTCCTGTCGTCCTGACGTCGCCGTCACCGCGCCTCGACCCGCCCATCGGCCCACGCCGGCAGGGCTGCCGCCGAGCGTGCGTCCCGGAACGGCATGGCGAGCAGCCCGGCCGTCGTCTGCATCGCCGGATCATCGAAGCCATTGAGCCCGTAGACGACCTGCACCCCGCGCCGTGAGGGCGTGAAGGTGCCGAAGACCCGGTCGAAGAGCGAGACGATGTTGCCGTAGTTCGTGTTCGTCTCGCCGGCGAGGCGCGAGTGATGGACCTTGTGCATGTAGGGCCACGTGGTGACCAGCGAGAGCGCGCGGTCGAGC
>DATILR010000347.1:0-3956 GCA_035476275.1 Binatus sp. (SeqCode) | reverse complement strand
GACCTGCTGGAGCGCGGTCTGCACCAGATCGGGGCTGCGCGCCTGCACGAAGATGTTGTGGACGAACCCCGTCAGCTTCGGCTGGAGCCCGAGCGGGTTCGCGCCCGGGGTGAAGATCGCGTTCGTCGACGACGACAGCTGGGTCGGAGCCGCGACGCCGAGAACCTTCAGCTCCGCGGTGGTGAACGGGATCAGGATGGCGTCGTCCTGATCCTGTCCGAATCCGGATTGCCCCTTGGCCGCGAGCACGCCGATCACCTCGATGGGTACGCCCTTCACGAGAATCGTCGCGTCGACGGGATCCTGGTGCGCGCCGAACAGGTTCTTCAGCACGGTCTGCCCGACGAGACCGACGCGGTTCGCATCGCGCTCGTCCTCCGCCGACATCCCGCGTCCCGCCACCACGGGCCAGTTCCGGACCGCCAGGTAGCTCGGCGTGACGCCCTGGATGCTCGTGCTCCAGTTCTGGTTTCCGTAGCTGACCTGCGCGACCTGCCGGTCGAGATAGGCAACGGCGGCGACCGCGGAGTCCTCCTTCTGTATGGCCTCGGCGTCCGGCACCGTGAGCGTCGACGCGCTGCCGAAGCCGGCCCGGACACCGCTGCTCGTGGTGGCACCGGGCAGCACGACGAGCAGGTTGCTGCCGAGGCTCGCGATCTGGGCCTCGACCGCCGCGTTGGCTCCCTGCCCCACGGCGACCATGGCGACCAGGGCCGCCACCCCGATGAACACCCCGAGCATCGTCAACGCCGAGCGCAGCTTGTTGCGCGCGAGCGCTCGCCCGGCCGCGACGAGCGCCATGCGCGCGAACGGCCAGAGCCTCCCGGCGGCCGCGGGTCCCCCTTCGTCGGCCGCCGCGGAGGACTCCGCGGGCCGCGCGAGGGTGGTCGCTGTTGGCTTCGCGACGTCGCGCCGATCCGACACCACGTGGCCGTCGCGCATCATGATCACGCGGTCGGCGAAGGCGGCCATGTCCGGCTCGTGCGTCACGAGGACCACGGTCACGCCACGCTCGCGGTTGAGCGCCTGGATGGTCTTCATGATGTCGTTCGCGGTCTCCGAGTCGAGGTTGCCCGTCGGCTCGTCCGCGAGCAGGATCGCCGGATCGTTGATCAGGGCGCGCGCGATCGCGACGCGCTGCTGCTGGCCGCCCGAGAGCTGGCTCGGGAAGCTGCGCTCCCGGTGGGAGAGTCCGAGGAGCTCGAGCGCCTGCCGCGCGCGCGCCGGGCCGTCCGCGAGAGAGCCCGCATAGAACAGCGGCAAGGCGACGTTCTCGACGGCGCTCGCACGCGCCAGCAGGTTGAAGTTCTGGAACACGAAGCCGATGCGACGGCTCCGGATGCGCGCCAGCGCGGGCTCGTCGAGCGCCGCAACGTCGACCGCCTCGAGGAGATACCGGCCGCTCGTCGGCTGGTCGAGGCAGCCGAGGATGTTCATGAGCGTCGACTTGCCCGAGCCGGAGGCCCCCATGATCGCGACGAACTCGCCGCGCGCGACGGCGAGATCGACGCCGCGCAGGGCGTGCACCTCGACGTCGCCCAGGTGGTAGGTCCTGGTGACCCCGTGCAGACCGATGATGGGCTCGGGCGCCGCGGCGTCCGTCGTGCGATCGGCCGTCACTGGTGGAAGTGGGGGCGCGCGGCCCCGGCCGGGGCGGCGCTCGCGCTCCGCTCTTCCCCGACGACCTCGTCCACGACGACCAGGTCGCCGGGCGCGATCTTGCCCTGCACCAGCTCGGTGAAGTTGCCATCGGACAGGCCGCGTTCGACCGGGGTCTTCTCCGGCCGCCCGTCGCGTAGCACCCAGACCGAGCCGGCCTCCGACCGGGTTTTCCGGCTTCCGGAGCCCCCGCTCTCCGGTTTCGTCTTCTGGGTCTCCGAGCCGACACCTTCCGGCGAGTACCGGAGGGCCCGCGCCGGCACCCGAAGAACGTCGTCGCGCTCGTCGGTGATGATGCGGGTGTTCGCGGTCATCCCGGGCAGCAGCACGAGATCCGAGTTGTCGACGCTGATGACGACGTCGTAGGTCACGACGTTCTGCACCGTGATCGGCGCCTCGCGCACCTGCGCCACTTTGCCCCAGAACGTGCGGCCCGGAAACGCCTCGACGGTGAAGGACGCCTTCTGACCGATCTTGGCGCCGCCGACGTCGGACTCGCTGACGTTCGTGTCGACCTGCATCTTCGTCAGGTCCTGCGCGATGAGAAACAGGGTGGGCGTCTGGAAACTCGCCGCTACCGTCTGCCCGAGCGTGACGTTGCGGGCGACGACCGTGCCATCGACGGGCGACACGATGTCGGTGTAGTCGAGATTCACCTGCGCGGCGTGTAACTCCGCCTGACGCTGCTCAATGGTGGACTCGTCGAGCTTCACCTGCGCCTCGGCCTGATCGCGAACGCTCTTGTCGCTGTCCACGCTGTCCTGCGAGACGACGCCGTGCCCGAGCAGCCGCGAGTCGCGCTCGTAGTTGATCCTCGCGTACGCAAGACCGGCGCGGTCCTTCTCGAGCTGCGACCTAGCCGTCGCCAGGTTGGCGGTGTCCTGATCGACGATCACCTGATAGGGACGCGGGTCGATCTTGGCGCAGAGCTGCCCTGCCTTCACCTGGGTGTTGTAGTCGCACGAGGTGCTCTGGATCGTCCCGGAAACGTACGCACCGACCAGCACCGTGATGACCGGGTCGACCGCGCCGGTCGTGGTGATCGCGCGGACGATCGGTCCGCGGGTTACCTCCGCGGTGACGTATTGCGGGTCGGCCGGTCGACGATACCAGTAGACGGACGCCGTCGTGGACACGAGGATGACGCCCGCGAGCATCGCTGCCTGGCGGCTAGGTCGAAACATCTCGAGGCGACCGCCGGATCATCCGATCGTACCGCACGACGATGGATGTCGCTGCCGGTCACCGGAGGTGGCGCTAGTCGCTGCCGTCGTCCCCGCCGTCGTCGGTGTCGCCTCCGTCGCCCCCGTCGCCGGAGTCGTCGTGCGGCACCGTGCTCCCGCCGGTCGTGAGGCCGCTGCGAACGCCAGACGCGAGAATGTTCGCCTCGTCGGCCGGCGCGGCCGCGTGGTCACGGGAGTCGGCGGGGACGGCAACCTGTGCGGCCAGCGCGAACGACGTGACGGTTGCCGCGAGCGTCAGGACGCCAGCAGCGAGGATGCGCTTCGTCGTGAGGTTCAGCATGGACCTTTTCTCCTTGACGCAGGTCTACAACGTATTGACGCACGAACTCCGGCTTCGGTTGACCACGGCGAGGGAGACGCCCGGATGCCTCAGGGTGTGGTCGGACGCCTCGCCCGGAGCGCGGCGCTGCCTGCAGCCCTCAGGGCGCGCCCACGCAGCGCCCCTGGAGGCAGACCGCGCAGGGCGCGATGACACCCGCGCCGCACGGCTGGCAGCAGTCGGACGTCAGCGCACATCCAGACTCGATCTCGCACGTTGCGTCCGGCGGACAGACGCCACCGCACGCCCCCGAGGCATCACTACCGCACAGCGTGGCGCAGAGCGTGGCCGGTCCCGGGCAGGCGCAGGTTCCGATGCATGGGACGCAGCAAGATCGAGATCATGGGGGCCAGCCGTCGAGCTCACTGCGTAGCGAGGCCCACGCGGGCATCGCCCGCCGGGTCGCGCCAGGGACGACCGGCCACCTCGATGACGACACGCCCGAGGGCTCCCGGCGTGAACGTGAACGGCGCCTCGTACGCGCGCGTGACTGCCGTGCCGCGCTGGTAGCCGACCGTGAAGCCCGCCACGCCGAAGCTGACGGGCGTCGTGCGGTCGACGTGGCCCCGGCCGACGGGGAGGTCACCGTAGAACAGGTCGACGTCTCCCTGGAACCAGCCCGTGGCCGTGAACTCCACGCGCACCGTCGTCGCGCCGAGGGGCAGCGGGACTTCGGCCGAGACCGTCGTCACCTGCGCGCCGAGGAGATTGTGCACGTAGTGCAGGCGTCCACC
>DATILR010000346.1:0-20287 GCA_035476275.1 Binatus sp. (SeqCode) | reverse complement strand
TGCGACGCGTTCTCATGGACGCGGACTTTCTCTGGGAGGCGGAGGTTCCGGAGACCGTCCGCCCTGGTCGTGCCACCGGTCGACTCCTGGGCGGCTGCCTCTCGGTTCTCAACGCGACCCTGGGTACGCCCTACGCCCCCGACACGGATGGAGCCGTGCTCTTCCTGGAAGACGTCCACGAGCGTCCCTATCGGCTCGACCGACTGCTGACCCAGCTGATCCAATCGGGGAAGCTCGATCGGGTGGCTGGCCTGGTCTTCGGAACGATGGCGACCTGTCCTCCCGTGGACGGCGTGGGACCGCTCGAGGTGGTGCGCGCCTGCTGCGCGACGCTCCTCTGTCCGATCGGCTTCGGACTCCCCGCCGGCCACGCCGCTCCCAACGACGGCTACGAGAACCTGGCGCTGCCCCTCGGCATCGAGGTCATGCTCGACACCGAGCGCGGATGCCTCAGCGCGCTCGAGCCGGCCGTCGCCTAGGAGGCGAAATGGACTTCGCCGCCGTCGAGCACGAACTCCAGACGGCCATCGAGGCGGGGGCCTTCCCTGGTGCGGTCATCCTGATCGGTCGGGGAGGGAAGATCCTCTACCACGCGGCCTTCGGCTCGCGCAGCCTCGAGCCCGAACGGACGCCGATGCACGCCGACACCATCTTCGATCTCTCCTCACTCACCAAACCCCTCGCCACGGTGAACGCCTTCATGTTGCTGCTGAGCGAGCGGAAGCTCCAGCTCGACGACCGCGTGACGCGCTTCTTTCCCAACTTCGGCGTGCACGGGAAGACCCACGTGACCTTCCGGCACCTCCTCGCGCACTGCTCCGGGCTCGCGGGCTGGCGCCCGTATCACCGCGAGGTGGTTCGCGTCGAGCGACAGGGCCGCCTCAACTTCATCGCCAGCCGGGGCGCTAAGGAGTTCGTGTACGAGCAGATCCATCGCGAACGTCCCGAGTACGAGACCGGTGAGCGCGCCGTCTACAGCGATCTCGGCTTCATGCTCCTCGGCGAGGCGATCGAGCTGGTGTCACGCATGCCCCTCGACCGCGTGTGTCAGGAACGAGTGTTCCGTCCCCTCGGCCTGCGCGCGATGTCGTTCATCGATCTGTCGGAGCTGCGCGCCCGCCGCCTGATGCCGGTGGTCGACATGATTGCCCCGACGGCATTCTGCCCCTCGCGGAAGCGGCTCCTGCTGGGCGAGGTCGACGACGAGAACGCCTACGCGATGGGAGGCGTCGCGGGCCATGCCGGTCTCTTCTCGAGCGCGGCCGACATCCACACGCTCGTGACACGGCTGCAGGCCTGCTACCGGGGCGAGGACACCTTCATCCCGTCGGCGATCATGCGCGACTTCTGGACTCGCGATCGGACGGTTCGCGAATCCACGTGGGCGCTCGGCTGGGACATGCCCTCCCCCCAGGCGTCGAGCGCGGGGCGGCACATCTCGCCGACCGCCGTCGGCCACCTCGGCTTCACGGGCACCTCGCTGTGGATCGACCTCGAGCGCGATGCGCACGTCGTGCTCCTGACCAACCGTGTTCATCCCAGCCGGGACAACGATCGCATCCGGGACGTTCGTCCACGGGTGCATGACGCGGTGATGGAGGCACTCGATCGGTGAGAGTACATCTGATCGCGGTATGCGGCGTTGGCATGAGCGCCCTGGCGGGTCTCCTGCGCGAGGGCGGTCACACCGTGACCGGCTCCGACGAGAACGTCTATCCGCCGGCGAGCACGCTGCTCGCCGACCTCGGCATCCCGGTCGGCACGGGCTACGACCCTGCCCGGCTCGACGGCGTGGATCTCGTCGTCTGCGGCAACGCGGTCACCCGGGCCAATCCCGAGGCGGAAGCGGCGCGAGCCCGCGGCGTCCGCATGACGTCGATGCCCGCGGCGATGGAGGAGATGTTCCTCGCTCGGCGGAGTCCCCTAGTAGTCGCGGGTACCCACGGCAAGACGACCTCCACGGCCATGCTCGCCTGGGTGCTCGCGCGACTCGGGCGCGATCCGGGCTTCCTCATCGGGGGCGTTCCGCGCGATCTCGGCCGGAGCTTCGCCGTCGGCAAGGGACGCTGGTTCGTGATCGAAGGAGACGAGTACGACTCGGCGTACTTCGACAAGGAGCCGAAGTTCCTGCACTACCGGCCCGCCGCGGTTCTCCTGAACGCGATCGAGTTCGACCACGCCGACATCTATCGCGACCTCGATCACGTGAAGAGCGCGTTCCGGAAGCTGCTCGGCATCCTCCCCCCGGCCGGCGCGCTGGTCGCCTGCGGCGACTTCCCGCATCTCCTCGACGTCGTCGGCCGCCGACCGGCACGGCTCTTCGGGCTCGGAGAGCAGAACGACTGGCGCGTCGCGGACCTGGAAGACGACGGCGCGACACGCTTCACGATCCGGGAGCGCGGTCGTGCCGTGTGCCGCGTGGCGCTCCAGCTGCCGGGGGCGATCAACGCCCGCAACGCGCTCGGCGTCCTGCTGCTCGCCGTCGAAGCCGGGGTCGGCTGGGAAGAGGGAGCGGCGGCGCTGGGCGAGTTCCGTGGCGTCCGGCGCCGGCAGGAGGTCGTCGGTGAGGCGCGCGGGGTGACCGTGATCGACGACTTCGCGCATCATCCGACGGCGATCGCGGGGACGCTGGCCGCTCTCCGCGCCCGCTACCCGGGCCGGCGGTTGCGCGCGGTCTTCGAGCCGCGGTCGAACACGAGCCGGCGCCGCGTGTTCCAGGAGGCGTTCACGGAGGCGCTCGCCGGGGCCGACGAGGCGATCCTCGCCGCCGTCTACAGCAAGGCCAACGATCCCATTCCGCCCGAGGAGCGGCTCGCACCGGAGCGGATCATCGATGCACTCGGGCGCCGGGGAGTGCCGGCGCGGCTGGTCGACGGCGTGCCGGCGATCCGCGACTACCTGGTGGGATCGGCGCGCTCCGGTGACGTGGTCGTCGTCATGTCCAACGGCGCGTTCGGCGGACTGCCCGGGCTGGTCGCGCAGGCGCTCGACGCGTAGAGCTTGCGGTAGGTGCGGTAGTTGCGGGTGACCGCCTTCACGTAGTCGCGCGTCTCGCGGTAGCTGATCAGCTCGACGAACTCGTCCGCCTCCCGCGCCCCGTAACGACGGTCCCACTTGCCGACGGCTTCCTCGCCCGCGTTGTAGGCAGCGAGCGCCTTTGGTCGCGATCCGTCGTAGCGATCGAGCAGGCGGCGGAGCAGGGCGACACCGAGGGCGATGTTCGTCTGCGGGACATGCAGCGCGGCGCGGCGAACCGCTCCCCCGCCCGACAGCTCGCGGGCAGTGGAGGGAAGCAGCTGCATGAGGCCGTGGGCGTTAGCGGGGGAGACGGCGTCCGTCTCGAAGAGACTCTCCTGACGGATGAGCGCGACGACGAGCAAGGGATCGACGCCCCGTGTGCCCGCCGTCTCGTGCACGGCGTCCCAGTAGCCGAGTGGATAGAGGTAACGACGGAGGGCGCCGGGCGAGCCGGGTCGCATCTCTCGCGCGAGGGCGAGTGCCGCCCCGGGCGCGTCGACCGCCTCGTAGGCGGTGAGGAGCGGTCGTCGTGGGACACCGGGGGTTCCCCGCAGCGCATCGACCTCGAGGCGCGCGAAGCGGGGGAAATTGAGGCCGGCGAGAACACGAGCGCGGTCGGCGTGTGCCCCCTGGAGCTCGGCGGGAAAGGGTGGTCGAGAGACGACGGCGGGAGGGTCGCAGGCCTGGGTCGTCTCCCCCAGCCGCTCCTCGGCGAGCTCGGCATAGTATGAGGTCGGATGGCGGGTGGCGATGTGGGTCAGCCGCTCGTGCGCCTTCTCCTTCCGCCCGAGTCGAGCGAGTGCCCGGGCCTGCCAGTACTCGGCCGCGACTCTCGTCCCCCGCGCCGTACCGAGCGCGACCTTTCCGAACCAGTCGGCCGCGGTCGTGAAGTCTCCCGCCAGATAGCGGACCCAGCCAGCGCGCCATCGTGCCTCGGGGGCAAGCGTCGCGTGGGGAAAGCGCTCGCCAAGGCTGCGATACGCGGTGAAGGCATCCCGGTATCGAGCGGCTTCCTGGTGGATACGCCCGGTGGCGTACAAGGCCTCGGGAGCCTGTGGACTGCCCGGAAAGCGGTGCGCCAGCTGCGCGAACACCTCGAGCGCCGCCTGGTCGTGATCGGCGTTCCAGCGCCAGGTGCCCACGGCAAGGAGTGCCTTGGGCGCGAGCGGATCGGCAGGAAACTGGCGGGCCAGGCGGAGGCACGTCGCCTCGGCCGCGTCACGCTCGCCCAGCGCACGCTCCGCTTGCGCGCGCACCCAGAGTGCCCGGCCGGCAAGCGCGGGTGAAGGTTGACCCGCGAGCGCGGTGGTGGCGGCCGCTCGTGCGCCGGCCGCATCTCCTTCGTGAAGGCGCATCTCCGCTTCGTCGGCGCTGTCCCAGGGGATCAACTCGGGATGGATGGCGGCGATCCGTTCCACCAGGCGGCGGGCCCGCCTCGCGAGGAGTCGGCGCGGCATCCGGCGGCGCACGTCGCGAGCGAGATCGAGCGCGGCGGCGTCATCGCCCAGCTGGTGAGCGATCTCCGCCAGCGCGAGCGTCGCATGTCCGTAGCCCACGCTCCGCTCGGGGAGCGATGCCCGCGCGGCCTCGAACCATCCACGGGCGGCGGGGAGGTCACCCTGCTGGCGCACGAGACGGCCGGCCAGCAGCCTCGTCGAGCCGGCCCACACGCTCTCGGGCTGGGTGTCCAGCAGGCGTTTCGCCCGCTGCAGCGCCTCGGCGGGCTTGCCGGCTCGCACTGCCGCCCGGGAACCGAAGTAGAGAGTGTAGTCCCGCAACGCGGGGTACCGCCGATCCGCCTCGGCGAGAAGACGGTTGGTCTCGTCGTAATCGTCGGCGGCGAGTGCGGCCGCGAGCGGCTCGGCCGTCGTCGCGGATGCCAGGCGGGCAGGCCGCGGCTCTCGCGGAGCGGTCGTGCAGCTGCCCAGAAGGACGAGGCCCACGACCCAACACCCGAACCGCCACATGCCCCCTTGGGGCGTACCATGTGGCTCGCGTGAGGACAACGTGACGCATACCTTGACAGCTCGTTGCCTCGCCTGGACCATGCGCCCGTGCTCGTCCTCGCCTCGGCCTCTCCACGCCGGCACGAATTGCTCCGCTGGCTGGTCGCGGATTGGGTGACCGACGCGAGCGCGGTCGACGAGCGGCCCTTGCCGCGGGAGACGGCGGGGGACCTCGTCCGCCGGCTCGCGATCGCCAAGGCGAGGGCGGTGGAGAGCCGGCGGCGGCCGGCGTGGGTGCTGGGCGCCGACACGGTCGTCGAGATCGACGGCGAGGTGCTCGGCAAGCCGGTGGACGACGCGGATGCGACCGCCATGCTCGGGCGACTCGCGGGGCGCGAACATCGGGTGAGCACGGGGTTTGCGTTGCTGGCGCCTGGTGGTGCGCTCAGCGCCGCCGACGTCGTGGTGACGCGGGTTCGCTTTCGCCCGCTCGCGGCGGGTGCGATAGCGGCATACGTCGCGAGCGGTGAGCCCGAGGGAAAGGCGGGCGGCTATGCGATCCAGGGACGAGGGGCGGCGCTCATCGAGCGCATCGACGGCTCTCTCACCAACGTGATCGGCCTCCCGCTGGTCGAGGTCGGGCTGGCGCTGCAACAGGCAGGGCTGCTTGATCGCTGAGACGTCGCGAGCGGACGTCGCCAGGCGGCTCGCCGCCGTGCGGGTCGAGATCGCCGCGGCGGCTCGCGCGTCCGCTCGCGATCCCGCGCGCATCGGCATCGTGGCCGTGACGAAGACCTTGCCGCCGGACGCCGTCTTGGCGGCCCTCGCCGCCGGACTCGGCGACATCGGGGAGAACTACGTGCAGGAGGGGCGTCTCAAGAGACTCGCGATCGGGAGGCGCGGAACGTGGCATCTCGTGGGCGGTCTGCAACGGAACAAGGTCCGCGCCGCGGTGGCCGTGTTCGACCGCGTTCACACCCTCGACTCGGACGTGCTGGCGGTCGCCCTCGACGAGGCCATGGTCGGCACCGGGCGGAGCCTGCCGGTGCTCATCCAGGTCAATGTCGGAGGGGAATCGAGCAAGCGCGGGGTCCCACCCGAAGCCGTCCTCAGCCTGGCGAAAACCGTGGTCCAGCGGCCGGGGCTGGCTCTGGACGGGCTCATGGCGGTCCCGCCGCCCCCCGCCGTCCCGGAAGCCAGCAGGCAGCATTTCCGGCTCGTTAGGGAGGTGCGGGATCACACCGCCAACCGGCTCGGGGTTGAACTTCCCCACCTCTCTATGGGAATGAGTGACGATTTTACGGTGGCCGTCGAAGAGGGTGCGACCTGGCTCCGGCTCGGGCGTGCACTCTTCGGAGCCCGTGGCCCCGGCGCCTGGCGGCCCGGCTCTTCCGCGGGGGGACAGGGTTCATGAAAAAGATCGGCTTCATCGGAGCCGGGAACATGACCGCGGCGCTTCTGAAGGGCTTGCTGCGCGGCGGTCACTACCAGGCAAAGGATCTCTGGGCGAGCGATCCGGTGGACGCGCAGCTCCGACGCTGTCGCCGCCTCCACAAGATCGAGACCACCCGGGACAACCGGGAGCTGGTACGGCAGTCGCAGACGATCATCCTCGCCGTCAAACCGCAGGTCATGGCCGCCGTCCTGGACGACATCCGTCCCGAGGCCAATCCCCGGAAGCTCTTCGTGTCGATCGCTGCCGGCTTTCCCATCCGCCGTCTGGAGGCCGGGCTGGGAGGCCAGGCGCGTGTGGTCCGCGTGATGCCCAACACGCCGGTGCTCGTCGGTCGCGGCATCTCCGTCGCCGTCGCGGGCACCAAGGCCACACCCCCCGACCTGAAGCACACCCTCAAGCTCTTCAAGGCGGTCGGTGAGGCAGTGTCCATCACCGGCGAAGATCTGCTCGACGCGGTGACGGCCCTCTCGGGCAGCGGTCCCGCGTTCGTCTATCTCTTTGCCGAGAGCCTGATCGAGGGTGGGGTACGGGGTGGTCTGCCGCAGACGCTCGCGGCCCAGCTCGCCTATGCGACACTCGGTGGCGCGGCGGCGATGCTCGGCGAGAGCGGCCTCTCGACCCGCGAGCTGCGCGACATGGTGACGTCGCCAGGAGGGACGACGCTGGCGGGACTCGGCGCGCTCGAGGCGCACCACTTCCGCGACGCCATCATCGCCGCGGTCGAGGCGGCGACCCGACGAGCGCGCGAGCTCGCGGCGGCCTGACGCCGATGGGCCTGGTGGTCCTGCGCCAGTTCACGTGGGCCGTGGCGTCGAGCCTCGACTGGCTGCTCAACATGTACATGTGGATCGTGTTGATCTCGGCCCTCCTCACCTGGGTCAACCCGGATCCACGCAATCCGATCGTTCGCTTTCTGTACGGCGTAACGGAGCCGGTGCTCTTCCAGATCCGTCGTCGCATCCCCTTCGTGTATGCCAGCGGCATCGACTTCTCTCCGCTCGTCCTCATGGTGGGCATCTACTTCGTGCGGACGGTCGTGGTGGGGAGCCTGTACGAGCTGGCGCGCAGGATCACGCTGGAAGCGGGGTGGTGGGGACCCGTTGTCTGAGCCTCCGGACTGGGTACGCGCAGTCGGCGAGGACTCGGTGGTCCTGGTGCACGTGGGTCCAGGGAAGGCGCGGGCGGGTATCATCGGGTTTCACGGTCCCTCCCTCCGCGTCAATCTGCGGGCGCGACCCGTGGACGGGGCAGCGAACCGGGAGCTTCTGGCATTGCTCGCCGGGGTCCTGGGCGTCCAACGCGGCGCGCTTTCCATCGAGGCCGGTCTGCGCGGGCGGGACAAGCGGGTGAGAGTCGGTCGTCTCGGGGCGGACGTGGTGCGCGGGCGCCTCCGCGCGGTGCTTTCCGTTGACGTCCCGGTGGGGCATGATTAGACCGGCAGGCACGAATCGATGCCCATCTACGAGTACCACTGCGAGCAGTGCGGCGATTTCGAGGAGATGCAGCGCATCACCGACCCTCCTCTCACGCGTTGTCCCCGCTGCAACCGGAAGGTCCAGCGGCTCATCTCGCAGACCAGTTTCCAGCTGAAGGGGACCGGGTGGTACGTGACCGACTACGGTCGTGGTGGCGGCGGGGGCAAGGAAGGCTCGACCGACGGGGGCTCCGGGTCGAAGACCGAGAGCAAGTCGGAGACGAAGTCCGAGACCAAGTCCGAGACCAAGGCCGCCACCGGTAGTTCGAGCGAGAAACCCGCGGCCTCGAGCGCAAAGACCGGCTCCTGAGGCCCTCTCCGGTCCTCGTCGGCGTCGACACCGGCGGTACCTTCACCGACCTGGTGGCGCTCGTGGGCGGGGAGCTCCGCGTCCTGAAGGTCCCGTCGACGCCGCGCGATCCTGCCGCCGCCGTGCTGAGCGGTCTCGGCACGCTCCTCGGAGATGCCGGGCGGGCGCGACTCCACTACGGCTCGACCGTGGCGACTAACGCGCTGCTCGAGCGGCGGGGCGCGCGCGTCGTCCTCCTCACCACCGAGGGGTTCGAGGACATCCTCGAGATCGGCCGGCAGGTACGCCCCGAGCTCTACGTGCTCGAACCGTTTCGGCCGCCGCCGCTCGTCCCGAGAGCCCGCCGGCATGGAGTCCACGAACGCGTCCTCGCCGATGGACGAATCGAGGTTCCGCTCGGCACGGCCGCCATCCGGCGTGCCGTGGCAGCCGTGGCGCGCCGTCGAGCGGAGGCGGTGGCGATCTGTCTCCTGCACAGCTACGCGGCGCCGCGAAACGAGCGCCGTCTCGGTCGGGCGTTGGCCGGGAGAGGGCTGCACGTGACGCTCTCCCACCACCTGGTCCACGAGTACCGTGAGTACGAGCGCCTGAGCACGACGGTGGTGAACGCGTATGTCGGGCCCGTGATGGCGCGCCACCTGCGGGCGCTCACGGCCGGAGTCCCGGGCGGTGTCCGCGTCATGCAGTCGAGCGGTGGTCTGATGGAGGTACGAGCGGCCGCGGCCGAGGCGGTGCGCACCGTGCTCTCGGGGCCGGCGGGAGGGGTGGTGGGTGCTACGGAGCGCGCTCGCCGCGGGGGGTTCCGGCGCATCATCACCCTCGACATGGGTGGGACGTCGACGGACGTGAGCGTTGTCGACGGCGTCCCCGCATATCGAACCGACGCTATGCTGGCTGAGCTTCCGCTCCGGGTGCCGAGCATGGACATCCATACGGTGGGGGCGGGCGGTGGCTCGCTCGCACGGATCGACGCGGGTGGGGCCCTCCGCGTCGGGCCGGAGAGCGCCGGTGCCGACCCGGGCCCGGCCTGCTTCGGGCGCGGCACCGCTGCCACTCTGACCGACGCCCACCTCGTCCTCGGGCGTCTCGTCGAGACCGAGGTCCTGGGCGGGGAGCTCACGCTCGACCGGGCCCGCGCAGTAGCCGCGATCGCGCCCGTCGCGCAGCAGCTCGGACGGTCGATAGAGGCGACGGCCACGGCCATGGTGGCGGTGGCCAACGCCGCGATGGGGCGTGCGCTCCGTGTCATCACGGTCGAGCGTGGAACCGACCCACGTGGGTTCACGCTGGTGGCCTTCGGCGGAGCGGGCGGCCTCCACGCTGCCGAACTGGCGGCAGAGCTGAGAATCCGCCGCGTGTACGTCCCGCGTCAGCCCGGCCTGCTGTCTGCGTGGGGGGTGCTGACCGCCGAGACCGTACGCGATTTCAGCAGGACGCTCCGCCTCGTCATGCCGCCCGACCGGGTGCTCACGGCGACGTTCCGCGGGCTCGTGACGTCCGCCCGTCGAGCGCTCGCGCGCGAGGGGGTCCGACGGCCTTTCCTGGAGCGGACCCTGGAGGTCCGCTACGTCGGACAGGGCTACGAGGTGCAAGTGCCATTCCGGCGCGGCTGGGTCCGTGCCTTCCACCGCTTGCACGCTCGGCGCTTCGGGCACGCCGAGCCCGGGCGGGCCCTCGAGGTGGTGACACTCCGTCTCCGGGCGCGGGGAGGGGGGTCGCGCGTACCTGCCGAGCGCCTCGCGCGCGCCGGGCGGATCCGACCTCTGGCCATGCGTCGGGTGCGCTTCGTCGAGCGTCCGCGGCTCACCCCCGTCTACCGGCGGCATGACCTGCCCGTCGCCCGGCGCGTCCGTGGCCCGGCAATCGTGTGCGAGTACAGCGCGACGACCCTGGTGCCGCCGGGCTGGTGGTGGCGCATCGACCGGGCCGGAGGGCTCGTCCTCGAGATGCCGGGCACCTGACGATGGACCCTCTCGCCCTGGCAATCGCGCACCACCGTTTCGTGGCCATCGCGGAGGAGATGGGTGTCGTGCTCGGACGGACGGCGCTCTCGCCGAACATCAAGGAGCGGCGCGACTATTCCTGCGCGCTGTTCGACGCGCAGGGCGACCTCGTGGCGCATGCGGCGCACATTCCCGTCCACCTCGGGTCGACCCCGCTCGCCGTCCGGGCCGCCCGTGCGCGCGTGCCCATGGGACCGGGCGACGTCGTCATCTTGAACGATCCGTTCGCCGGCGGCACGCATCTTCCCGACGTCACGATGGTGGCTCCGGTGTTCCTCCCGGGCGCGCGACGGCCGCTCGGCTACGTCGCCAACCGTGCGCATCATGCCGACATCGGAGGCATGGCCCCGGGCTCGATGCCCCTCGCGACCGAAATCTTCCAGGAGGGGTTCCGGCTCCCGCCGGTTCGCCTGGTGGTGAGGGGCCAGCTGGTACGGGACGTGCTGGCGCTGTTTCTCGCCAATGCCCGGGTTCCCACGGAGCGCGAGGGGGACCTCGCGGCGCAGTGGGCAGCCATCCGGGTCGGGAGCGACCGCCTGACGACGCTAGCCGGCCGGCTCGGGAAAGTCCGCGTCGTCCGGGAGATGGCTGCACTCCAGAGCCATTCGCGGGCCCTGATGCGCGCGACCCTCGCCGCCCTTCCGTCGGGAACTTACCGCGGCGTCGACGTGCTCGACGACGACGGGCTCGGAGCCGAGCGTCTCCGGATCGAGGTCCGGGTGACGATCGGACGCGGGCGTGCCCGCATCGACTTCCGGGGCACGGCGCCGCAGACCAAAGGACCGGTCAACGCCAGCCTGGCGGTGACCCGCTCCTGCGTCCTCTACGTGTTCACGGCGCTCGCCACCGAGCAGATCCCTCCCAATGAGGGGCTGGCACAGCCGCTCCGGGTGATCGCTCCCGAAGGCTCGCTCGTGAACGCCCGCTTCCCCGCGGCGGTTGCCGCCGGCAACGTCGAGACCTCGCAACGCATCGTCGACGTGCTCCTCCGAGCGCTGGCGTCAGCCGCCCCGGAACGCATCCCTGCGGCCAGCTGCGGCTCGATGAACAACATCGCGGTGGGGGGGACGGGGGCGCGGGGGGCCTTTGCGTACTACGAGACGATCGCGGGTGGCGCAGGCGGTGGTCCGGAGCGTCCGGGCGCGTCAGCCGTCCACACCCACATGACGAACACGATGAATACCCCGATCGAAGCGCTCGAGGCGTACTACCCGCTGCGCGTGCGCCGCTACGCCATTCGACGGGGTTCCGGGGGCCAGGGGCACCATCGAGGAGGTGACGGGGTGGTGCGCGAGATCGAGTTCCTGGTGCCCGCGCAGGTCACCCTGCTTGCGGAACGTCGCCGGGTGCCGCCCTACGGCTTGCGGGGCGGCTCTCCAGGATCACCCGGTGCGGACTGGATCGTCCGCGCCGGTCGCGCTCGTCGACTGCCAGCCAAGACCACGCTGGCCGTGGAACCGGGCGACCGCCTGCGAGTCGCGACGCCCGGGGGAGGTGGATACGGGCCCACCCGGGGTCGCGGCTAGAATCAGGCTGCTGCCTCCCGCTTTTCCTTGGCCAGGGTGTCCAGACGCCGCTCGACCGACGCCAGGCGCTTGGTCAGCTCCTGCAGATCGTCCCTCGTGACGAGGTTCAGCCGCTTGACGACTGCCTCGACGAGACGGGTCGCCTGCTCTTCCAGCACCGTCAGGATGCGCGTGCGCTGCGAATCGATCTCCTCGATCGCTCGCTCGGCGCGCTTCCGGAGATCGGTCTGAAACCGGCGAGCGTCGGCCATGAGGCCGGATACGGCCTCCCGACGGCTGCCGACGGTGAGCGCCCGCGCGTCGCGTCGGAGACGGGTCACGAGTCGTTCGCCCTCGGTCTGCATGCGCTTCATCGACGCCCGCATCTGCCTCAGTGAGAGGCGGGGCTTGGGGGTGGCAGCCATCACGAAAATCCTCCCTAGATTCGTCTTCTTGTAAGAGGTATCGGATAATACGCACCGCGTCATCAGTCAACCCCCTGAAGGTAGGAGGTTCTCGACGCCCGGGAACCGGGGCGGAAGTCCCCGCGGGCACAGAAAAGTCATCGGATTGGGTGCCGGGGGATGTCCGTTGACCCTTCGTCCCGATTCGAGTAGCAGGCCAGTCATCCCGCCGTCCGGCGGTGCCGGTCGCATAGCTCAGCTGGTTAGAGCGCCTGCCTCACATGCAGGAGGCCCGTGGTTCAAGTCCACGTGCGACCACTGTGGCGAAACGCCGCGCGCGCGTTCCACGCCGGATTCTTGGTGGCCGACACGTTCGGCACCCATGGATTCGGCTTGACAGGCCCGTTCGCGTGCGGCACGCCCCCCGCGATGTCGATGGTGGTGGTGCGCGACCTGCGGAAGGTCTTCCGGCAAGGGGAGACCGAGGTGCCGGCCCTGTCGGGGGTCTCGCTCGACGTCGACGCGGGTGAATTCCTGTCCATCATGGGGCCGAGCGGGTCGGGGAAGAGCACGCTCCTTCATCTGATCGGCGGCCTCGATCAGGTCAGCGCGGGGGAGATCCGCATCGACGGCCGAGTGCTCTCGCAGATGAGCGACGACGAGATCACCGTATTTCGGCGGCGGAAGATCGGGATCATCTTCCAGTTCTTCAACCTCCTGCCCGCGCACACGGCCGAGGAGAACGTCGCGCTCCCGCTGCTGCTCGATCACCGCCGCCCACGGGACGTCCGCCCCCGCGTCGAGGCTGCCCTTGCGCAGGTTGGCCTGCTGCACCGGCGACGACACCGGCCGGACGAGCTCTCCGGGGGCGAGATGCAGCGGGTCGCGATCGCCCGCGCGCTCGTCATCGAGCCGGCCGTCATCCTGGCGGACGAGCCCACCGGCAACCTCGACAGCCGGACCGGCGACGAGATCCTCGCGTTGCTCCGCGAAGCCAATCAGGCTCGGCGGGCGACCATCCTGCTCGTGACCCACGACGCCCGTGCGGCGGCCTGCGGGAGCCGGATCGTGACCTTGAAGGACGGCGTGCTCGTGAACGGGACGCTCGCCCACTCGCCGGCGCCCATCCCGAGCTAGCTTACCACCCGGCCAGCTCGGCCGCGCGCGCCCGGTGATAGCCGGCCTCACCCAGGAAGGAGCGGTCGAAGACCGAGCGTCGGAACCAGAGGTGCAGGTCGTATTCCCAGGTGAAGCCGATGCCGCCATGCAGCTCGGTCGTAACCCGGGCGACCCGATCGAACAGATCCGTCAGATGGGCCTTCGCGATCGCGGCGTGGCGCGCGGATCGATCACGGATCCGGTCGTGGGCGTGCGCGGCGTACCACCAGAGCGAGAGCGCCGGATCGAGCTCGGTGGCGAGGTCGGCGAGCTGATGCTTGACGCCCTGAAAGCCACCGATGGGCTGGCCGAACTGCTCGCGCGTGAGCACGTAGCGCACCGTCATCTCGAGGCAGCGGCGCGCGCCGCCGTAAGCGTCGGCGGCGAGCAGCACCAGGCCAGCGTCGCGCGCGCGGTCGATCGCCGCCCGCCCGGTGGCGATCCTGGCGCCCGGCGCTCCCTCGAGTGTGACGGCGGCGACGCGACGGGTCATGTCCGTCGTCCGCTGGGTGGTCACGGCGAGCCCCGGTGCCCCTCGCTCGACGAGCCAGAGGCCCGGACCGTCGTCGTCCTGCGCCGCGACGAGGATCGCGTCGGCGATCTCCCCGTAGGCGACGAGCGGCTTTCGGCCGGTGAGCGCGCCGCCCCGGACGCGGGTCGCGAGCTGCGCGGCATCCCACTGGTCCCCGTCCTCGCCGAGCGCCAGGGTTACGATCGAGGTTCCCTGCGCGATGGCGGGAAGCCAGCGTGCCGCAGCTTCGCGGTTGCCGGCCGCGATCAAGGCCTCGGAGGCCAGCGCGCACGCGAGAAACGGTCCGGGGGTGCACGCCGAGCCGAGCTCCTCGGCGGCGAGGGCCGCATCCAGCAGCTCGAGACCGGATCCCCCGTGCTCCACGGGAATGCGGAGGCCCGGCACGCCGAGCTGCGCCAGACCGTGCCACAGGTCGGGATCGTGACCGCTCGGATTCTCCATGATCGCCCGCACGCGGGTCGGAGGGCACTCCGTTTCGAGGTAGCGCCGAATCGTATCCTTCAGGAGGACCTGTTCCTCGGACAGCCCGAAGTCCACTATGTGCTCCGTGCCCGGTGCTGGCTGCTCATGCGGGCTACTTGCGAGCGTCCCGCGGCAGCCCGAGCCCGCGCTCCGCGATGATGTTTCGCTGGATGTTGGCTGCTCCCCCGGCGATCAGCACGCCGAGCGACCACATGTACGCGGTGCCGAACATCCCCATGGCCGGCGCACTCGCTTCCCCCGGTGCGAGCAGGCCGCGGTCCCCCATGACGTCCATCGCCAGCTTGGCGATGTCGTAACCGAGGGACGTCGAGCTGAGCTTCATCACCATGCCGGCGAGACCGGGCTCCTCGCCACGTGCGCTCATGGTGAGCAGACGGTAGCCCTGGTACTCGTTCGCCAGCAGCCGTGCCTCGAGCTCGACGAGCCGGTCGCGGATGACCGGGTCCTTGATCGCGGGCTGCCCGCGGACGTCGAGCGCCTGCGCCAGCATCACGAGTCCGTCGAAGGCGCGCCGGGTGA
Organism: Binatus sp. (SeqCode); assembly: GCA_035476275.1. GTDB lineage: Bacteria > Desulfobacterota > Binatia > DP-6 > DP-6 > DP-23. The sequence continues at coordinate 5,479 of DATILR010000346.1, read as the reverse complement.
GGTGCGAGCCGCCGATCAGCGCCCGCTCGTGCTTGAGGGTGGAACGGCTCACCACCCAGCCCTGACCTCGCCGTCCCACCAGATTCTCGACCGGCACGCGCGCGTTGTCGAAGAACACCTCGTTGAAGTCCGCATCGCCCGTCATCTGGCGGAGCGGCCTCACGTCGAGACCCGGGGTGGTCATCTCGATCAGCAGGTAGCTGATGCCGTCGTGCCTCGGCTGGTCGGGCTCGGTGCGGACCAGGGCGAACATCCACTCGGCGTCCTTGGCGTTGGAGGTCCAGATCTTCTGCCCGTTCACCACCCAGTAGTCCCCGTCCAGGACGGCCCGCGTCTTGAGCGAGGCGAGGTCGCTACCCGCCCCCGGCTCGCTGTAGCCCTGGCACCAGCGGATTTTCCCGAGTAGCGTGCCGTGGATGAAGCGCTCCTTCTGCGCCTCGGTCCCGTGCTCGAGCAGCGTCGGGACGAGCATGCTCGCCCCCTGACCGACCACCTCCCCCGGCGCCTTGGCGTTCCGGAACTCCTCGCCGATGATGGTCGCCTTGAGGGGGTCGGGAGGTTGCTCGGAGCCGCCGTAGCGGCGCGGCACGTGACGGTAGAGGTAGCCGCGCTCGATGGCCTTCAGGCGGAAGGCGGTCGCCCGGGCGTCGGTGCGGACGGCGCCGCCCAGCGCCGCCACGGTGGTCGGATCGGATATGGTGGCGGCAGCGTCCTCGCCGGTCCAGTGCTCGGCGAGAAAGCGACGGACCTCCGCTCGAAACTGCTCGTACTCGGCGCTGTAGCTGAGATTCACGCGGACCTCCTTCGCACTGACGGCGTTTGAATATCAAGATCCGCGCGGCTGAGACAAATCTTCGCGCGCGACAGCCTCCCGGGGGCAGAGCGTATGGGCCGCCGCCGTCGCGTGGCGCGAGCCGTCAGTCGAGCAGCGCGCTCGCGACGAAGCGGACCGTCGCCATCGACCCGTTGAGCAGATCGGCGAGGACGTCCAGCAGGATGCCGCGCACCGCGACGTCGCGGCCGAGGCGTTCGAGGAGATCGGCGCTGTCCCGCAGGCCCTGGATCATCGCGTCGAATTGATCCTGCGGCGCGACCTCGTTCATGGCCGGCTCATAGCCCCGGCCGCGCGGGCTTGACAAGCGGGGCGTGAAAAAATCTTCGCCAACAGCTAGGATTCGGTATGGGACGCTTGCGCCGCGCGCTCGTGCGGGCCGTGCTGACGCTCATCGTGCTGGTGCTGGTGGCGGCGGGAGTGGCCATCACATGGCTCGACGGGCGCATCCGCGCCTACCTCGCCGGTCCGCCCCTGGGGGCGACGCGCATCTATGCCGCACCCCTCGTGCTCACCACCGGCGCGAGAGTTCCGGGCGGCTCCCTCGTACGGAAGCTCGGGCGACTCGGCTACCGCTCCGTCGGGGGGACGAGCCCCCTACGCGAAGACGAGTTCCGGCAGCGTGGCGACACCGTCGAGGTGGTGGCGGCGCCCTCGCCCGCGCCATGGGCAACGGGGCCGCGGCGAGCCAGAGTCGTCATGCAAGACGGCGTGGTGACGGATCTGCGCGAGCTCGACGGCGGTCCCCTGGATCGCTTCGAGCTCGAGCCGGAGGTGCTCGCGGTCCTCGGTCGCGAGGGAGCGGCGCTGGGCGCGGGCGAGGACGAGGCGCCACCCGTCTGCCGCTCGGCCGTGTTCGCCGCCGAGGATCGCAACTTCTTCCGGCATCCCGGGGTCGATCCGATCGCGATCGCGCGCGCTGTGATCGCGGATCTCCGCGCCGGCGCACCCCGCCAGGGTGGCAGCACGCTCACCCAGCAGCTTGTGAAGAACACCTTCCTCTCGCCTCGCCGCACCCTCGTCCGCAAGGTCCAGGAGGCCGTGCTCGCCGTGCTCCTCGAGATGCATGCGACGAAGGACGAGATCCTGCGGCGCTATCTCGCCTCGGTCTACCTGGGGACGGATGGCGACGTGCCGATCCATGGCTTCGCGGAAGGGGCCCAGGTCTACTTCGGGAAGTCGCTCCCCGAGCTCGATCCCGCCGAGTGCGCGCTGCTCGCCGGTCTCATCCGCTCCCCGAACGGCTTGGCGCCCCGCCGCTATCCGAAACCCGCCGTTGCCCGTCGGAACCGGGTCCTGGCGGGCATGGCCGAGGAGGGGCTGCTCGACGCCGCGGCGAGCGACGCGGCGGCGCGCGAGCCGCTGCATCTCGCCCCGCCCCGCGTGCGGTCGGTCGCGGCGCTCTACGTCGCGGCCGAGGTTGCGCACAAGCTCCCCGAGCTGTTGCCTCCGCGCTTCGCCCATGCGCCCGGTCTCTCCGTGTTCACGGCCATCGACGCCGACCTGCAGCGCGAGGCGGAACGGGCCGTGCGTCGCGGCATCGACAAGCTGGAAGAGGGGAAGCAGCGGCGTCAGCCGCTGCAGGCTGCCCTCCTGGCGATCGACCCGAAGAGCGGCCGCGTGCGGGCGCTCGTGGGCGGGCGCGACTACGGGTCGAGCCCGCTCGATCGCGCGATGCGCGCCCGACGCCAGCCGGGCTCGGCATTCAAACCCTTCGTGTATCTCGCCGCCCTGGATCCGAGCCGCCGCGCGGAGGGCCCGCCCAGCACGGTGGTCTCGGCGCTCGAGGACCAGCCCGTCGCCATCCCGATCGCGGGCAGGGGGATCTGGCGCCCGGCGAACTACGACGGTGAGTTCGCCGGCACGCTGCCGCTCGAGGACGCGCTCGCCGGATCGCGCAACGCGGCGACGGTGCGGCTCGCGCTCGACGTCGGCCTCGGGGCCGTGCAGCGGGCGGCGGTCGACGTGGGGATCACCTCACCGCTGCCGCAGGTGCCGTCGCTCGCCCTGGGCGTGGCGGAGACATCGCTCCTCGAGCTGACGGCGGCATACGGCGTCTTTGCCGACGGCGGCGTGCGCCGCCCGCCGGCGCTCGTCGTCGCGGTGACGGCGGGAACGGGCGAGACGCTCTACGCCGCCTCGTCGGAGGAGACGCGGGTGCTCACGCCCGGCGTCGCGTATCTGGTCACGCATCTGCTCGAGCGCGTGATCGACACCGGGACGGGCAAGTCGGCGCGCGAAGCCGGGCTGGAAGGCCCTGCGGCCGGCAAGACGGGGACGACGGACGACACGCGCGACGCGTGGTTCATCGGCTTCACGAGCGACGTGGTCGCCGGCGTGTGGGTGGGTCGGGACGATCACCAGCCGATCGGGCTCACCGGGGCGCAGGCCGCACTCCCCATCTGGACCGATTTCGTCCGCGCGGCGTCGCCCGGCGGGCAGACGGCCACTGCCTTCCCGGTGCCCGACGACATCGTGTGGCGCGACGTCGATCCCGCTTCGGGCCTGCTCGCCACCACGAGCTGTCCGGAGTCCCGGCACGAGCCCTTCCTCGTCGGGACCGAGCCGCGCGAGGCCTGCCACAACCACGGTGCCCTCGTGGCCGTAGGGGATCAGGTGGGCGAGGTCGTGCGGGACGGGGGCAAGGCGATCGAGTCGGTCGGCCGTCGCGTGGGTAGGTGGTTCGGCCGCCTCTTCCACTGATCGCCTGGAGCCGGGTAGGGTCGCGCCCCGATGCCCCGACGACGATGGCTGGCGGGTCTGCTGGCGGCCGCCCTGGCGCTTTCCGCGTGCCGCTTTCTTCACCGCGAAGGCTCGAGACAGCCATCGCGGATCGACCTGAATACCGCGGCGGCGAGTGCTGTCGAGCGGTTGCCGGGCATCACCCCCAGCATGGCACGCCAGATCGTCGCCGGCCGCCCCTATGGTGACCCTCGCGAGCTCGTCGATCGAAACATCCTGACCGAGCACGAGTTCGAGCGGATCGAGGATCTGATCACGACCTCCGCAGGCGGCCGCTGAAGGCGGACGCGTTCCTGGAGCTTGCAGTCCAGGAACGCTTCGACTAGGACCTAGCGCGTTCCGTTCGACTGGAGGAAACGATGCCGCGGCAGAAGAGCCTCATCACCGTGATTCGCGACCTGGTCCGCCAGGAGATCAGCAGTGCTTTGTCGAGTCTTCTCGGTGCCGGTACGACCCGCACGCGCCCCACGAGGCGGCGACGTCGTCGGCGGGGACCCGGACGACCGCCGGGCTCCAAGACGAGGAAGACGCGGCGCCGCGGTCGGCCACCCAAGGCCGCGAGCTAGCTCTCCACCCTCGCGCGAGGGGACGCGACCGTCATCCCCCCGGCATCTCGATCACGGCGCGCCGGACGCGGATCCGCCAGCGGCCGTCGATCTTGGTGAGCTCGTCCTCGTAGCGCCCGGTCGTGGAGCTCAGGTTGCCGGGGGAGCCAGTCATGGCCAGGACGTAGGACTCGGCGTGCGCCCGCTCGCCGTCGCCCTGAATCACGAAGTTGGTCGTGTAGTGCCGCATGAAGACCCCGCTCGCCTTGAGCGTCTCGGCGAAGCGAGCGATGCCGTCCTGACCGGTGAAGGATCCCATGAGCTTGCCGAAGTCGAGCGTGCAGTCCTCGGTGAAGAAGGTGCGTAGCTCGCTCCAGCGTCCGTAGTCGATCGCGAAGCAGTAGCGGGCGAGAAGCTCGCCGATGGCATGACGGTCGTCGCTCGAGAGCTGGCTCATGGTATCCCCCTTGGCCGACGTGGCTCCCCCGTCGCCATAGTCGATTCGCCCGTCGCTTGAAAAGGCGGTCGCTGCCCGCCTACTCTCGCAGCGAGCGGAACCTGGATGGAGAGTCGCTGGTCGGAACGCGAAGCCGGGGAGTACGTCGAGCGCTACGCCGCGCGCTGGGGCGAGGCGCTCGCGCTCCGCGTCTACACCTCACGGCTCATCGGCCGGGATCCGGACCTGGTCATGCACGGAGGCGGCAACACGTCGCTCAAGGGCACGGTCACCACACTGCTCGGCGACCGCCAGGAAGCGCTCTTCGTGAAGGGGAGCGGCTGGGACCTCGATACGATCGAACCGCCCGGCCTGCCGGCGGTCGACCTGGGGCATCTGCGCCGCCTGCGGGGGCTGTCCGATCTCTCCGACGAGGAGATGGTGAACCAGCTCCGCACCCATCTCTTCGACGCCGGCGCTCCCAACCCCTCGGTGGAAACACTCCTCCATGCTTTCCTCCCGCACCGCTTCATCGACCATACGCACGCCGACATCGCGCTGGTGCTCACCAACCAGCCGGCCGCCGAGTGCGAGGCGATGGTGCGCGACGCCTTCGGGCCGCGCTGGGCCATCGTCTCGTACGTCATGCCTGGCTTCGCGCTCGCCAAGCTCGCTGCCGAGGTGTTCGAGCGTGACCCCGAGGTCGAGGGACGGGTGCTGCTGAACCACGGCCTGTTCACCTTCGCCGACGACGCGCGCACCGCTTACGAGCGGATGATCGCGGGGGTCGACCGTGCCGAGCGCTACGTACGGGCGCGCGAGCGCGCTCTGCGATCGGTCGTGGGTGGTACGGGGGGCCGGGCGGCGACACCCGACGCCGTCGTCCGGCTCGCTCCGGTGCTCCGCGGCGCACTCGCCGAGGCG
>DATILR010000345.1:0-35613 GCA_035476275.1 Binatus sp. (SeqCode) | reverse complement strand
TCGTCCTGAACGGCGTGGGGTCCCCGGTCGGCGGCACCGTCGAGCTCTCGGACGAGGAAGGTCGGATGTCGCTGATCGGCAGCACGGTCATCTTCCTGGCCGACCTGGTCTCGGGTGCGGAGGCGAAGCTCGGCCTGTTCAGCGTGGCGCCGTAGAGCGTCAGCTCCAGGGGAGCCGGCCGCGCGTCGTCCAGTAGCGTTCGGGTGGCTCGGCGACGGCCCCGAGCGCGCGCCGGGCGGTGTCGTCGAGCGACAGCTCGAGCGCCGCCACGTGCGAGGCGAGCTGGGAGACGGTCGCGGCGCCGGATAGCGCCACGTCGACGAACGGATGGGCCAGCACGAAGGCGAGCGCGAGCCGATCGAGGCTCGCCCCGCTGGCGAGGGCGCGGAGGCGAGCGAGGAGCGGCGCGTCCTCGGGTCGCGGGTTCGCATCCGTCAGCCGGCCGTTGGCGAACACCTCCTTCACGATGACACCGAGCCCGGCGTCGTGCGCGCGCTCGAGCGGGGCGGCGAGCGACGGCTCGAGGCAGTTGAACGTCGCCTGCACGACATCGAAAACCCGCTCGCCGTCGACCCGGACCGTGAGCGCGCGGGCGAGCGTCGCTGCCGAGGCGGCGCCGGAGAGCGTCAGCCCCAGGGCGCGATACGCGCCGTCGCGGCGACCCTGCACCAGCGTGCGGAGCAACGGCTCGTCGTCCAGGCATCCCGATTCCACGGTCGCGCTGTGGATCTGGTAGAGGTCGAGCCACGCCCCGAGGAGCGCGCGCGTCTCGGCCAGCTGCGAGATGAAGCGGCCGAGCGACAGCTCTTTCTGCTCGTGCACGGGAGCCTCCACCGCCCAGCCGGCCGTGTAGCGGTAGCCCCATTTGCTGCCCACCGTCGCCGCAGGCCGCGCGATGCCGCGCTCCGCGAGCCAGCGCGCGAGGAACTCCTCCGCGCGTCCGTAGCTGCGGGCCACGTCGAAGTAGCGCAGGCCTGCGGCCCGTGCGACGTCGAGCAGCTCCGCCGAGCGTGCGTAGAGCGCCTCGGGCGTGCGCCCCGCCGGCAGGTCCCTGCCTCGTCCGAGGGTGATGTAGCCCGGTCGTCCGACCGCGGCGAGGCCGAGCCCGAGACGCGAGACCGGGAGACCCGTCGACCCGAGTGGCCGGACCGGAATCATCGCCCGCGCCACGGGCGTCGGGGCGCGACGCGAATCAGAGCTCCGCTCGCCGCGGATGCATCGCGGTTCGGCGCGTGAGGTAGGCGAGCCCGACCGCGTCGAACACGAGCTCGCGCGCCCGCTTGAGCAGCCAGAGGGCGACACCCGCGGCCTGGGGAATGCCGAGGAAGCTGCACAGGGCGACGCCGCCCATCTCCTGTGCGCCGATCCCCCCCGGGATGACGAGCGCCACGGCGCGGATCGGCTGCGACAGGGCCTCGACGATGAGCGCGTCGCGGAGCCCGATCGGCTCCCCCAGGAGTGTCATGAAGAGCTTCACCTCCACGATGCCGACCATCCAGGCCGCGAAGTGCCACAGCGTCGCCCGCAGGAACGATCCCCGCTCGACGCGGTAGAAATCCGCGAGCCGACCGTCGATCGCGGCGGCCCTCGCCTCGAGCCGCGCGACGAACGCCGAACGGGGGGCGAGCCGCCGCGTCCAGCGCCACAGGGCCCACGTCGGCCCGCGCCGCTGCATGCGCACGAGCAGCAAGGTGAAGGCGACAGAGACCAGGAGGAGGAGCAGCACCCAGAACGTGCCCGCGACGTGGCGCTCGAGGCGGTCGAAGAGCACGGCCAGGCCGATCAGCACGAAGGCGCTCTGCGAGACGGTGACGGCCGTCTTCGCGATCACGACCGAGGCGAGGGCGTCGGAGCCCGAGACACCGAAAGCCCGCAACAGGTGCGCCTTCACCGGCTCGCCCCCGACCGTGGCCGTCGGTGTCAGGCCGTTCACCGCCTCGCCCGCCATGCGCGCGAGGTAGAGAGAGGAGAAGGGAACGCGGGCGGCGGCCGGGAGCGTGCAGCGCCACCCGTTGGTGTCGAGGATGTTGATCACGAAGTAGGGCAGCAGGACGAGCGGTGCCGCCCAGCCGAGGGCGCGAAAGCGGGCGAGAACGGGCGCCAGTCCCGCATATGACACGAGGAGCGCGACCAGGACCGTGCCGAGGACGATGGCGGTGACCCGACGGCCCATCCGGGCGCTCGCTCAGGCGTCCAGGCTGTGGCGGGTGGCGGCATGCTCGGCTCTTTCCAGCACCTCTACCACGCGCAGGGATCGACCGCCGCTGGACGGCGGCTCGCCGCCCGTCCGGATGCTCTCGACGAAGTGAGCGACCGCGATGGCCAGCGGCTCGGTGCCTGACGCCACCTCGAGGGGGCGGGCGGCAAACTGGCGCACCGGAACGAGGTTCCCGTGCCGCTCGTCGGTGTCGAGGGCGTAGTCGTAGAGCGTGAGGCTCCGCTTCTCGAAGCGACCCTCGTAGCGGAGCATTCGCTGGCTGCCGACCACCGTGACGCTGGCCGTCTTCTCGGGATGCAGCCAGCTCAGGTACACGTGAGCCGATACGCCACCCTCCAGCTCGAGGTCGCAGACAGCCATGTCGGCGATCCCGTCACGAAGATGGGCATGCTCGTGCAGCCGTGCCCGGAGCACGCGACGGGGTACCAGGTGGAAGAGGATCGCGAGGTCGTGCGGTCCCGAGTTCCACCAGACGTTGGAGTCGCGTCGGATGCGTCCCAAGCCGAGGCGCTCGAAGGAGAGGTGATGGACTCGGCCGAGCGCGCCCTCGTCGATCAAACGCTTCATCTCCCCGACCAGCGGATCGTAGAGGAACGTCTCGTCGACGAACAGGACGCGTCCCCTGGTCCGCGCGGCTTCCACGAGCTCTCGTCCATGGGCAGCCGTGAGAGCCAGCGGCTTCTCGAGCCAGACATGCATCCCCGCCCGCAGGGCCGCGAGCGCGAGGGCGTGATGGCTCGCCGGCGGCGTGGCGAGGACGACGGCGTCGATGCCGGGGGTGGTGAGCACGTCGGCGTACTCGGTGGTGCGCCGCGCATCGGCGTGTGCGCCATCGGGCTGGGCCAGGAGATGCTCTTCCCGGTCGCACAGCGCGGCGATCCGGACTCCCGGCGTCGTGCCGAAGGCGCGAAGGAGATTGCTGCCCCAGTACCCGAGGCCGACGACCGCGACGTTCAGCGTCGTCGGCGGCATCAGAGCACGGCTCGCACGCGAAACACTCCCACCTCGCGCGCCCGCCGATGGCGTCGCACGTTGTAGCTGATCGCCCACCCGACTGTGGCCGCGAGAAGCGCCACCAGTGCGCACTCGAGCGCGAATCGGCGCTCACCCGGCCGGGCGAGGGCGGCGAGGATGGCGAGGGAGGCCCCCGCGACGAGGGCACCGGGGGCCCTGCGGACGGTCCGATCGAGCTGCAGAGCTGGCGGCGGACGTCGCGCCAGGAGTGGCACGGCCAAAAGGTCGCGCACGACCGCCAGCGTGCGGCCGAGACCATAGTGCGATCCGCCCGCCCCACGCACCCGGTCGTTCACCCACACCTCACGGACCCGCGACGGATCGACGCCGAGGATGGCGGGCAGGAAGCGGTTCATGCCGCGCGGCAGCTGCACGCCTGCCACCACCTCGCGGCGGTAGGCCTTCAGGCCGCAACCGCAATCGTGGACGGGCACCCTGGTGAGGCGCACGATCAGCCAGTTCGCCATCCGCGAGGGGAGGATGCGCGTGAGGAAAGGCTCCTTCCGCTCCCGCCGTCGCCCGCTCACCACGTCGACCTCGGTTCCGAGCCGCGCGAGCAGCCGGGGAACGTCCGCCGGATCGTTCTGTCCGTCGCCGTCGAGGGTTACCACCACGGCCCCACGGGCGTGCGCAAAGCCGGCGGAGAGCGCGGCAGCCTCGCCGAAGTTGCCGTCGAGGTCGACGATCCGCAGGTGAGGATCGCCAGGGCGAAGCGCCTCCAGGCGGGAGCGCGTATCGTCCTCGCTCCCGTCGTTGACGAAGATGATCTCGTAGGTGACGCCGAGCCCATCGGCGACGCGGCGGAGCTCGGCGTGGAGCGGGCCGAGATTGCCCGCCTCGTCGTGCACCGGGATGACGAACGATAGCTGGAGCGGTGGCCCCGCCGTCATCTCGCGAAGAAGCTCACGACGGCGTCGACGACGCGTTCCACCTCGGCGTCCGTGAGATCGGGATGCATCGGGAGCGAGAGCATCTCGCGGGCCGCCTGCTCGGCACGCGGGAGCGAGGGAGTTTCTCCGAACGCACGCAGCCAGGCGGGCTGGCGGTGGATCGGCACGGGGTAGTGGATGCCGGTCTCGATCTCGCGCGCGGCGAGGTGCGCGCGGAGCGCATCCCGGCGCGGCGTGCGCACGACGTACTGGTGGTAGACGTGCGTCCGAGTCGGATCGCGGGGTGGCAGGGTGACCCGAGCGCCGAGTCGGTCGTCGTAGTGGCGGGCGATGAGCGCCCGGCGTCGGTTGCGCGCGTCGAGCAAGCGTAGCTTCACGCGGAGCATCGCGGCGTGCAGCTCGTCCAGGCGGCTGTTCGTCCCGTAGCAGACGTGCTCGTTCTTCGCCGCCTGGCCGTGCGTCCCCAGCAGGTGGACGCGGTCCGCGAGCCGGGCGTCGTCGGTGCTCACTACGCCGGCGTCGCCGTAGGCGCCGAGGTTCTTCACCACCCCCAGGCTGAAGGCGCCCGCGGTGCCGAAGGAGCCCACCCGGCGCCCGTCGAGCGTCGCGCCGTGGGCATGCGAGCAGTCCTCGATGAGGATCAGGTTGCGTGCCCGCGCGAGGGAGAGGATCGGGCGGAGGTCCACCGGCAGGCCGTGCAGATGCACCACGAGGATGCCGCGCGTCCGTTCGGTGAGGCTGGCCTCGAGCAGGGCGGGATCGGGTCCGAGGTCCTCGAGCCGGATGTCGACGGGGATCGCCAAGGCTCCCGCCCGCTGCAGCACCTCGACGTCGGCGACGAACGCATTGGCCTGGAGGAGCACCTCGTCGCCGGGGCCGAGTCCGGCGGCGAGCACCGCCAGGAGGAGCGCATCCGTACCGGAAGCGACCCCGCGCGCGTGCCCCACGCCGAGGTACGCGGCCATCTCTGCCTCGAACCCACACACCTCCTGGCCGCCGAGCAGGTGCATGCGTCCGAGTACGCGCTCGCAGGCCGCCAGCAGCTCGTGCCGGTGCATCTGATACTCACGCGTCAGGTCCAGCAGGGCGACCCGTGTTGTCGCCGTTTGCCCCGTGACCGCTTCCATCAATCCATGGCTCCTAGCAATTGCTCCCTAGCTAAAATTCCGGCGATGCTAACGATGGATTCGCGGGCACGCAAGAACGGAAGGGCGTCTCCCCCGGGTCCCCGCTGTGCCCGGGTCACCGCCGCCGCGGCCGCAGGAACGCCGTTCGTCTTGCGCCGGGGAGGGCATGGTGTAGAGTCTGCCGACGCCGCGGTGGATCACGCAACGAACATCCCTGGCCGCGGGTGAGACGGCCGCGTTCAGGGAAGGGCCAGAGTCACGTCACGGCCTGCCGACGGCGCATCCATTCCGCCTGGGTGTGCCTGCGGCGCTGGCGCTCGTGCTGGTAGCGAGCGCGCTCTTCGCGATCCGCCTCGATGTACCGGCATTTTACGACAACGAGGGTCGATACGCCGAGGTCGCGCGGGAGATGTCGGCGAGCGGCGACTTCGTGACCCCGCAGCTGGACGGGACGCTCTTCCTGAACAAGCCGCCCCTGGTCTACTGGCTCTCCGCGCTCATCTTCCGGATCGTCGGTCCGACCGAATGGGCCCGGCTGATATCGATCGGCGCGGCCGGGGTTGCCCTCTTCGCGACCTGCCGTCTTGGCGCGCTGTTCTACGGCGAGGCGGCCGGCTTGCTGGGTGGCGTGTTGCTCGCCACCAGCATCGGCTTCGTGCTCGAGGCCCGCACGCTTCGCCCCGATATGTTCGTGGTTGCCGCGGTGGCGCTCGCACTCTTCCTCTGGCAGCGCGCGCGGATTGCGGGCGCGGAGCGCACGGCCTGGCTGGCCGCGTTCTATGGCGTGCTCGGCGTGGGGGTCCTCGCCAAGGGGCTGGTCCCCATCGTGCTGGTCGGCATTCCCGTCACCATCCTCACGTTGGCCACCGACGGATGGAGTGGCATTGGGCGCCTGCGGCCGTTCCTGGCGCTCCTGGTCGTGGGCGCCATCGCCGTTCCCTGGCATGTGCTGGTCGCGGCGATCCATCCCGGATTCGCCTGGGACTACGTGGTGAACCAGCACCTCCTCGTCTTCTTCGATCGCAAGCTGCCGCGCGACTCGGAGGGCGACTCTCTGCTCTTCTTCTGGGGGGCGTTCGCGGCGCGGGCGATGCCGTGGGTGCTCCTGCTGCCGCTGGGGATCTCCGAGATCCTGCGTGATCTGCGCGCGCGTCCTGCGGCCCGCGCGGCGGCTGTCGTCGGAACGTGGGTGGCCGGCATCCTCCTCTTCTTCTCGTGCGCGCCCTCGCGGCTCGAGCACTATTCGCTCCCCGCCCTCCCGGCGAGCGCGTTGCTGGCGGCGCGTGTCTGGCAACGCGGGCGTCGGGGTGAGCTCGGCCCTGGCGCCTGGGCCTATCTCGTCGGCGTAGGGGTGACGATGGCCGCCTGCGGCATCACGGGGCTGATCGCGGGCCGCGAGCTCCTCGGGCGGTGCGAGTGGCTCTCCGATGTGCCGTCGATCCTCGACCTCGTTCCCCGGGCGGGTCTGGTCCTCGCGGTGACCGGCGCGCTCGTCGCGCTGGCGGCCGCCGGCCGGCGCGCGGATGTCCTGGTCGCGACCCTGGCCGTCGGCACGCTGCCGTTCGCCCTGATCCTCGTCCGTGCAGAGCAGCTGGTGGAGCCGCTCTTCTCGTGGCGATCCACGGCGCAGGCGCTGGCCGCCGTACCGCAGGCCGAGATCGTCTTCGAGTCTCCCACCGAGTATCAGCTCGTCGGCGGCCTGGCCTACTACACGCGACGCCGCATCACCCTGCTCGAGCCGCCGGGCTTCGTGCCGCCCACCTACCTTCGCGCGAGCGTCGCCTCGATGTTCCTCTCGCGCGCGGAATTCGAACGGCGCTGGGGCTCGAGCGCGTACGTCGCGCTGGTGAGCGACCCGCAGCGCCACCGCGACGACCCGCAGGCGATCATCTCCGCACCGTTCCACCTGGTCGCCCGCTTCGGTGATCGATGGGTGCTCACCAACGCCTCCGCCACCGGCTCACGGTGATCGCGCTGGTCGGGGGTGTGGTCGGGAAGGCGGCGCCCGCACTCTCCGCCACCAGCTTCATCCCCATCCCCGAGATCATCACCGACCCCAACGAGGGGAACACGTTCGGCTTCCTCGGCGTCTTTCTCTTCCTGGATGAGAAGGGCGACATCAAGTACATGCTCGCGCCCGACATCCAGTACAACCAGACGAAGGGCGTCTTCCCGAACCTGCGCTTCTTCGGCTATCCGAGTCCCACCCGGCGCTACTCGGTCGTCATCGGCAAGTCGACCACCCGTGACGAGGACTACGAGCTCGAGTTCACCGACCGGGGCTACTGGGACGGGCGGGCGTTCGTGATCGGTTCCTTCGTGCGCGAGCGAGACTCGACCGAGCGGTTCTTCGGGTTCGGCAATGACACGTCGCAGAACGCCGAATCGAACTACACGGAAACCAACACCATCGCCGAGGTGACACCGGGGGTCTGGATACTCCCCCGCACCAATCTCACCTACCAAGTGCTCATCCGCCGCACGTCGGTCCAGAACGGACAGGTCTCGAGTGTTCCGTCGATCTTCCAGCTGCATCCGAAGGCGCCGGGCCTCGAGCCCGGCTTCTACTGGGCACACCGGGTGGCGATGACGTACGACAGCCGCGACGACACCGACATCCCATCGCGCGGCGCGCTCGCGCTCGCCTACGTCGAGGCCGCGGACCGGCACCTCGGCAGCTCGACGTCGTTCGTCAAGTTCGGGACCGAATGGCGCGACTTCATCCCGCTCCGCCAGGGCAACCCCGTGCTGGCCCTGCGCCTCCTCGCCGACTACATCAGCGGCGAGAGCGATACTCCCTTCTGGGAGCAGAGTCAGCTCGGTGGCCGGCGGTCGCTGCGCGGCTTCGGCGCGCAGCGTTTCGTCGACTTCAACCGCTCCCTGGGGTCCGCCGAGCTCCGGACCCGTGTCTGGCAGCACCAGCTCTTCGGCGTGAAGGCCGAGCTCGAGATCGCGCCCTTCACCGAAGCCGGTCAGGTGTTCCCTCACGTCCTCGACTCGCCGGTGTCGGATCTCCACTTCAGCTACGGCGTGGGCTTCCGCGCCGTCGTTCGGCCGCAGATCGTCGGATTCGTCGACATCGGACGGAGCGTGGAAGGCAACGCCGTCTTCACCGGCATCAACTACCCTTTTTGAGATCCGGTGCGGGCGGCGAGCTGGGCGTCGAAGTGCCATCCTGCTAGAACGTCACGCGTGGCGTCGACGGTTCTGGCGGGCCGCATGAGCGAGCCGCTCCCCGCGGCGGGGGAACATGATGCGCCACGCGGCGCCGGCGGGGTCATGCCCTCGAGCGAAGCTCTTGCAGGCGGCCCGGTCGCTCTGGTCTACGTCGCCGCGTGACGGGCTTGCGCGCAATCCTCTTCGATTTCGGCGGGACGCTCGATGGGGCCGGGCAATCGTGGGGGGACCGCTTCGCCGCAGCGTACGACGCACATGACCTGGCCGTTCCGCGCGAGCGGCTCCGCGAAGCCACGGGCCACGGAACACGGCAGGCGTACCGCGAGCCGGCCGTCCGGGGGTTCGGCCTCGAGGCGACCGTCGCCTTCCACGTGGCCTGCCAGTTCAGCTACCTCGGCATCGAGGACCGCGCGGCTGCCGACGCGGTGGTGCGCACCTTCCTCGCCGTGTCCGTGGCGGCGTTGCAGGAGAGTCGCGCCGTTCTCGCGCGCCTCGGCCACCGCTTCCGGCTGGGGGTGGTGTCGAACTTCTACGGTAACCTCGACCGCATCCTCCACTCGACCGGGATTGCGCCCCTTCTGGGGGTCACTTGTGACTCCACGCTGGAGGGCGTGAGCAAGCCCGACCCCCGCATCTTCATGCTGGCGGTCGAGCGTCTGGGACTCCGGTCGGAGGACGTGCTCTTCGTCGGCGACTCCTACGAGCAGGACATCGTCCCCGCGCGCGCCGCCGGGATGCGGACCGCCTGGCTGCTGGCCCGGCAGCCTGCGCGCGACGATTCCGTCGCCGACCTGCGGCTCGACACGCTGGCCGAGCTCGAGAGACTGCGCTGATGCGCGCCGCGATCATCGCCGCCGGCCAGGGCGAACGCCTGCGTCCGGCGGGGCACCGCGTCCCGAAGCCGCTCGTGACCGTGGGAGGCACGCCCCTGATCGACCATGTGCTGCGCGCGCTCGCCGCCGCGGGGTTGCGCGAGGCGGTGTGCATCATCAACGAGGAGTCGGGTGCGGTGGAGGACCACTGCCGCCGGCAGGTCCTCGATCTGGAGCTCACCTTCGTTCATCGGACCACCCCGAACTCCATGGAGAGCCTGTTCGCGCTGGCGCCGCATCTCGGACGCGACCCGTTCCTGCTCCTCACGGTCGACGTCATCATGGCGGCGGATACGCTGCGCGGCTTTCTCGCCGCGGCCAGGGGACGCGATGCCGATGGGGTGCTCGCGGTCCACACCTTCATCGACGACGAGAAGCCGCTCCGCGTCGCCTGCGACCCGTCGGACCGCATCGTCGCAATGGGGCAGTCCGCGGCGGACAGCCCGCTCATCACGGCGGGATTCTACGTGCTCCGTCCCGTGCTGCTCGACGAGCGCGAGGCGGCCCGTGCGGCCGGCTGCGCTGCCCTGCGCGACTTCCTCGCCTACGTGATTGCCCGCGGCCACCGGCTCGAGGTGGCCCGCGTCCCCAAGTGTGTCGACGTCGACCGACCCGAGGACATCGCCACCGCCGAAGCGTTCATCCGGGGCGGCTACCGGGCATGAACGACTTCCTCGGCATCGCGCGCGAGCCCGTCTTCTCGCCTGGCAAGGTGGACGCGGATCGCGCCATCCTCGCCGCGGTGGCGGATGCGCTCGTCCGGCGCGGCCACCGTGTGCGCGTGGTGAGCGCCGAGGAGCCGCTCGCTCCGCCCGGCCGGGGCACGACGGTCTTCACCATGAGTCAGGGACCACGCGCGCTGGCGACCCTGCGTGCCTGGGAGGACGAGGGAATGCGCGTCGTCAATCGGGTGTCGGCGATTCTCGGCTGCCATCGCCACCGAATGAGCGAGCGGCTGGCCCGTGCCGGGGTGCCGACCCCCGAGACGCTGGTGCTGGAGGGCGACCCCCCGGCGGCCTGGCCATCCTGGCTCGGCGGCGAGGGCGGCTGGCTGAAGCGCGGCGACGTGCACGCCACCGAGCCTGACGACGTGGTGGCGGTGCGCAGCCCTACCGCCGCCAGCGAAGCCATGGCGCGCATGCGTGCCCGCGGCATCGGGCGCGTGGCGCTGCAGCGCCATGTCGAGGGTCGCGTCTGCAAGTTCTACGGCACGGCCAACGGTTTTCTCGCCACCTTCTCCCCCGACGGCGCCTCCCTCACTCTCCACGCGGAAGAGCTGGCGGCCCTTCGCGGGGTGGCGACCTCGGCAGCCCGGGCCGTCGGTCTCGAGGTGTACGGGGGCGACTGCGTCATCGGTCCGACGGCCGGGGTCGCGCTCATTGACCTCAACGATTGGCCAAGCTACGGTCCCTGCCGCGCGGCGGCGGCCGAGGCGATTGCGGACCACCTGGAAACGCCGGGCGGTGCGGGCGATCAATGATGGCTGGTCCTCCATCCGCGCGGAAGATGCGCGTCATTCCCGGACCGAAGTCGCGCGCCCTGTGTGCGGCCGAGCGAGAGTACCTTGCGCCCGGCATGCAGCGCATCGCGCAGCTCTCCGAGCTCACGCTGGCTCGGGGCCGCGGCTGCACGGTGGTGGACGTCGACGGCAACGAGTACCTCGATTTCTTCGCCGGCGTCACGGTGGCGAGCCTGGGCCACTCGCATCCCGGCTTCGTCAGGGCCCTGACGGGTCAGATCGAGCGCCTCGCGGTCGGCAGCTTCACCTCCGAGCCGCGGCTCCAGCTCATGAAGCTGCTGGCCGAGCTGGCGCCCGGGGCCATCCGCCGGACGCAGCTCTACAGCGGCGGAGCGGAGGCGGTCGAGGCCGCCATCCGCCTCGCCAAGGCCTACACGAAGAAGTACGAGGTGGTGGGTTTCTGGGGCGGCTTCCACGGCAAGACAGGCGGCGTGCTCGGGTTGATCGGCGACGAATGGAAGCAGAAGTGGGGGCCGCTGCCGGGCGGCACGTACCAGGTGCCCTACGCGGATTGCTACCGCTGCCCCTTCCAGCTGACGTACCCCGACTGCGGTCTCTTCTGCCTCGACTTCATCCGACAGTCGGTGAGGAAGACCACCGCCGGGATGATCGCCGCCATCCTGGTGGAGCCGATCCAGGGCACCGCGGGCAACGTCGTCCCGCCGCCAGAGTTCCTCCCCGGCGTCCGTGACATCGCCCGCGAGAACGACGCGCTGCTGATCGTCGACGAGATGATCACCGGCTTCGGCCGCACCGGGAAGCTCTTCGGGTGCCAGCATACCGGCGTCGAGCCCGACGTCATGACGATCGGCAAGGGATTCGGCAACGGCTTCCCGGTCAGCGGGCTGATGTCGACCGACGCCATCACGTCCGCGGAGCCGTTCTCGAAGCCGAGCGCCTCGTCGTCGAGCTACGGGGGCAACCCGTTGGCCGCGACCGCGGCCCTCACCACCGTGCAGGCCATCGTCGACGAACGTCTGGTCGACAACGCCGCGCGCGTCGGCGCCGTGCTCCTGCAGGAGCTGCGCGGGCTGCAGGAGAAGTACGAGTTCATCGGGGACGTGCGGGGCGCGGGGCTCCTGGTCGGCCTGGATCTGGTCAAGGACCGCCGCAGCAAGGAGCCGCTGTCGCCGGCCGTCTCGGAGGAGATCTTCCTCGGCGCGCTACGCCGGGGCCTCCTCCTGATGGGCTACTTCTCGCGCGTCCGGATCAACCCGCCGCTGATTCTCACGGAGCGAGAGGCGCGTGACGGAGTGGCCATCCTCGACGAGGTGTTCGCCGAGGTCGCCCGCACGGGACGTCATCGACGATGAGCGCCCGACTACGCGGCGCGATCATCGGCTTCGGCAAGGTCGCCGAGATTGCCCACCTGCCCGTGTGGCTGGCCCGCGACGACGTGACGATCGTCGCGGTGGCCGAACCGGATGCGGCACGCCGCGAGCGGGCGGCGGAGCTGCTTCCCACCGCGAGGCTGTACGGTGATCCCGCCGCGCTCCTGCGCGAGGCCGCGACGCTCGACTTCGTCGACATCGCCACGCCGCCCGCGCTGCACGCCCCGCTGATCGTCGCGGCGGCGCGCGCCGGGCTCCACGTCGTGTGTGAGAAGCCCCTGGTGGTGTCGACCGCCGAGTATCGGCGGGTGCGCGAAGCGGTCCGGAAGGCCGGCGTAGTGCTCTTCACCGTGCACAACTGGAAGTACTCGGAACCGTACGCCCGCGTGCGCGCCCTGCTGGACGCGGAGGCGATCGGGCCACTCCGCAGCATCACGCTCGAGACGGTACGCAACGGCTGCGCGGAGAGCGCCGGCGCCGGCTGGCGCACCTCGGCGGCCGTTGCCGGGGGCGGGATCCTGGTGGATCACGGCTGGCACGGCTTCTACATCATGCTGGGCTTCGCGCGGCAGCGGCCGCGCGCCGTGCACGCCGAGCTGGCCCGGCGGCGCTACCTCACGACGGACGTCGAGGACAGCGCGCGGTGCACGGTCACCTTCCCGACCATGACGGGTCGGCTCGTCCTGACGTGGGCCGGGACCGAGCGCCGCACGCGCTGGCTCCTGGAGGGCCGGAAGGGTGTCATCGAGGTGGACGACGATCGCGTTTCCGTGCGTCGCGGCGAGGAGGTCGAATCGTACGTGTGCTCGGAGTCGCTCTCGGCTGGCTCCCAGCATCCGGAGTGGTTCGGACGGGTCATCGACGCCTTCCGGCGAGAGCTGCGGGATCCGGCGGTGCGGGGGGAGAATCTTCTCGAGGCCGGCCAATGCATCAAGCTCCTGTCGCTCGCCTATGCCTCGCACGCGGAGGCGGCGCGCGCACGGCCGGCGCCGGCCGCGGCGGGCTAGGTCGGAGCGCCCTTCCCGTGGACACCGCCCTGATCTTCTCGCCCAGTACCGTGAGCTTCCGTACCGTGGCCGGGCTCCCGCTCATCCAGCGGACGGTCCTGAGCGCCGTACGGAGCGGGTTCGATCGAATCGTTGTCATGCGGGGCACGGCCGGGCCACGCCTGCAGCAGCTCCTGGCCGATGACCCGCGCACCCGGCACGTCGAGCTGACCGACGAACCGCCCGCCCGCGTCATCCGGGAGGGAAGGGTCGCGATCATTCCCGGCGATTGCCTCGTGACCCCGGCGACGCTCGCGCGGCTGCGCGGTGCACCGTCCGGCGTGTGCCCGACCATATTCGGGGCCGACGGTGGAACGTCGCGCATGATCCTCTGCGAGGCGGATGACCTCGCGGAGCTCGCGAGCGCCCTCGATGCGCACAACGGGAATCCGCGGGCGCTCGACCGTGCCGAGGCGGCGACCTTGCGAGACGAGCTCTGCGTACGGGTGACCGACGATCATTCGGCGCGGGCAGCCGAGGCGCGACTCCTCGCGCAGCTTCGTGCCGCCACGGCCGACAGTGACGGGCCGATCGCGCGCCTCGATCGATCGGCGTCGCAGTGGATCAGCCGACGCCTGGTCCACACGCCCCTTCGGCCCAATCACATCACGATCATCGGAACGTGCATCGGCCTGGTCGGCGCGTGGTGCCTGGCCCAGGGCGTCTACGGTCTCGATGTACTCGGCACGGCCCTGTTCGTCTGCGCCGTCATCATCGACGGCTGCGACGGCGAGGTGGCGCGCCTGAAGTTCCAGGAGACGCCCTTCGGGCACACGTTCGACGTGACGACCGACAACGTGGTGCACGTGGCAATCTTCGTCGGCCTGGGTATCGGGCAGTACCGCCGTCATCCCGATGGGCACTACGCGCTGCTGAGCGCGCTCCTCCTCGGCGGCGTCGCCTGTGCGGCGGCGGCGTTGTACTGGGTCTTCCTGCGCGCGCCCCAGACGCTGCGGTCGGCCCCGCCGCCCCGGACCACGCGGGGGAAGATGCGCGCGTTGCTGCTGCGGGGCTACGAAGCGGTGATGAACCGCGACTTCGCCTACCTCCTCTTCGCCCTCGCCGTGATCGGTCGCCTACCGTGGTTCTTCTGGGGCGCTGCCTTCGGCACGTACGTCTTCGCCGCGTCGTTGATGTGGGTGTATCGCTGGCGCGAGGCGGCGTGAGGATGCGCGTGCGACGGCGACCTGACCGACCAATCCCCGGCCCCGTGAGGCCGTGGGTGGGAATCGAGTGCGGCGCCCGGTAGCGGCGATACAGCGGATCGATCGATCCGCTCAGGTGACCGAGACGCTCGAAGAAACCGGGTTGCCCGGAAGCTTCGCCACGCGCCGCCTGCGTCTGCTCGACCGCGGCCTGCTCGTCGTCGGCCTGGTGCTCTTCGTCTTCCTCCTGCGGCACATCGGGACGCGGGCCGTGCTGGAGAACCTTCGCGTCGCGGGGTGGGGGATCAGCGCCATCTGCCTGCAGGAGATCGTGGCCTACGTTGCCAACACCCTCGGCTGGCAACTCGTGTTCCCGTCGCCTCGCCCGTCGATTCCCTTCCTGCGGCTTCTGGCGGTGCGCATGGCCGGCGACTCCATCAATTACTTGACGCCGACGGCCACGCTGGGGGGCGAGTTCGTGCGCGTCCGTCTGCTGAGCGGTCGCGTCGCCACGACGGCAGCTGTCGCCTCGGTCGCCATCGCCCGGGTGGGACAGACCGTGGGACAGATCGCGTTCATCACGATCGGGCTCTGGCTCGTCATCGACGGGATCGTGCTGCCGCCCGCGCTGCACCGGGGTCTTCTGCTCCTGGTCGGGGCGATGGTCGCCGCTGCGGTGGCGCTGGTCGTCCTGCAGCGGCGAGGGGCGTTCGCTCCGCTGCTGCGGATGCTCCGGAACGTCGGCCTGGCGCGCGTCTCTCCCCGCGTCGAGGGGCTACTCCAGGGCGTGGATCGGATGATCGCAGCTTTCCATGCCACCGGGGGCTGGGCGTTCGCGGGCTCGTGCGCATGCTTCTTCGTGGGATGGGCGGCGGGCGTGATCGAAGTATACCTGATCCTCTTCTTCCTTCAGGTTCCCGTGACGATCGAGCGCGCACTGACCATCGAGGTGCTGTCGGCGATCCTGGACGGAGTGCTCTTCTTCATGCCGGGTACGGTGGGGACGCAGGAGGGGGGGAAGGTGCTGATCTTCACCTTGCTCGGGCTCGATGAAGCGAAGGGACTCTCGATGGGCATCCTGCGCCGCATCCGCCAGCTGGTATGGGCGGGCGTCGGCTTGATCATCCTGTCGCGCCTGCAGGCCGGCCTTCGACCGACGGGCGAAGCGGCGACCGTGAGGACTTGATCGAATCCGTGGGTCGCCGTCATGGCATCACCCGGCGGGGAACGCCGGGAGGAGTGGCCCGCGCGGCGGGTGCGTGGGTGCTCGTCGGCACGTTGCTGACGGCGCTGTTCGCTCCGGCTGGGCGAGCGGAGATCGATGGCACCGTCGGCATCCTCGTGCTCAAGGAGCACGGGACGGGGAGCGCGGCGCTGGCCCAACCCTACGTCGATCGCTTCGTGGCGCTGGCGGCGGCCCAGAACGGCTGGAGCGGAGCGAAGGGCCAGTTCTACACCAGTCGGAGCGCCGCGGAGGGGTTCATCGCCGCCGAGAAACCGCACTACGGCATCCTCTCCCTGGCGGCCTTCCTCGCGTTGCGGGGCCCCCATCACCTGGACGTGATCGGTGAGGTGGCCACCTCCCTCGCCGGCGGCCGGCAGTACGCCCTGATCAGCCGGAGCGCGGAGGACCTCGCCGGCTGCAAGGGGAAGAAGCTGGTCAGCGACCACACGGACGACGCGCGATTCATCGAGCGCGTCGTGGCCCGCGGTGACTTCCGGCTCAGCGACTTCACGCTGCTCCAGACACAACGCCCGCTGCAGACCATCCGGAAGCTGCTGGCGGGCGAGGCTGCGTGCGCCCTGGTCGACGACTCCCAGCTCGCCGATCTCTCGCACCTCGAGGGCGCGGACGGGGTCCACACGGCATGGCGGAGCGCCGAGCTGCCACCCATGGCGGTAGTGGCGTTTCCCAGCGCGCCGGCCGGCGAGCGTGCGCGATTTCGGGAAAACCTCAACCATCTGTGCGAGGACGAGGGGAGCAGCGCCTGCGGCGAGGTGGGCATCGTCTCTCTGGAGGGGGCCGCCGACGACACCGACTATGCTACCGTGACGCGGCTCTATGGCCCGTAGTGCTGTGCGGAAGGCGGTCGCGTTGGTCGCCTGGGTCGCCCTCGCGCCCGCATGCGCCGTGCGGCGCGTGCCCGCACATCGCGAGCTCGCGACGCTCGCGGCGCAGGGGGACGACCTCGCGCTCGCCGACGCGCTCGAGGAGCTGATCGCGCAGGGCGCCGACACTTCCGCCGACCGCGAGTACGCCTACGCCATCGTGCGGCGGCATGACGATGACACGGCGACGGCCACCTACGCGCGGGCGGTCGTGACCGGTCGGCTCGTGCAGCAGAAGGGCCTGCGCGCGGCGCACCTGGTACCGGAGATCGAACGCCTCGCACGCCGGAGCCGTGAACTCGACCCAACCTTCCGCGACGGCGCCGCGACGCGGCTCCTCGGCACGCTCTACGTGATCGCGCCTGGCACCCTGCTCCGGCACGGCGACTCCGAAACCGGTCTCGATCTCCTCGAGGGGCTCGCGGCGACCTACCCCGACGCGCTCGAGAACCATCTGCGTCTGGCGGAGGCCTACATCGCCCTCGGCGACCCTGGCCCCGCCGCGCCGCACCTCTGCCGCTGCCTCGCCCAGCAGAGCAGCCTACGCGGGGACGAGCAGCTCCTGCTCGCGCGTCTCGCGGCCAGCGCGGGGCCGTTCGCCTGCACCGATCACGGCTCGGCTGGTCGCTGAGCCGGCCGCTCGCGGAGCAGGATCCACAGCGCCGCCGGCAGCGCCGTGAAGTCGGCGATCATCGACAGCACGAAGGCGAGCGCCGCGAGCACGCCGAACTGCCGGATCGGCGGCAGCTCGCCGCCGACGAAGGCGAGGAACCCGCCCGCGTTGATGATGGTGGCGAAGAAGATGGCGCGGCCGGCGATCATCAGGGTGTGGGTGAGCGCCTGCTCCACCGTCCCACCGCGCCGCCCTTCGAGGAAGTGGTAGAAGAAGTGGATCTGGTCGTTCTCGGAGGTCCCGAGCACGGTCGAGGCGATCAGGATGGTGGCGATGTTGAGCATCATCCCCGTCAGGCGCATGACGAGGAACATCGTCAGGATGGCGAAGAGCGACGGGATCATCGCCATGAGCCGCGCCGCGCCGTTGCGGAAGACCACCAGGAAGGCCGCGAAGATGATCACCACCGTGAGGGCGAAGCTCTCGACGAGGGTCGGCACGAGGTTCTGGGCCATCTTGGCGTGCAGGGGTGCCAGGCCGACGATGCGCATCCGGAACTCCTGCAACGCAGGGGTCCGGGTCACGGCCTCGTCCCAGTGCTGACGGATCCGGTCGGCGAGCCGCACGAACGCCTCGTGCTCCGCCGCCCGCGTGACGATCGTCAGGTGCGTCTGCGCCAAGGTATGGGGCTGCACGAATCGCTGGAGCAGGGGCTCCGCCGCGACCAGACCCTCGAATTCGGCGGCCAGCTGCTCCCGGTCCTCCGCAGCCGTGGGCCAGCGGTCGCCGCTGCCGCCGAGGTAGCGCACCATGCGGAGGATGGTGGTGGGGCCGATCGCGGCTCCCACCGCCGGATCAGCCTCGAGCACCTGCTGGAACTCGTGCAGACCCGTCAGCACCTCGGGCTCCGAGACGCTACCGACGCCGCCCTGCAGCCAGACGTCGGTGACGGAAAGCCCGGGGATGATCGGCCCGAAGCGCTGGATGTCGAGATAGAGGGGGGCCGCGTGGTTCATGTACTGAACCGGGTCGGTGAGGATGCGCATGGGAGCAAAGAGACCCGGCACCCCGAAGAGCGCGACGGCGCCGCACGCCGATAGGGCGAGGGACGAGGCGACCAGCGGCCAGCGCCAGCGCCAGCTGGCGAGGGGGATCCACCCCGCAAGGCGCAGAAGCCACCCGCCCGCCGTCCGGCGTTCCTGCTCGGTGGGGGTGCGGAGCACCTTCTGGAGCGCGGGGAATAGCGTGAACACGACTACCCAGGTACAGACGAGCCCGACCGCCACCCAGAGGCCCATCTCTCGGATGGGCCGGATGTCCGACACCATCAGGGCCGCGAAGCCCACCGCCGTCGCGAAGATCGAGGCCGTGCAGGCGACGAACTTGTTCGTGAGCGCGAACACCTGGTGCTCGTCGACCGGGCGCCCGGCGGGGCGCTCGACGAAGCGCGATTGCAGGTAGACGAGCGTCGAGGTGGCGGTGACCAGGATGGTCATCGGCACCATCGGCGAGACGATGGTGAGCGCCCCGCCGGTGGCGCCGATGTAGCCCATCGACACCGCAAGGCAAGCGCCCAGCGTCACGAGAAAGGCGAGGAGCGTGCGTGCCGAGCGGTAGAGCAGCACGATCAGGACGACCACGAACCCGGCGAAGCCGATGAAGTACCTCCAGGCCGAGCGTTGCGTCTCGTCGAGGTACGCGTTCACGTAGGGCTCTCCCAGGGCATGCAGGCCGCGGAGCGGCGCCGGACTCGACACGAACTCGCCGATCGCGTGGTTGAGCGCGGCGAGAACCGCCCGTCGCTCCTCGCTGCCGTGCACGTCGAGCACGAGTCCGATGGCGAGGAAGTGCTCGCCGAGGAGTCCCTGGTGCCGGAAGAGATCCGTCCCCGTGACGAAGGTCCGGAACGCCGCGATCTGGTCCGGGGCGGCGTCGAAACCGGCGTGGGCGCGGCGGAACACGGAGAGGGCGGAGTTCACCTGCACGTGCGGGACGCCCGCCAGCTGCCGCTCGATGCGGTCGACCCGTGTCACCACCTCGGGGGCCAGCGGGTCGTCGGCCTCGGCCAGCAGGAGCGCGAATTCGCCCGCGCCAAAGACCTGCTCGAACTGCCGCGTGGCGATGTAGTCCGGATCATCGGCGACGATGAGTCGGTCGATCGAATTGTCCTGACGGACCCCGGCTGCGAACCAGGCGCTCGGCACGAGCAGGACAGCCCAGACGGCGAGGACCAGCCAGCGCCGCGCGATCAGACCGGCGAAGCCGCGGGCCAGCCGGCTCGGCGGACGATCCAGACCCGCTGCCTCCACTCCTTCTGGCAGCACCGGCGCGACGTGCCTCGAGGTGCTCAGCTCGACGTACCTATCACAAATCCGGAACGCATGAAGAACGTCACGGTGGCCACCGGCATCAGCGACCCGTTCTGAGCCCCACGGGGGGTGGCACGCCCGGGGTGTTGCGGGCGGGGACGAGCGGGCCGTGCGGCGGTACGACGAGCGCCACGTGACCGCGCGGAGCCTGCCGGGCCTCGCTCACCGCGAGGACCGAAAGGGGCCGTCCCGCACCGTCGCGTAGCCGCAGCCACTCGTCTTCCCAGAGCAGGAGCGATGCGTCTGCGGATGCACCTTCGGCCGGCCAGGCGTGGAGAGGGCGCGGCGCGTAGAAGCGGAGGCCGGGATCGGGAGGGAAGAGCGCATAGAGCGTCGCATCAGGCGGGAGGAGGTTCGCGACGCGTGCACAGAAGCTCTTGAGGCTCCGATCCTGCGCGATGGCGGGATGGAGCAGCGAATCGAAGCTCGCCGTCCACGCGACCATGAGGGCCGTGACGCCGATGACGAGACGGCGCCACTCCGACTGCCGCACAGCGCGCGCCAGAAGGGGCGACATGACGGCCGTCACGAAGGCGAGCAGGAGGAGGGGCAGACTCGCGCTGCGAGCGGTGACGGCGAGGGTCGCCGCCCCGGCAGCGTCTGGGGGGCTGAGCCAGCGGCCGAGAAGGCGCGTGGGTTCGAATCCGAGCGCGAGCGCGCCTGCGGTCAGCGCGAGAACGATGGCGCCCGGGGCGTAGAGCTGCGCGCACAGTCGCGTCGCGCGCGCGATGCGCTCACTCGTGGACGACGCCGAGACGCCGGCGCCGATCAGCAACGCGACCGCCGGGTAGATCGGCAGGAGATAGACGCTCCGCTTGGCGGCAGCGAGCGTGAAGAAGATCATTCCGGTCGCCGCCCACGCCGCGGCGAGCGCGCTGGTGGTGGGGCGGGGCCGCGTGCGGAGGGGCAGGAGCAGCAAGGGGAGGAGCGGCGTCCAGGGGAGGAGGCCGACCAGCCCGAGCGGCAGGAGGTATCCCGGCCCGTGCGCGTGACCCGTTTCTGCCGTCTCCGGCTCCAGGAAGCGAAGCCAGTTCTCGCGTGCCACCACCTCGAGGAATGCACCACCTTCGCGCCGGAACGCCGTCCAGTACCAGAGCGCGGCGAGACCTGCGGCGAGACCGAGGACGGCGAGCGGACGGATCCTGCGCCAGGCCCCCCGGTCGGTGAAGACGAACGGGGCGGCGGCGAGCCCGGGCAGAACGAGCGCGACGGGCCCCTTCGCGAGGCTGCCCAGCAGCGCGCCCGCGGCGGCCAGCGCGAGCGGCCACCGCGAGTCGCGGGCGAGGGCGATCGTCCAGCCCGCGAGCACGAGGGTGAGCGCGGCCGCGAGCGCCATGTCGACGCGTGCGCTGGTGGCCGCGCGCGTCCACTCGAAGGCCGTCGCGAGCACGAGCGCCGCCGGCAGGCCCGCCGCCGCGCCGATCGCCACGCGCGCCGTCGCCCAGGTGGTCAGCACGCCGGCCGTGGCGAAGAGCGCCGAGGGGAGCCGCAGCGCCAGCTCGGGCTCTCCGGGCAGCGCGCGGAGGGTGACGGCGGCGCTCCAGTAGTAGAGGGGCGGTTTCCGCGCGGGCTCGCCATCCGGTCGCGCTGGCACGAGCCACGCCCCGGTGCGGAGCATCTCCTGCACGACGAGCCCCTCGCGAGGTTCGCCCCGCGTGTAGAAGGGGATACTCCCGGCCCCGGTCAGGTAGAGGGCCGCGCAGACCGCCACCAGGAGGAGCGCCTCGCGACCGGCACTCATGATGGATGCACGGGTTTGCGCCGGTCGGGGTCGGCTGTTACGGTGCGCGCGCCATGCCCGCGTCGGCGACCGCGGACTACGCCGCGCGCTGGGGATACCGCACGCTCGATGCGCGGCGCTACGAGAGGCGACGCTACGGCGGCTGGATCCGACGCCTGAACCTCCGCCGGCTCGAGAAGACACTGGCGCGGGCGCTTTCCGGTGTGGCACCCGGTGCGCTCGTCCTCGACGTGCCGTGCGGGACGGGCATCCTCGCGCCCTTCCTCGCCGGACGAGGATTCCGCGTGGTCGGCACCGATCTCTCTCCGGCCATGCTGGCCGTGGCCCATGAGGGAACCGAGGCGCTGGGTCACGTGCAGGCCGACCTCGAGCTGCCGCCCTATTCGCCCGGGACGTTCGGCGCCGTCATCTGCACGCGGTTTCTCATGCACCTCCCGGCCGAGAGCCGCCCGCGCGTGCTCCGGACGCTTGCCGAGCTGGCGCGCGGCCCGCTCGTCGGTACGGTTTGTCACCCCTATACCCTGAAGACCTTCGGCCGGAGCGTGCGGCGGCTCCTCGGCCGCACGGCCAAGCGGAGCCCGCGGCTCACGCGCTCCGCACTCGCCGCCGAGGTCGCCGCCGCCGGCCTCCGCCTGGAGCGGGTCATCCCCGTGATGCCAATTCTCTCGGAGGTCTGGGTCGTCGTTCTCAGCGTTCCCTCGGGCGCTCAGCTAGCAGCCCCGCGGGGAGGGCCGCAATGACGACGATCGAGAGCGTGCGGGCACGAGAGATCCTGGATTCCCGGGGGCAGCCGACGGTCGAGGCGACCGTCGTGGTCGCGGGCGGCGCCGCGGGCCGTGCGGCGGTCCCTTCGGGCGCCTCGACCGGAGCCCACGAAGCGGTCGAGCTGCGCGACGGAGACCCGCGCCGCTACGCAGGCAAGGGGGTCCTGCGCGCGGTCGCGAACGTGAACGAGGTCCTCGCTCCGAGCCTGCGCGGTCTCGACGCCGGCGACCAGGCGGGAATCGACGCGCGACTCGTCGCTCTCGATGGCACCCCGAACAAGGGGCGTCTCGGCGCGAACGCCATCCTGGCCGTCTCGCTCGCCTGCGCGCGGGCAGCGGCCGGCGCCACGGGACGTCCACTGTACCGGGCGCTGGGGGGCGACACGGCGACGCTTCTCCCGGTCCCACTCATGAACGTCATCAATGGTGGCCGCCATGCGACCAACCCGCTCGACTTCCAGGAATTCATGATCGTGCCGCACGGCGCGTCCACCTTCCACGAGGCGATCCGCCAGGGAGTCGAGGTCTACCACGTGCTCCGCGGCCTGCTCGACAAGCGGGGGCTCACCACGGCGGTGGGGGACGAGGGAGGCTTCGCGCCTGCCCTGCGCGCCCACGAGGAGGCGCTCGACCTTCTGGTGGAGGCGATCGCTGGCGCGGGACTGACGCCGGGGCGCGACGTGTCGATCGCGCTCGACGCGGCAGCGAGCGAGCTGGCGGCCGACGGCGGCTACGTCTTCCACAAGGCCGGCGGCCGCCGTCAGTCGGCCGACGAGCTGATCGCGCTCTACAGCCGCTGGGCGAGCGCCTACCCCCTGGTCTCGATCGAGGACGGGCTCGGTGAAGACGACTGGAGCGGCTGGCAGCGGCTCACCGCGGCGCTCGGGAAACGGCTCCAGCTGGTCGGCGACGACATCTTCGTCACCAACGAGCGCATCCTCGCCCGCGGCATCGAGGAGCACGTCGCGAACGCGGTGCTGATCAAAGTGAACCAGATCGGCACGCTCACCGAGACCCGCGACACCATGGCGCGCGCGGAGCGCGCCGGCTACCGCCGGGTGGTCTCGCACCGCTCGGGCGAGACGGAGGATCCCTTCATCGCCGATTTCGCGGTGGCCACGGGCGCGGGTCAGATCAAGACCGGTGCACCCTGCCGCGCGGAGCGGACCGCCAAGTACAACCGGCTCCTCGCCATCGCCGAGGAGCTCGGGAGCGCGGCCCGCTACGGCGATCCGTTCCCCGGCTCGGGCTGAGGCGCGTCGCCCGTCGGGAGAGGTTCGGGCACCGGGCGCGGGTGGTTGGCGTAGAGACGGCGCCGCGGGGTAGCATGCCAGAGAAACGCGCGCTCGCCGAGAAGGGCCTCGATCGCCTCGAAGTGGTCCTCGCCCGTCACCAGGAAGACCGGATCGTTGCGCGCGAACAGCTGGCGGACGAGCTCCGGATCTTCGGTCTGGATGGTCGGCGCGCCGACGTAAAAGCCGAACGAGTGCGCGTGTCCGCCGAAGGCGACGACCGGGGCGGGGCCGGCCGCGGCGACCAGGTGGGCCGCGTCGCGGTCGCTGTGCAGGGCGCTCACCGCGGGAAGGACGAAGTGGACGACGAGCGGGTAGATCGTGAGGCACGCGCCGAGCAGCAACCCCGGCACGAGGCCGGGGCGCGCGCGCTGCAGCACCACTGCGAGGACGGCCGCCCAGCCGAGCGCTGCACCCGTGAGGAGGGCGCGGCCGGGCGCCTCCACGGGGAGGATGAGGTCGAGGAGGAGCGCTCCGCCGCCGGCGCTCACGAGGACGCCCGCCGACACCCACCCGACGATGCGGAACCAGTCGTCGTCGTCGCCGTCCTCCGTCGTCCACGCCTCCGTCACCGCGGGGCCGACGAGCAGGGCCAGCGGGGCGAGCGTGGAGAGCGCATAGGTCGCGAGCTTCCCCCGCGCGAGGCTGAGGACTGCCGGCACCGCCCCGGCCCAGAGGAGGAGCGCTCGCTGTCGCTGGCGCGGGTCCTGGACGGCGCGGACCACGGCGGGAGGAATGACGAGCGTCCACGGAAGGAAGAGGACCGGCAACCACAGGAGATAGTAGTAGAAGGGCGCGGCGTGCGGGCTCGCCGCACCCAGGCGGCGGAGGTTGGTCTGGGCGAAGGCCGAGAGATAGCTCGGATCGAGGACGCCCACCGGCACGTAGAGGAGTGCGGCGATCGCCACCATGACCGCGACACCGCGCGCTAGACCGAAGGCGCGCCACGGCGGACGCGGGTGCGCGGTGGCCACCGCCAGCGCGAGCGGGACGCCGACGAGCACCACCGCAAGCGGTCCCTTGACGAGCGTGCCGATCCCGGCGGCGATGAACGGCGCGAGCATCGGCCCTGGAGAGGCGGGACGCTCGAGCCAGTCGAGGCCACCCAGCACGCCGACCGTCACGCAGGCGGTGAAGAGCATGTCGAGCGTGGCAAACCGTGCGAGCGCGAACCATCCGAAGCTCGTCGCGGCGACCAAGCCCGTGACGACGGCTCCCGCTACCCCCGCGCGGGGGAGCGCGTAGAGGTAGAGCATCAGCACGGCGACCAGCCCTGCCGCGCCGCTGATGGCTCGCGCGGGCGCCTCGCCGACGCCGGCGACGTCGTAGGCGAGCGTCACGAGCCAGTAATACCCGGCCGGCTTCTCGTGGTACGGCTCGAGATCGAGCGTGGGGAGCAGCAGCCGCCGTATGCCATGCGCAGACGCCATCTCGCGCGCCACCTCGGCGTGCCGCGCCTCGTCCGGGTCCCAGAACGGATAGCGGCCCACGTCCTGCAGGAAGAGCGCTCCGGCGACCAACGCCACAAGCACGCCGCCGACAATCTCGGGTGAGACGGAAGCGCGTTTCATTCGATCCGCCGCGAGCCCCGGCCGCTATGGACCGATCGCGCCCGCGAGTAGTATGTGCGCCCCATGGTTCGCCAGCTCCGCGTCTTCGCCCTCGGCCTACTCTTCGGAGGGGCACTCGGCGCGGGCGCGGGCTATCTGTACTGGGGTCGGCGGGTGAAGGATTTCAACCAGCGCCTCGCCGGCCTGGAAGCGTCGGCGAATCAGATCCAGACGGAGCGCGAGCGACTGCATCAGGCGCTCGCCGACATCCTGCGCGAGCGGCGGGAGATGGTGGAGACGGCGGAGCACCTGCGGACGCAGGTCGAGCAGCAGGTCCAGCAGCTCGAGTCCCTCGCCCGCGAGCTCGTGCCGCCCCCGGCTGCGCCAGAAGCCGACACCTCGCCGTGATCCGTCTAGTCGAACCGCTTGCCGCTCGCCCGCCGCATCTCGCTCTCGGCCCATTGAATCCTGCGGTAGTCGAATTCGGGTACCTCGAGCAAGTGGAACTTCACGACCTCGAAGTAGGGGGAGAGGTCGAAGTCCCGCGGCGTGATGATGGAGGGGAGCTGGCGGCGGAAAACCGTGGCGTAGGGAGGCGGGGTGCGGCGCAGGAGCCGATCGCTCCAGCGCCGGGGAGTCCGCGTGCCGTTGCCAGGCGTGAGCGAGGGGAGGATCGGGAAGCCGACGTTCTGGAAGGCACGCCCGATCAGGCTCGAGCAGATGACCTGTGTGGGCAGCCCGCTCCCGAACTCGAGCGCGCGGCGCCGGAAGCGCCGCGGGATGAGACTCACCGGGAAGAAGTACCGCGCGAGGTCCCAGATGTTCTGCAGGTCGTAGCGTTGCCCGAGCTGGGAGATGACCTCGTCGAGGATGCGGCGCAGATCGTCCCGCTGCAGTCCCCTCGGACGGCAGACGCGCAGGTTCATGTGGGCGTACTTGGTGACCGGCGCGGCGAGGACCCCTTCGTACAGCGCCTCGATCATCATGTGCTCGGCATCCCGGCCGTAGGCCGCACGCAGCGCCGCCCGTTGCTCGGGATGGCGTCGCAGGAGCTCGTCCCCGACGTAGAGCGCCGAGTGTGACCAGGAGCTCTGCGTCAGGTACTTGATGACCTCGCTGATGCGCTGCTCACCGTCGACGAGGACCACGTCTCCCAGCCGCAGACCGCGACGCAGGCTCTCGAGGTCGTTGGGCAGATGATGGTTGTAGCTACCCCGTGGCTTGGTGAGGATGCGGGCGGCAATCGCGAAGATCTTGTTGCGCACCCGCCGAGCCATCGACCCCCATTGTAGCGAGTTCCGTGCCACGTTCGAAGCGAACGACGCTGAGGGCTCGTACCTTTCGCGGTCGCGTGCTGGCCTGGTATGCGCGTCATCGCCGGCAGCTGCCATGGCGCGGAATTCGCGACCCCTATGCGGTCCTGGTCTCGGAAATCATGCTCCAGCAGACCCAGGTGGCACGCGTCGTCGAGTTCTATCCGCGCTTCTTGCAACGGTACCCGACTCTCGAAGATCTGGCGTCTGCGCCAGCTCATGAGGTGCGTGAGAGCTGGGAGGGACTCGGCTATTACGCGCGCGCGCGGAACCTGCATGCTGCGGTGCGGCGAATCGTCGCCGAGAGCGGCGGGCGCGTGCCGCGGTCGCCGACGGAGCTCGGGCGGCTCCCCGGCATCGGCGCATACACCGCGGGCGCGGTGTCGAGTCTGGCGTTCGGCGCCGCCGTACCCGCGGTCGACACCAACGTCGCGCGCGTGCTGGGACGCGCGTTCGGTCTGCGCGGCGCGGCGCGGAGCGCGCGCCGGACGCGGCGCATCTGGGCTCTGGCGGCCGCGCTCGTCCCCGTGGGGCGCGCGGCCGACTGGAACCAGGCCCTGATGGATCTGGGCGCCCTCGTCTGTACCGCGCGTACGCCGCGATGTCCGGTCTGCCCCGTGCGCGGCATCTGCGCGGCGCGAACCCGTACCGGGCGGCGTTAGATCCCGCCGGTGCGACAGAGGTACTCGGCCACCAGCACCGCACCGTGCGCCGCGCCCATCCGCGTGTTGTGCGAGAGGGCGACGTACTTGAGCGCGTGACCGAGTGCCGGTTCCGCGCGGAGACGCCCGACGTGTGTCGCCATGCCGCGCTCCGTGTCCCGATCCAGCCGCGGCTGGGGACGGAAGGGGTCGTCGTGCACGATGATCGGGTGGGGCGGCGCCGTGGGCAGGTCGAGGCCCGCGTAGTCCCCCTTGAACTCCCGTAGCACGGCCATCGCGGCGGCCGGATCGCAGGGCCGCTCCGTTTCCACCGTGACCGCCAGCGTGTGACCGTCGAGGACCGCGGCCCGTGTACAGGTCGCCCCCACGCGCGCCGGATGCGGCGCAATCCCACCCTCGCCCAGGCGGCCGAGGATCTTCCCCGTCTCGGCCACCACCTTCTCCTCTTCCTTGGGGATGTAGGGAATCAGGTTGTCGACGATGTCGAGGGCGACGACGCCCGGTGACCGACCCGCTCCCGAGATGCCCTGCATGGAGGTCATCAGGACGCGCACCAGACCGAACGCGTCGAGCAGCGGCTTGAGCGAGATGGCCAGGCCGACCGTCGTGCAGTTGGGGAGCGGCAGGATGAACCCCTTCCAGCCCCGCCGGCGTCGCTGCTCCTGGACGAGGGCGAGGTGCGTGGCCAGGTTGACGCCGGGGAGGGCGATCGGGACGTCCGCCTCGTAGCGGAAGGCGGCCGCCGTGCTCACGACCGGAACCGCGCGGGCGTACGTCGGTTCGAGCTCGCGTGCCGCATCGCTTTCGACCGCGGCGAACACGAGATCGACCGAGCCGGCGTCCAGGGTGGCCGCATCCGTGACCGGAAGGGCCAGGAACTCCGCGGGCGGCTCGGGAGAGGCCCACCAGCGCCGGCTGCCGCTCGCGTCGCGGATGGCTTCGCCGTAGGACCGGCCGGCAGAGCGCGACGAGGCCGCGAGGGCGGCGACCTCGAACCACGGGTGACCCGCGAGCGCGACAAGGAACTGCTGCCCGGCGATCCCGGTGGCTCCGACGACGGCGACCCGACGCTTGCGCATGAGCGTCCCCGAGTATTCCGGGCCGGCCGCGCGTGAGTCAACCGCGGGGCAACGACGGACGTGGAAGCGAGGCTATTCCTCCGCGTGCGGCTGCATGCCGTACTTCCGGAGCCGACGGGACAGCGACCAGCGGCTGATGCCGAGGATGCGAGACGCCCGGCGCTGATTGCCCCGGGCCTCCTGGAGCACGCGCTCGATGTGCCGCATCTCGACGTCGCGGAGAGACGTGAGCGGCCCGCTCTCCGGCGTGCGCCGCATCTGCCCGGGGAAATGCTCGGGGCCGATCCTCCCGTTCCGCGCCTGAAGGGCCGCTTCCTCGACGGTCTCCCGGAGCTCGCGGAGGTTGCCCGGCCAGCGATAGTGCCGGAGCAGCTCCTCGGCTTCGGGTGTGAGCTCCCGGGGACCGAGGTGCGCGCAGCACTGCTCGAGGAAATGGCGCGCGA
Source organism: Binatus sp. (SeqCode) (assembly GCA_035476275.1). Classification (GTDB taxonomy): domain Bacteria; phylum Desulfobacterota; class Binatia; order DP-6; family DP-6; genus DP-23. The sequence goes on along the minus strand of DATILR010000345.1, from coordinate 7,339 downwards.
GATCCGGAATGTCCTCGGGACGCTCGCGCAGCGGCGGCAGCGTGAGCATCTCCGCGGCGAGCCGGGCGTGGAGATCTTCCCGGAAGAGACCCGCCCCGACGCGGGTGCGGAGATCGATGCTGGTCGCCGCGAGACAGCGCGCGTTGGCGGGCACCGGGGAATCGGAGTTGAGCCGGACCACCTCCCGACGCTCGAGCAGCTGGAGGCATGCTTCCTGGAGGCGCGGGGGAAGCTCACCCACCTCGGAGAGCAACACGGTGCCCACGCCGGCCTGCTCGAAGGTCCCCATCTTGTGGGGCGGCTTCGATTCGGAGCTGCCATCGACGCCGAGCAGCTCGGCCTCGATCAACGGTTCCGACAGGCTGGCGCAGTCGATCACGACGAACGGGTGGCTGGCACGCCGGGACAGATCGTGGATCGCGCGCGCGACGAGCTCGGCGCCCGTCCCAGGCTCTCCGAAGATGAGCACGGGCCCCGCACTGGCGGCGAGACGTCGGAGCTGCGGCAGGAGACTTCCCAGGACCGGGTCCCGCACGATGGCATCTTCGAGCCAGTCGCCGGGACCGAAATTCTCCGTGGAAGACCGCTTGGGATCATCGAGCGGGGATACCATCGACACTCCTTCTGCCCATCCGGGACGGGCGATGGCAGTTTGAAGCCGGTCGGAGGCAGCTTGTGGTGCAAAGTCGCAGCAACGGTCATGCCAGGGGGCGAGCACAAGAGCGCGTTCGACCCTTCCAGGGGCATTGTCGACCGATCCGACGCATCGCGCCGCGCGCGTGGTAACCAGCCGCGTCGCCTTTCGCTGCACCGGGGTATCCAGCCGCGCCGAAAAGGCCAGGAACATGTGCTGGTACGGTTCTTGCCCACATCGATGACCGAACCCCATGGCAAGCGTCGATCAACACCTTAGAGACGACGAGGGCGTGCTCGCATTCGCGGCGGAGCGCCGTCTCCTCGCGCTGCTGCTGGGAGATGCTGTCCATCGGCTGCGGATCAGGCGCCGGGTCCCCTCGCGTCGAAAGGCCAGGGAATGGGTGTGCAGACGGAGCGGCGGTGAGCGGTTTTCCTTCGAGTACGCGTGCGCGACACTCGGACTCGAGCCGCGCATCGTGCGGCGACGCCTCGGACTGCGTGCCCACGTTCCCCGCCGCGTGGACTCGCGGGGTTTCAAGCGGGGTTCGAGCTAGAAACGATCGAGCCGCCTTACGGCGGTGTGTGGCCGCGGAGCCAGGAGAGCGTCGGTTCGAAGACATCGCGCGCGGCCTCCCGGCCGACGAGCACGTCGAGGTGACCGTAGCCCGGTAGCTCGTGCACGAGGGCTGCGGAGCCGCCGAAGGCGTGCGCCGAGCTCTTCACCCGCTCCACCCAGGCCGCGCCGAGCTGCGTACTCGCGAACGCGACCACCGGCAGCGGCTGCGGCACGCCCTCGGGCGGCGACGCATCCAGGGCGGCGCGCGGCCACCAGCGGTCGTAGCCGCGCAGTAGCGTAGCGAGGACACTCAGGTCGGACACGTGATCGCGCGTGTTGGCGAGTCCTCCATGACCACCGAAGCTCTCGGCGGAGTAGAGGATGTCCGCCAGCGCCGCCCCGGCGGACGGGTAGCCGGGCAAGGGAGACGGGCGAGCCGGGTCCGCGATCACCGTGTCCAGCAGACGCTGGCGCTCGGCGTAGGGTAGACGGCGACCACCGACATCGATCGCTACGTCTCCACCACCGGACGGACGTGCCGTCGAGGCGGCGCCGTCGAGCACGATGATGCCGGCGAGCCGGCGATCGGGCCGCGCGGCGAGGCGATAGGTGAGGGCACCACCGTGGCTGAATCCCGCGATGTAGAGCGGCCCCTTGTCGGTTCCGCGAACGAAGCCGGTCGCCCAGAGGACGTCGTCGAGAAACACGTCGCCCGTCCAGCTCCCCAGCACGGCGAGGTCGGCAGGCTGCGCGTCCGGAGGCACGGCGTGGGTGCGATAGTCGATCCCCCACGTACGGAGCCCGGCCGCCGCCAGATAGAGCCGGAAGTCCTGGCGTGGGTTCGAGATCGCGAGCTCGCCGTTCTGGTGCATCCCGGGAAGGTAGAGGATGATCGGGCCCTCCACCGGCGTACACGGCGCGATCCGATGGAGCCCCACACGGTCGAAGCGCCCGCCCGGCGGACGGCCACAGGTCCAGACGTCCTCGCAGAGCGGACTGCCTCGCACCTCGCGCGTCGCCTGTAGGTGCGTGCAGCTGGCGGCGGGATGTCCTGGACGCGGACCTCGGCACGCCACCGTCGCAAGGAGAGCCAGGCCGAGCGAGGCCGCGCTGCGCGCCGTCATTCGCTGCGAAGGAACTCGATGAACTTCTCGGTGGCGGGCGAGAAGTGCTTGCCATGGCGATGGATGATGCCGAGGGGGCGGAGGAAGAGTTCGTCGGAGAGCTGGACCGCTGCCAGTGATTTGGCCTTCACCTCGGGCCGGACGGCAGGCTCGGGAAGGATGGCGATCCCGGTACCGATCTCGATCACGCGCTTCATCGTCTCGACGTTGTCGAGTTCCATGACGTAGCGGACCTCGACGCCGTACCGGCGGAGCATGCGATCGGTCTCGCGGCGGGTGGGGATGTCGCGTTCGTACCCGATCAGCGGCTCGCCCTGCAGCTTCCGGATCGAGACCTGACGGTGGCGCGCGAGCGGATGGTTGGGCGGGCAGGCGAGCACCAGTCGATCCTCCCGGAAGGGCAGCACCGTGATCTGCGGCCGTCGGCTCGGATAGGCGACCACACCGAGATCGATCTGGCCCCGCAGGGCGTCTTCGTAGATCTTGCTCGAGCGACTGTACTCGAGATGGAGGTGGACTTGCGGGTAGGCCTTCAGGTAGCGCTTGATCTGCGCCGAGAGCTCGTAGAGGCCGATCGAGTGGACCGTCGCCACCCGGACCGTTCCTGCCACCCGCTGCGCGATCACCTGCAGCCGCGCCTCCATGTCCTGGTAGCGCTGGACGATCTCCTTGCTCACCTGATACAGGACCTCGCCTGCGGGAGTGAGCTGGACGTTCCCGCGCGTGCGCTCGAGGAGACGTCGCCCGTACCGCTCTTCGAGGGTGCGGATCTGCTGACTCACCGCCGACTGCGTCACGAAATTCTGGGAAGCGGCCACGGAGAAGCTCCGGGTCTCGACGACGTCACAGAATACTTTCAGGGTCTCGAGGTGCATGGCTAATGCGAAAGCCGTCGTTACGTGAAAGATACTCATACGACCGGTCCCCGGCCCACGCAACCACGGGGCCAAGGCCGTGATCGCGAGCGGCGACGTCGACTACTGCCGGCTCGACGAGCTCCTCTCCGAGGACGAGCGGCTGACACGCGCGAGTGTGCGCAGCTTCGTCGAGCGCGAGGCGCTCCCCGTCATCGAGGGCTGCCACGCGCGCGAGGAATTCCCGCGCGCGCTCGTTCCCCGCATGGCCGAGCTCGGGCTCTTCGGTGCGAATCTCAGCGGCTACGGCTGTGCCGGTCTCTCGAACATCGCCTACGGCCTCATGATGCAGGAGCTGGAGGCGGGCGACTCCGGGCTGCGCTCGATGGCGTCGGTGCAGGGATCGCTCGCCATGTACGCCATCTGGCGCTGGGGGAGCGAGGAGCAGAAGCAACGCTGGCTCCCGGAGATGGCGGCCGGGCGCGCGATCGGCTGCTTCGGGCTGACCGAGCCCGATCACGGCTCCGATCCCGGCGGGATGGAGACGCGGGCCCGGCGTGCGGGATCGGAGTACGTGCTCAGCGGGACCAAGCGGTGGATCACCAACGGCTCGGTCGCCGACATCGCGGTCGTGTGGGCGAAGGAAGAGGACACGATCCGCGGCTTCCTGGTCGAGCGGGGCACGCGTGGGTTCTCGAGCAGTGACATCAAGGGGAAGTTCTCGCTGCGCGCCTCGATCACGTCGGAGCTGGTCCTGGAAGACGTCCACGTCCCGCTGGCGAATCGGCTCCCGGGAGGCGAGGGGCTCGGCGGGCCGTTCTCGTGTCTCAATCAGGCGCGCTACGGCATCGTCTGGGGGGCGCTGGGCGCGGCCCGGACGTGCTACCTGACGGCGCTCGGCTATGCGCAGGACCGCCGGCAATTCGGCAGCCCGATCGCACGCTACCAGCTCGTGCAGCAGAAGCTCGTCAACATGTTGACCGGGATCACCACGGGACAGCTCCTGGCCTGGCGCCTCGGGCGGTTGAAGGACGCCGGCGCGCTCCGGCCGGAGCAGGTCTCGCTCGCCAAGCGGCACAACGTCAGCACCGCGCTCGAGATCGCTCGCCTGGCGCGCGACGTCCTGGGGGCGAACGGCATCGTCAACGAGTACCCCGTCATCCGCCACATGCTGAACCTCGAGACCGTCAACACCTACGAGGGGACGTACGACATGCACACCCTCATCGTCGGGCGGGACATCACGGGGCTGGACGCGATTCGCTGAGGGGACGCCATGGACCTGCACGGGAAGATTGCGCTCGTCACCGGCGCCGCCCGCGGTCTCGGACGGGCGATTGCGGTCGCCCTGGCCGACGCGGGCTGCGATGTCGCCGTCTCGGACATCGCGCGCGATGCCGACGGGGCCACGCCCTACACGCTCGGCTCGGGCGACGACCTCGCGGAGACCGCTCGTACGGTCGAGCGGTGCGGCCGGCGGAGCGCAGCGATCACCGCCGACGTGACCTCGGCGGCCGACGTGACTCGCATGATGGCCGAGGTGGAGCGACGGCTCGGCGGCCTCGACATCCTGGTCGCCAATGCCGGGATCATCGCTGCGGGACCGGTGGCAGCCATGGACGAGGCGCAATGGGATCGCATCTTCGCGGTCAACGTGAAGGGCGTCTTCCTCAGCGCGCGAGCGGCGATCCCGCTCCTCGGGAAGCGGGGCGGCGGTCGCATCGTGACGATCGCCTCGGTGGCAGGGAAGACCGGACGCGGTGGTCTGGCCGCCTACTGCGCCTCGAAGGCCGCAGTCATCTCGATGACCCAGGCACTCGCCGAGGAGCTCGGGCCGCAGAACGTCGCGGTGAACGCCCTCTGCCCCGGCTACATCAAGACCGCCATGTGGACGCGCGTGCTGAACCCGATCCTGGCGGGCCTCTACGGGATCTCCGAGGACCGGGTGTTCGAGGAGTTCATCCAGCGCCAGACGTATCTCAAGCGCCCGCAGACGCCCGAGGAGATCGCCGACGCGGCGGTCTACCTCTGCCGGGCGGAGAACGTGACCGGCATCACGCTAACTGTCGCCGGCGGCGGCGAGGTGCACTGAGACGGCGGTGCGCGTCCTCGCGCCGCTCACGTGGCTGGTCGTCTCGCTCGTCGGCGCCTGGGCGCTCGGCATGCTCGCGTTCGTCCGCGGCGAGCCGGTGAATGCCGTCTGGTTCGTCATCGCGGCCGCCGCGGTCTACCTCGTCGCCTATCGCTTCTACGCGGCCTTCCTCGCGGCCCGGGTCTTCGCGCTGGATCCCGAGCGGCCGACCCCGGCGGCGCGCCTCGACGACGGGCGCGATTTCGTCCCGACCAACCGCTGGGTCGTGTTCGGACACCACTTCGCCGCCATCGCGGGTCCCGGACCGCTGATCGGTCCCACGCTGGCGGCCCAGTTCGGCTACCTTCCGGGCACGCTCTGGATCCTCTTCGGCGTGGTGCTGGGTGGCGCGGTGCAGGACTTCTGCATCCTGTGCGGCAGCTTGCGGCGGGACGGACGGTCGCTCGGACAGATGGCGCGCGACGAGATCGGTCCGCTGGGCGGTGTCGCCGCCCTGCTCGGCGTCTTTCTCATCATGGTGATCCTCATCGCCGTGCTGGCGCTGGTCGTCGTGAACGCCCTCAAGCAGAGCCCGTGGGGCACCTTCACGGTGGGCGCGACCATCCCCATCGCGATGCTGATGGGCGGCTACATGAAGGGCATCCGGCCGCACGACGTGAAGGGCGCCACCGTGATCGGTCTCGTCCTCCTGGTGGCGGCGCTGCTGGGAGGACGATGGGTGGACCAGCATCCCGTCCTCGGACCCGCCTTCACGCTGAGCGGCCCGATGCTCGCCTGGTCGATCATCCTCTACGGCTTCGCCGCCTCGACCGTGCCGGTGTGGCTCCTCCTCGCACCGCGCGACTACCTCTCGACCTTCGTCAAGCTGGGGACGGTCGGCGCGCTGGCGGTGGGAATCGTCGTGATGCGGCCCGAGGTGCATCTCCCGGCCGTCACCCGCTTCGTCGACGGCACCGGGCCCATATTCGCCGGCAAGGTCTTCCCCTTCTGCTTCATCACGATTGCATGCGGGGCCATCTCCGGATTCCACTCCTTGATCGCATCGGGGACCACCCCGAAGCTGCTGGCGCGGGAGAGCGACGCGCCCATGATCGGCTATGGCGGGATGCTGCTCGAGTCGTTCGTCGCCATCACGGCGATGATCGCGGCCGCCGCCCTCCAGCCGGGCGTCTATTTCGCGATCAACAGCCCCGCCGGCGTCGTCGGAGCCGATCCGTCCGTCGCCGCGGCGACCATCTCGGGATGGGGATTCCCGGTGACCTCGGACACGATGGCAACGCTCGCGCACGAGATCGGCGAGCGCACGCTCTTTGCGCGCACGGGGGGCGCCCCCAGTTTCGCGGTGGGCATGGCGAGCATCTTCGCGCGTACCCTCGGCGGTACGGCGCTCGCGCTCTGGTACCACTTCGCGATCATGTTCGAGGCGCTCTTCATCCTCACCACGCTCGACGCGGGGACGCGGGTCGGACGCTTCATGTTGCAGGACCTGCTCGGTCAGCTGTGGGCGCCCCTGGGACGGACCAGCTGGTACCCGAGCGTGCTCATCACGAGCACGGCGGTGGTGGCGGCGTGGGGCTACTTCCTCTACCAGGGCGTGATCGATCCGCTCGGCGGCATCAACATCCTCTGGCCCCTGTTCGGCATCTCGAACCAGCTGCTGGCCGCCATCGCGCTGGTGGTCGCCACCACCATCATCCTCCGCGGCGGCCGGGTCCGCTATGCCTGGACGACGCTCACCCCGCTCGCCTGGCTCCTCGCAGTGACCATGACGGCGGGCTACCAAAAGATCTTCGCGTCAGATCCCGCGATCGGCTTCCTCGCGCAGGCCGGGAACCTCGCCGATCGGCTCGCCGCCGGCACCGTGCCCCTCCCCAAGCTTGGCGAGGTGCGAGTCCAGATCTTCAACCTCCGTCTCGACGCGGTGGTGACCGCGCTTTTCATGGGGCTCGTCGCCCTGATCCTCTTCGAGGCGGCTCGTGTCTGGTACCGCGTCTTGCGCGGCCCCGCGCCCGCCCCCGCTCTCGGGCGCGCCGCGGCGGAAGGATAGGGAGCGATGGGGCTCACCGCGGTCACCCTG
>DATILR010000344.1:0-7223 GCA_035476275.1 Binatus sp. (SeqCode) | reverse complement strand
CACCCCCTCGCTGCCGCTCCTCTTCGATTTTCTGGGCGTGCCGGATCCGGGACGGCGCATGCCGCGCATGGATCCCGAGGCACGCCAGCGCCAGCTCTTTACGCTCGTGCGGCGGCTGATCGAGGCGCGGAGCGCGCGCGAACCGACGGTCATCCTGCTCGAGGACCTCCACTGGATCGACGCGGGGAGCGAGGCGCTCCTCGCTGCACTCGTGGAGGGCGTCGCTGCCACGCGAACGCTGCTCGTCACGACCTCGCGCCCCGAGCATCGTCCTCCGTGGGGAGGGACGTCGTCCGCCATCGACCTCCGCCTGGTTCCGCTCGGCCGCGAAGCCACGGTGGCGCTCCTCGACGATCTTCTCGGCAGCGATCCGTCCCTCGCGGCCCTCGCGACACTCATCCGCGAGCGCACGACCGGCAACCCGTTCTTCGTCGAGGAGATCGTCCAGGGCCTGGTCGAGTCCGGAAGTCTCGCGGGAACGAAGGGCGGCTATCGTCTCACCAAGCCCGTCGACGCCATCGCGGTGCCCGCCACGGTGCAGGCCGTGCTCGCCGCCCGCATCGATCGCCTCCCGGAGCGGGAGAAAGAGGTGCTGCAAGCCGCTGCCGTGATCGGGAAAGAGTTCGCGCAAGCGGTCGTCCGGCGGGTGAGCGAGTTCTCCGGTGCGGACGTGGCGGCCGCCCTCCGCACGCTCGAAGGGGCGGAGTTCATCTACGAGGAGAGGCTTGCGGCCGACGGGGGGTACGCCTTCAAGCATCCTCTGACGCACGAGGTGGCCTATCGCTCGCAGCTCGCCGGGCGTCGGGCAAGCATGCACGCCGCTGTGGCCCGCGCCCTCGCCGAGATCGGTCCCGACAAGGTCGACGAGCGCGCCGCGTTGCTCGCACATCACTGGGAAGAGGCGGGTGAGGCGCTCGAGGCGGCGCGGTGGAGCCGTCGCGCGGCCGAGTGGGTGGGAGTGAACGATCTCGCTGCGGCGGCGCGCCACTGGCAGAAGGTGCGCGCCCTCCTCGCTCGAGTGCCGGAAACTCCGGAGACGATGGAGATGGGCGTGTTCACGGGGATCGCCCTCCTCAACCTCGGGTGGCGTCTCGGCATGTCGGAGGAGGAGGCAGGGGCGATCTTCGCGGAGTGCATGGCACTCGCCGGCCGGGTCGGGGAAACCTGGGAAACCGAGGCTGCCCGTGCGCGGGCGGGCTTGCTAACCACCTACGGCGTTGTGCGCGGAATGAGCGGTCGGATCGCGGAAGGCCTGGAGTGTACCGCCGAGGCCGCGCGTCTGGCAGACGACATCACCGACGTGGGCCTGCAACTCGTCTCCCGGGTGGCCCTGACCCAGGCGCAGCACATGTCCGGTGACCTGAACGCCACGCTCAGAACCGTCCGGGAGGGCCTCGCGCGAGCAGCGAACGCACCCCGGGGTGGGGGGAGCGGAACCGGCTTCAGCCCGGCCGTCTGGCTTCTCGTCATGGAGGGCTGGGTGCTCTTCGAGATGGGGGAAGTGGATGCGGGCGAGGAGAAGCTCGATCAGGCCCTGACCCTTGCCCGCGATCATGGCGAGGATGAGATTCTCGGCTGGAGCCACGAGTTCTTCGTCTACGTGTCGGCGTTTCGCGGCGACGTGGGACACGCCCTGGAGCACGCGCGCCGAGCGGTGGAGATCGCGGAGCGCCTCGGGAGCGCGCTCTCCCGCGGCTCCGCGTACTACGCTCTGGGCTGCGCGCACACGGCCGGGGAGGACTGGTCGTCGGCCACGAGCGCGTTCGAGGTGGCGCTGGCGATCACCCGCGAGCGCCGGACCGGACTGCACTGGGAGCCCCTCATCCTGGCGGGTCTCGCCGAGGTCTCTCTCGGTCGCGGCGACGTCGCGCCGGCGCGGACGCTCGCCGAGGAGGCCGTTCGACTCGCCGGTCGCCTCGGCACGAGAATCACGGAGTGTGAGGCCCAGCTGGCGCTGACCCACGTGTGCCTGGCAGGAGGCGACTCGCGAAGCGCGGCGGAGGCGGCGCTCCGTCGGGCGCTGGCGCTCATCGAGGAGACGGGTGCGCGCCTTCACGAGGCGCCCGCCCGGCGCGCGCTGGCGGAGCTCGCGCGTGGAGGAGCGCTTAGCTCAGCGTCTCAGTAGTGCAGCTTGAGACCCGGCCGCGGCCACTCCGTGGCAACCAGCCGCCCGGTGCCCGAGAGCGTGATGTACGCGGTGCGAAGATCGCGGCCGCCGAAGCAGATGTTGGTCGTCAGCGGGTCACCTGTCGCCACCTGGTCGAGGATCGTTCCGCCGGGGGAGATGACGGTGATGCCGCCGTTCACCAGCGTCGCCACGCAGACGTTTCCCGCGCCGTCGACCGCCAGGGAATCGAAGAGCTGGTAGCCCGGAAGACCTGCCAGGAGCGAGCCGCCCCCGGGTCCGAAGCCTGCGGACGCGACCACCTGGCCGGGCCCCTCGAGGTCCCACGCCCAGACACGACCGGTGTAGGTCTCGGCCACGTAGAGACGACGTCCGTCGGGCGAGAGGCCGACGCCGTTGGGTGCGTCGAGCGGGAAGATGGCCTCGCGGATGAGCGAGCCGTCGGTCTTGGCGTAGAAAACCCCGGTGCGGTCCTTGTCGCGATCGCGGATCTTGCCGTGGTCGGTGAACCAGAAGCCGCCGGCGGCATCGAAGACGATGTCGTTCGGGCCGCGGAGCGGCCGCCCGTCACACGCCGTGTAGAGATCCTCGACCCGTCCAGTGGCGAGGTCGACTCGCTGGATGCGCCCGCCGATGTACTCCTTCGGCTGGTTCCCCGGCACGGTGAGGCCACCGAAGTCGTGCCACTCGAAACCGCCGTTGTTGCACACGTAGACCTTGCCATCGGGGCCGATGGCGGCGCCGTTCGGCCCGCCGCCGGTGCGGGCGATGATCCGGACGTTACCATCCGACCCGACGCGCGTGAGCGTGCCGCGCTTGATCTCGACCAGGACGACGCTCCCGTCCGGCATCGCGATCGGTCCCTCCGGAAACTCGAGACCGCTCGCCAGCTCGCGCAGCTCCGCCATCGCGCCTCCTCACTCGATCGGCACCAGCGGACGGCCGGCGCCGTCGAGCTGGTGGAGATACTCGGCGATCCCGTGGCCCTCGAGTCCCTCACCCGTCCAGCGGGCCAGGCCCTCGTTGACGATCGTCCGCCGATCGCCCGCCTCGTGCGCGATGCTGGCGACGCGGAGGACGTCGCCGCGGAGCGCGGTCACGCGTCCCCCCGCATCGGTCGCGCGCAGGTAGACGGTTCCCTGGGTGAGGCCGTCGGCGGCCAGCTCGGTCGCGAGGTCCCAGCGGCGGATGCTCGCGTGCTCGCCGTGGCGCCAGATCCATCCGCGATGGAGATCGCCCGCGTCGGTGCCGATCCGGATGCCGCCCAGGTGGACGTGGTCGCCCAGGTTGATCGAGAACCAGCGCCACATGCGCGGCCCGCCCCAGCGACGCGGTCCCCACGACTTGTCGCGGTTGCCCCGCGCCGCGACCAGCTGGTGATGCACGCCCTCCGCCTCGATCCAGCCCGTCCAGCGGCCCGCCTGCTCGAGGTGCCCCTTGCCGACGTGGCGCCGCGTCTCGGCGCTGATCCCCGCGCCGGAGCGGCCCTGGCCATCGCTGCCGAGGGCAGGGGAGAGCGCCTGGAACGTCACGTCCATGGCGATGTGTCCGCGGCGGCGCTCGCGGCCGCCGGTGAGGTCGCGGATCGACGCCTCCGCGTCGCACGTGAGTCGCCAGGTGTGCATCGGCGTGATCCTCTCGTAGCGCACGCCGGCGACCGCGAGGTCGCGATCGATCATCTCGTGCTGCGGCTGCACACCCGCGACCACCGCCAGGTCGGTGCCCGGGAGCCACACGGAGAGGCCGAGGTCCATCCGGCCCTCGTGCGGGCGGATGCCGAGGCGGGTGAAGAAGCCGGTATCGGTCGATGGGTCGTAAGCGTTGAAGTAGTACGACTCGCTCCACGCCGTATCGCTCTCGATGGGGTGGGCGAAGTCGTGGCGTTCGTCGAGGATGGGCACGGCCCGAGCTTAGTGGGGGCGCCTCGGCGGCCGCAAGGGTGGCTGGTGGCCGCCGTCCCCGCCTCGACTCAGTTCGCCTTGGGAAAGGCCATGATGCTCTCCATCACCCGGTCGAGACTGAAGCTCGCTGGCTTCTGCCGCGGCGGGAACTCGCGGAAGCTCTGGAGCCAGTTCGCCACGTACGCCTGCGCCGGGACGAGCAGGAACACGCGGTCTATGCGCCAACGGTCGTAGCCGATGGCTTCGTAGTCGGCCCGCTCGAACGGGTCACCGCGCACGGTGAAGAGCTTCGGCACGCGCAGCTCGTCGAACTTCTCCTGCCACACGTCGAAGCCGTGGGCGCGCTGCTCCAGGAAAACGACCTTCCACTGCTGGTAGCGCAGCGCGGCCAGCTGGCCGTCGTCGGTCCAGTAGAGGAACTCCTTCCGCGGCCACTCCGCCTGGCCTTGCAGCGCCGGGAGCAGGTTGTATCCGTCGAGGTGCACCTTGAAGGTCTGGTCGCCGACCTTCTTGCCCTTCGCGAGCTCGTCCTTGACGGCGGTACCACCGACCGCCGCGAGCAGGGTGGGCAGCATGTCCTCGTGCGCACCGACGTCGTTGACGACCGTGCCGGGCTTGATGACGCCGGGCCACCGCATGACGCACGGGACGCGGTAGCCACCTTCCCAGTTGGTGTTCTTCTCGCTGCGGAATGGCGTGGTGCCGCCGTCGGGCCAGCTCATGGTCTCGGCGCCGTTGTCGGTCGAGTACATGACGATGGTGTCGCCGGCGATGCCGAGGTCGTCGAGCTTCTTCAGTAGCTCGCCCACCTGGGCGTCGTGCTCGACCATGCCGTCGGGGTAGATGCCGATCCCCGTCACCCCCTCCGACGACGGCTTGAGATGCGTCCAGATGTGCATCCGCGTCGAGTTCCACCACAGGAAGAAGGGTTTCCCGTCCTTGTGCGCCTTGTCCATGAAGTCGAGCGCGCCCTTCGTGATCTCTTCGTCGATCGTCTCCATGCGCTTCCTGGTGAGCGCGCCGGTGTCCTCGATCTTGCCGCCCGCGAAGCTGTGGATGACGCCGCGCGGACCGAAGCGCTTCTTGAACTCGGGATCCTTCGGGTAGTCGGGATTCTCCGGCTCCTCTTCGGCGTTCAAATGGTAGAGGTTGCCGAAGAACTCGTCGAAGCCGTGGTTGGTCGGGAGATGCTCGTCGCGGTCGCCGAGTTGGTTCTTCCCGAACTGTCCGATCGCGTAGCCGTAGGGCTTCAGCAGCTCGGCGATGGTCGGGTCGTCCTTCATCAGGCCTTCCTTCGCGCCGGGGAGCCCGACCTTGGTGAGGCCGGTGCGGATCGGCGACTGGCCGGTGATGAAGGCGGCGCGGCCGGCGGTGCAGCTCTGCTGCCCGTACCAGTCGGTGAACACCGCGCCTTCCCTGGCGATGCGGTCGATGTTGGGCGTCCGGTAGCCCATGACGCCCATGTTGTAGGCGCTCACGTTGTACCAGCCGATGTCGTCGCCCCAGATGACGAGGATGTTCGGTTTCTTCGCCGGTGCCTGCGCCCACGCCGGGCCACCGATCGTGGCGAGCGCGGCCAGCACCGCCGTGACGACGATTTTCGAGGCGAGAGCCATCTGCGCGCAGCCTCCCTTCCGACTCACACGAGAGAGACAGTGAGCTCGCCGGCGTTGGAGCGGGCGGCCCGTTCGGGCCACCCGCTGGCCGACGCCGTCGCAAAACGCTACTCGCCGGCGGGACTACCGTGTTTAGCTTGCCGGACCTGCTCCATGACCTGAGTCAGGTTGTAAGACGCGGGACTCTGCAGCGGCGGGAACGGGATGTACGACTCGAGCTCCTTGAGCCACAGCACCTGGCCGATGGGCAGCATGTTCCAGTCGTAGATGTAAGCGCTCATTGGACCGGCAAGTGCACCACCCATGCCAAGCATGGTGCCTTGCGACTCCCCGACAGCACTCTCGAAAGGATCCCGTTTGATGTTGTCGACCATGGTCCAGTGATACGTCACGGCGCCTACCAACGCGTCGGCTGGATTGCCCGTGGGCACCATCGTGTAATACATTTTCCAGTTCTTGTACCGCACCGCCGACGGCTGGGCACCCGTATAGTAGAAGAAGATGTCGCGCGCCGACTTGTCGCTCTTGCCCTCGAGGTAGTCGCGCTGATCGACGCCATCGAGCGTCGTCTTGACGATGCCGGGGTACTTGCCGGCCTCGATCTGCTTCTTCAGGTCGTCGCCCTTGGGACCGCCGGCGATGTCGACGAACGTCGGCACCCAGTCGAGAGACGCGAACATCTTGCTCTTGACGGTGGCCGGCTTGATGTGCCCCGGCCAGCGAACGACACACGGGGCGCGCATGCCGCCCTCCCACGTAGTGAGCTTCCCGCCTCGGAAGGGGGTCACGCCACCGTCGGGGTAGGTGATGTTCTCGGCGCCGTTGTCGGTGGTGAAGACGACGATGGTGTTGTCGAGCTGGCCCATGTCCTCGAGCTTCTTCAGGACCAGGCCGATGTTGTCGTCCATCTGCTTCATGCCGGCTTCGTTGATGCCCCAGTCCTTGCCGCCCGGCTCACCGACCATCGCCATGTACTTGTCGGACAAGACCGTGGTGATGTGCATGCGCGCCGGGTTGTACCAGACGAAGAAGGGCTTGTTGGTCTTCTTCGGGTCGTTGCGCTCGAGGAAGTCGATGACCTTGGCGGAGATCTCCTCGTCCACCGTCTTCGACCGCTCCAGGGTCAACGGGCCTTCGTCGTGGCACGTCTGGTTCTTCGCCGTCCCGTCGGAGGACTTGCACGCGAGCACGGGGCGCGGCGGCGTCAGACACGTCGTGGTCTTGGGATCCACCGCGCCCGGGACCTCGGGGAGGCCCGGGATAGGGGTGTTCATGCACGGCGGAGCGACGCCCTGCACGGTGGGCGTCTTGTTGATGTCGGGAAAGCTCACGCCCTGCATCGCGTCCAGGTGATACAGATAGCCCCAGAACTCGTGGAAGCCGTGCGCCGTCGGCAAGGCGTCGGTGTGATCGCCCAAGTGGTTCTTGCCGAACTCGCCGTTGTTGTACCCGATGTCGCGCAGGAACCAGGCGAGCGCCGGAGTCCCGGGTCTTAGGTAGGACGGACTGCCCGGAAGCTGGGGCGGGATCATGCCCGTGCGCAGCGGATGCATGCCGGTGAAGAAGGCGTTGCGCCCGGCG
>DATILR010000343.1:0-1619 GCA_035476275.1 Binatus sp. (SeqCode) | reverse complement strand
GGCGAGCGCTTCTGCGTGCGGAACAGCGGCGTCACCGCCGTCGTCGAGGGTGTCGGCGATCACGGCTGCGAGTACATGACGAAGGGGCTGGTGGTCGTGCTCGGGAAGACGGGTCGCAACTTCGCCGCCGGCATGTCGGGCGGCGTCGCCTACGTGCTCGACGAGGACGGCACGTTCCCGTCCCACGTGAACAAGGGCATGGTGGAGGTCGAGCCGCTCGACGAGAAGGATCTGGCGACGGTGCGCGAGCTCATCCAGCGCCACTTCGACTACACGCACTCCGCGGTCGCCTGGCGGCTCCTCTCCGGGTGGAAGGAGACCGCGAAGCACCTGGTGCGCGTGATGCCGGTCGAGTACCGCTCCGTGCTGGCGAAGCAGCACCTCGACACCGAGGCGGCACGCCTCGCGTCCGTGTAGCGATTCCCGTGTAGCGATTATGGGTAAAATCACCGGCTTCCTCGAATACGAGCGCGAGAAGGTTCACAAGGAACCGGTCGCCGACCGCCTCAAGCACTGGGGCGAGTTCGAGGAGCGCACGCCGGACGAGGTGCTGAGGCGTCAGGGCGCGCGCTGCATGGACTGCGGGATCCCCTTCTGCCACAAGGGCTGCCCGCTCGGGAACATCATCCCGGACTGGAACGATCTCGTGTACCGCGGTCGCTGGCGGGAGGCGATCGACCGGCTCCACTCCACGAACAACTTCCCCGAGTTCACCGGCCGCATCTGTCCCGCGCCCTGCGAGGAAGCCTGCGTCCTCAACATCAACAACGACCCGGTCACGATCAAGAACATCGAGAAGAACATCATCGACCACGCCTGGGGCGAGAGCTGGGTCGAGCCGCAGATCCCACCCCGGCGAACGGGCAAGGAAGTCGCCGTCGTCGGCTCCGGACCCGCGGGCATGGCCTGCGCGCAGCAGCTGGCGCGAGCGGGTCACGCGGTCACCCTGTTCGAGCGCGACGACCGCATCGGCGGGCTCCTCCGCTACGGCATCCCCGACTTCAAGATGGAGAAGTGGCTCATCGACCGCCGCATGGAGCAGATGGTGGCCGAGGGGGTGCGGTTCCGGACCGGCGTGCGCGTGGGCGTCGACGTGCAGGGCGACGAGCTGCGGCGGGAGTTCGACGCCATCGTGCTCTCCTGCGGCGCGACCAAGCCCCGCGACCTCCCGGTGCCGGGGCGGGAGCTCCAGGGCATCCACTTCGCGATGGAGTTCCTGCCGCTGCAGAACAAGGTCGTCGCCGGCGACGCCGTGCCCAATCAGCTCGTCGCCACCGGCAAGAAGGTCGTGATCCTCGGTGGCGGCGACACCGGCTCCGACTGCCTCGGCACCTCCAACCGCCAGGGCGCGACGTCGGTCCACCAGTTCGAGCTGCTGCCCCAGCCCCCCACGGACCGCCCCCAGCTCTCCTGGCCCAACTGGCCGATGATCCTCCGCACCTCCTCCTCGCACGAGGAGGGGGTGATCCGCGACTGGAGTATCAACACCAAGGCGTTCCTCGGCGACAAGCGCGGTCAGGTGCGCGCGCTGCGCGGGGTGCGGCTCGACTGGACGCAGGACAACGGGCGGCCGGTCATGCAGGAGATCGCCGGCAGCGAGTTCGAGCTCGAGTGCGATC
>DATILR010000342.1:0-2614 GCA_035476275.1 Binatus sp. (SeqCode) | reverse complement strand
CCGGGTGGGACGGGTATCGTCCGCGACGCCGCGCTGGCGGAGGGGGGGCCGTTTCCCCTTGTCGTGAACAGCCCCGGCCTGCTCGACGTGCGCGAGGGCGAGGCGTACTACGCCGAGGAGCTCGCCAGCCGCGGCTACGTCGTCGCCTCGCCCGATTTTCCGGTGACCGGGCTCCGCGCCGGCATGCAGGACCTGAGCGACCTCGCGAATCAGCCCGCAGACGTGAGCTTCCTGATCGACCGCCTGCTCGCGCTGGCGAACCTGCGTGACGGCTGGCTCTCCCGCGGCATCGACCGCCACCGGATCGGTGTCGCCGGCCTGTCCCTGGGGGGCGCGACGACCCTGCTCGTCACCTATCACCCGACCCTGCGCGACCGCCGGGTGCGCGCGGCGCTCCCCATCGCGCCCGCGGCCTGCTTCCTCGGGGAGAGGTTCTACCACGCTGCCCGCCCGCCGCTCCTCGTCCTGCAGGGCGATCAGGACCTGCTCGTCCCGCTCGACATGAACGGTGCCCGCGTCTTCGCGCGGTCGAGGTCACCCCGCACGCTCGTCACGCTCGTCGACGCGACGCACACGGGCTTCAGCGGGTTCGTCACCACGCCCTCCACCACGAGCTACGACGAGGTCGGCTGCGCGGCGATCGCGGGTGTCGTCTCGAGCGGTGGCAGCATCGTCGACGGGCTCGGTGGCACAAAGGCCGGGATCGACAGCGCGGGCTGCGCGCTTCCCTGCCAGGGTCCGGTCCCGACCAACCCACCCATGCAGGCCGAGCGCCAGCACCGTCTCACGCAGGCGGTGGTGGCCGCCTTCTTCGACGCGACGTTCAAGCGCTCGCATGCGGCGCGGTGCTTCCTGCGCCACGGCCTCGCCGGCGAGAACCCAGACGTCCGCGTGACGATGCACAGCCCCGGACGCTAGCCACCGTTTGCGGGGCGCGCGGCGTCGCTGGTAAGAGGCGCGACGATGCAGGCGGCCTTCTGTCGCGGCGCGGGGAACGTGGTGCTCGACGACGTCGAGCGACCGACGCCGGAGATGGGCGAGGTGGTCGTCCGCGTGCGGAACTGCGGCATCTGCGGCTCGGATCTCCACTGGTACCACGACCAGATGATGATCCCGAGCGTCTGTCCGGGCCACGAGATCGCCGGCGAGGTGGCTGACGTCGGCGCCGGCGTGACGAGCCTCAGGGCCGGCGACGCGGTGGCGCTCGAGGGCATCGCCTCGTGTGGCCGCTGCCGCTACTGCGCGACCGGCGAGTACCAGCGCTGCCCCAGGGTTCGCGTGGTCGGCATCACGATCCCGGGGGGCTTCGCGGAGTACGTGAAGATGCCCGCCCGGCACTGCTTCCGCGTGCCGGCCGGCGTCGACTTCGCCACCGCGGCGCTCAGCGAGCCGCTCGGCGTCGCCGTGCACGGCGTGCGGCTGGCCGGACTCGAGATCGGCCAGCGCGTGGCGATCCTCGGTGCCGGGACGATCGGGCTCATGGCCGTCGTCGCGGCACGTGCGGGCGGGGCCGGGGAGGTGATCGTCGTCGCCCGGCGGCCCCAGCAGAAGGCGGCCGCGCTCGCCCTCGGCGCCGACCGCGTGGTCGACGACAATGACCCGAACGGGATCGGGGGCGACATCGACGCGCCCATCGACCTCGTCATCGAGACCGTGGGTGGTTCTGCCGACACGCTCGACACGGCGGTCGCCGCCTGCCGGCCGGGCGGTACCATCTGCATCCTCGGCGCCTTCACCCGCTCGCCGACGTTTCCCGCCCTCTTCGTGCTCGCCAAGGAGCTTCGCCTGATCGGCTCCTTCGTCTATGGCCGGGCCGGAGCGCAGGCCGACTTCGACATCGTCCTCGATATCCTCCGCCGACGGGGACGGCACATCGCCGAGACGATCATCACGCACCGGGTTCCCCTCGCGGAGATCGCGCGCGGCTTCCGCACGGCGGCGGACAAGACGACGGGCGCGATCAAAGTGACGATCGAGGCCTAGTGGCCGATACCGTTCATGCGCGGGCGAGCGAGGGCAGGGACCGGGGGTGCCGGCTCATGGTCCTCGCGCACCCCAACCCCACCGCCTCCCAGCCCACCGCGCTGCGGAAATCGCCTGCACCCCCGGTCCCTGCCCTCGCTCGCCCTGGCGATGGCGCGTTTGGCGCGCTCGGAACGCGATGATCCCGCTTCTGCGGCTGACCCACATCGGCATCTGCGTCTCCGACATGGAGCGGTCGCTCCGGTTCTATCGCGACCTCCTCGGCTTCCGCTTCGAGCACGAGCTCCGGGTCGCGGGGGAGCCGAGTGACACGCTGCTGCGGCTCCGGGGCGTCGAGCTCCACGCCGTCTACCTCCAGCGGGACGGCGTCCGGATCGAGCTCCTCCAGTTCGCGGCCCCACCTGCCCCCCCGCCACGCAGTCGCCCGATGAATGAGCGCGGCCTGACGCACCTCTCGTTCCGCGTGGCGGACCTCGATGCCACGCTCGCTGCGCTCCGGACGGCGGGCGAGCGCGTGCTCGAGGAGACCGTCATCCGGTTCCCCGAGTTCCAGTCGGCCGCGTGCTGCATCGTCGATCCGGACGGGCAGGTGATCGAGCTGGTGCAGTCGCCCGGCGATCCCACCGCGCCG
>DATILR010000341.1:0-3657 GCA_035476275.1 Binatus sp. (SeqCode) | reverse complement strand
CCACGATGCCGGCGTCTGCGACCCGGCGAGCGGCATCTGCTCCAATCCGGACAAGGCCAACGGCAGCGCCTGCAACGACGGCAACGCCTGCACCCAGTCCGACACCTGCGAGGCCGGCGCCTGCATCGGGGCCAACCCCGTCGTCTGCGCCGCCCTCGATCAGTGCCACGATGCCGGCGTCTGCGACCCGGCGAGCGGCATCTGCCCCAATCCCGAGAAGGCCGACGGCTCGGCCTGCACCGACGGCGACGCCTGCACCCAGACCGATACCTGCCAGGCCGGCGCCTGCGTCGGGGCCAACCCCGTCGTCTGCACCGCGCTCGATCAGTGCCACGTGGCCGGCGTCTGTGATCCGGCAAGCGGCGCCTGCTCCAACCCCGATCAGGAGGACGGCGTGGCCTGCAGCGACGGCGACGCCTGCACCCAGACCGACTCCTGCCAGGCGGGTGTGTGCACGGGGAGCGACCCCGTCGTCTGCACTGCCCTCGATCAATGCCACGTCGCCGGCGTCTGTGACCCGGCGCGCGGGCTCTGCTCTGACCCGAGCCAGGCCGACGGGTCCGCCTGCGACGACGGTCTCTTCTGCACCGTGAACGACACCTGCAGTGCCGGCGTGTGCGGTGGCACGGTCCGGGACTGCTCCGCCCTCGCGGATCAGTGCAACGACGGGACGTGCAACGAGGCCGCGGCGCAGTGCGAGGCAACCCCGAAGGCCGAGGGGACGGCGTGCGACGACGGCGATGCCTGCACGCAAACCGACACCTGCGCAGCCGGCTCATGCCTCGGCGGGAATCCAGTCGTCTGCGTGCCGGAGGACGCCTGCCACAGCGCCGGCGTCTGCGATTCCGCAACCGGGAGCTGCTCGAGCCCGGCGATCGTCTGCGCCGACGATGACCCCTGCACCACGGATACCTGCGACCCGGCCGTGGGCTGCATCTTCCAGACGGTTACCGGTCTCCAGGCCGTCAGCTGCCTGCTCGGCTTCCCGAACATCGACGTCTGCCAGCCGATCCCGCTCACGATCGCGAGGGCCATCGCCAAGGCCCAGAGCCTGCTGGCGATAGCCCGCGCCACGAGCAACCACGGCCGCGCACAGGAGCTCCTCGGGCAGGCTTCGCATCTCCTCAAGCAGGCCGCCAAGAAGACCGTCAAGTCCGCAAGGAGGCGACGCCTCTCTGCGGATTGCGCCGGGGGGCTCACCCGCTACCTCCTCGAGGTGACTAGTCGCCTCGGGCAGGTGCGGAGCACCTTCTAGCCACCGCCAGGCCGACGTCGCCGCGCAAACGGGGCATCGAGGCCCTGCCGCGCCCGGCGGTCAGCTCGCCCGGCTCGGCTGCGCGGCGTGCCGGGCCGCCTCGCCGAACACCTCGACGAGCGGGTGTGTGACGAAGTCGTGGGAGCGGTCAGACTCCCCGAGTGCCACCCCAAGCGCCTCGACTGCGGGTGCGACGGCTCCCCGCTCGTCCGTCAGGGCGTGTGCGAGCTCGTCGACCGGCTCGCGGAAGCGGTGGTTGCGCCCGGCGAGCACCCGGAGGCGGGCGAGACCGTCCTCGGATCGGTCCCCCGCGAACTCGGCGGCGGCGATCAGGATGCTCGTCGCGGCACGGACGTACTCCTCGTCGGTGGCCGAGGCTCTGCGCGCCTCGGCGACGGCGGCGGGGTGCTTCCCGAGCTGCCAGAGGGCGAGGGCGCGCCGGAAGGCGGCCGAGCGCACCTCGCGCTGGGCGTTGCGCCATGCAGCATCGACCTTCCGATCCTCGGCGAGACTGCGCGGGACCTTGCGTTCGGCGGCCTCGAGGACCTGAGCCGCCTTCTGCCAGTTGTGTTCCGCGAGCGCGAGATTCGCGCGGACCGAGTCCTGGAACATCTGCCCGACGCTCGTGGGCACCGCGCGGGCGAGGAGCATCCGCGCCGCCTTCGCGTCGCCGGTCGCGAGCTCCCAGCGTGCCAGCTCGATCCGCGCGCCGTCGCCCCAGCCGCCCGCCTCTGCCGCGAGCTCCGCCAGCAGGGGACGGGCGGCCGCCGCCTCGCCCGCCGCGACCAGCGCGCGGACGAACAGGAGACGGCTCCCGGCGTCCCTGCGCGCGGCCGTGGAGGCGGCGCGTGCATAGAGAACGGCGACCGCGGGCGAGCCGGCAAGGAGCGCCGTGGAGGCGCAGATCGCGGGGGCGTGCGCGCGGCCGACGGACCCATGCTCGACCGAACCCACTTCGCTCGCCAGGCGATCGAGAACGGTCTTCGCCGCCTCGGGCTGCCCCGCGCGGAGCAGCGCGGCTGCATAGCGCAGACGGTCGTGCTGCGTGAGGGTATCCCTGGCCCGCTCCGCGTAGAGCGGCAGCGCCTCGTCGAGCTGGCCCCGCTCGTCGAGCCGGGCGGCGACATAGAACCCGAGCTCGGTGGGCGAAGGCATCTCGTCGGCGTGCGCCGGAACGGTGGACGGAGCCGCAGCGAGCCCCACGAAGAGTATGACGATCCGGTACGAAGTCATGGCCGCCTCGAGACCGACGACGCGCGGCCCGGCCGGGCCGCGCGTCGTGCGTCGGTGATCTAGATGGTGTTGAGGAAGTCCACGATCTGCTGCTGCTGCGCGGCGGTGAGGGCGTTGAACGCATTTCGCGCCGCCGCGGCCTGCCCGTCGTGCAGTTCGATCGCCTCGGCGATCGTCTCGGCGCGGCCATCGTGCAGGAATCGCGACTTGCCCCGCACGCCCCACAGCGGGGCCGTCCGCATCTGACGCGGCCCGGCCGCCCCCGAGGTGATACCGTCGCCGAGGGCTCCCATGTCGTGCAGCAGGAAGTCGCCGAAGGGATGGATTGTCTTGTTCGCGAGAAAACCGTTCAGGCTCGCGGTGATCGGGACACCGCCCGTCGTCGGCGGGATGAAGGACGCCGGGTTGGAGGCGGTGGTGATGCTCGCCACGTGGCAGCCCGCGCAGCCGATCTGGGTGAAACGGGTGCTGCCGGCCTGAGCGGACGCGTTCTGCTGCAGCACTGGCGGCGGGTCGAGCATGCGCATGAAGTCGGCGAAGCGGTCGATGTCGGCCCGGCCGTCGGCCTGGGTCTGGTCCTCGGGGTCATCGCTGGCGTCGAGGAGCACGCCGAACTGGGTCACGTTGAGCGCGCAGTTGCTGCGCTCGGTGGGGAAGTCCGGATTCGTGACCCCCATCTCGTTGAGGTAGGCGTCGCCCGCGAAGCCGCGCAGCGTCGCGACGTCGTCCTTCCACCCGAAGCGCGCCACCCGCGTCCGTCCGAGCTCGCTCACCGTCTTCACGACGCCCCGGATGGCGGGAGGCTGTCCGTTGGCGATCGCGGTGAAGGTGGCGTCGGCGATCGCCTCGACGAAGCCGAAGCCGAAGAGCGGGGTGGACTGCCGCTCGGCGGTGCAGTTGTTGCCGTTCAGGAAGGAGGCGCTGGTGGGGTCGCAGAGGCGCAGGGTGGTCACGAACGTGGTCCGGGTTGCCTCCTCGTTCTGGCAGGTCGAGCGCCGGCACCTCGGATGGGTGATCTGACAGCCGAGCGGCGTCGCCTCGACGCCGGTCGGGAAGATGGTCGTCGAGCCCTCCTGTTGCGGCCCGAGACGCAGGATGTTGTCGTTGGCGAAGATGTGCAGCGGCCCGCCGGCCGTGTTGTTGCGGATGCGGACCTCGTTGATGAAGCT
>DATILR010000340.1:0-21648 GCA_035476275.1 Binatus sp. (SeqCode) | reverse complement strand
CCGACGCACGCGCCGGCCTCGCACGTGTCGAGGTCGGTGCAGACGTTGCCGTCGTCGCAGGGGGTGCCGTTGGCGACCGGCGTACCGGTGCAGGTGCCGCCCTGGCAGCTGTCCCCCGCGGTGCACGCCACGCCGTCGTCGCACGGGGTGGTGTCGGCAGCGGGCGTCCCGACGCAGGCGCCGGCCTGGCAGGTGTCGCCGAGCGTACAGGCGTTGCCGTCGCTGCAGGTGGTGCCGTCGGCCGCCGGGGTGCTGACGCACACGCCGGCCTCGCACGCGTCGCCCACCGTGCAAGCGTTGCCGTCGCTGCAGGGGCTGCCATCCGCGACGGCCGCGCCGGTGCAGACGCCCGTCTGGCAGGTCTCGCCGACCGTGCACGCGTTGCCGTCGTCGCAGGGCGTCGCGTCCGCCACGGCCGTGTGCTGGCAGCCGTCCAGCGGATCGCAGGAGTCCGCGGTGCAGGCGTTCTGGTCGTCGCAGTCGAGCGGCGTGCCGGGCGAGCAGATGCCGGCCTGGCAGGTCTCGTCGCCGTCGCACGCGTTGCCGTCGTCGCACGCCGTGCCGTCCGGCGCGGTCACGCCGGTGCAGACGCCGGCGTTGCAGGTGTCGTTCACCGTGCAGGCGTCGCCGTCGTCGCAGGAGGCGGTGTTGTTCGTGTGGAAGCAGCCGTTCTGCGGATCGCAGGTGTCGTCGGTGCAGGGGTCGCCGTCGTTGCAGTCGGCGTCCGCCGCGCACGTGAGGACGATCATGAAGTCGACGGCGACCTTGCTCTGGGGGATGCCCCCGCCGTCGAGGTCCTCGATCGCGACCTGGGTCGAGTAGGGCGTGAACTCACCGGAGAGCGTGGCGCCGGTGGTGTCCCAGCTGTACTCGCCCGTGCTCGGATCGATGCTGGCGGCATTCGTGGCGTAGGGTGGGCCGGGCTGGACGAAGCCGAAGCTGCCGCCCGCCTCGACGGAGCTCGCGAGGCGGAACTGGAGGGTATCGCCGTCCGGATCGATGGCGGGCACCGTGAAGACGCAGAGGCTGCTCTGCGGGCACAGGATGAGCGGCGGCAGGGTGCTCACCGGGGAGCTGTTGCCGCTGCCGGCGTTCACCAGCGTCTCGATGCGGTACTCGAACGGGTTGTTGATCTGATCGAAGGTGCGACAGCAGGCCTCGATCACCGCCGTGAAGGTGCCGGCCGTCGCGTAGGTGTAGGGGATCGTCGTGTTGTGGGCGGGAAGGCTGGCCGGATCGAGCGCGAGCCCGGTGAGGAGGTCGAAGGTCGGGTCGATCGCGGTCACCTGGTAGAAGAGCGGGCCGAGCGGCGGATTGCCGTCGCCGGGATCGAGGCTCGTGCCGCCGTTGTCCTCGACCACCACGTCCCCCACCTGGGCGAAGCCGTCGCCCGGAGCGCAGGCGATCTGCGAGCTCGTCGTCACGTCGATGCAGGGCATCCCGCTCCGGCGGAACGCGCCGCGCACGGTGAACTGGACCGTGTTGCCGCTGCCCGCCGTCCAGCTCGTGTGCCCGTACATGAACTCGCTGGCGGCGGTGTGGTCGGCTGCCCCACCCAGCAGGACGATGAGCGTGGCGATCGCCAGGCTGGCGGTGTGGCTGCGGAGGCTCCTCGGCATCTGTCGTCTCGCTCCGTCCTTTGGCGTTTGCGCGGGACGCCCGGGTGCTGGTGGTCGAGGCGGTAGAGTTGGTCCCTGCATGGTCCCCTGCGGCCGAGACTCTTGGCCGCGCGGCCGTCTAGAGCCTCTCGATGCCTGCTGTCAATAAAAAAATATCAAGCTGCGTGGCGGCTTTAGCGAGCGAGGTAGCAAGCAGCACAGCAATGGGCGCGTGCTGCGGCGAAGGCTTTCGGGGGCTCCTGCGGCTGGTATCCTGCGCGGGCGGAGCGCACGGCGGAGCGCACGGTGGCGGCCGATCGGGGTGAAATTTCCTGCGAGGATTAAAGGTGGATGTAATAGTTGTCTAGAAAACCATTTTACGATCCCCGCGAAACGCAGGGGCTTTCTGTCACTCCGGCGTGTCGCCGAATGCCTCACCGCCGGCTGGCGGGGCGCGAGTCGGGCGCCCCGGGGTGGCGGCGGCGCGCGCGGCTGGCGCGGTAGGGATCGCCCAGCGGAAGCGCGCGAGGGCAGCGTCGGCCGCGACGGCCACCACAAACGCCCAGGCGCCTGCGCGTCCCGCAATCGATCGCGGGATGCGCAGGCGCCCGAGCGGGGGGGGCAGGGGGCGCCGCCGGGCCTTTCAGCTCCGGCGGCGCCGCTCGAGGTCAGGACTCAGTCCGGGAAGACCGCGCTGTGAAGGGTGCCCTGGGGGCCGGTGACGGCGCCTCGCAGCAGCACGCCGTTGTTGCCGTCGCGGATCTCGACCGTGCCCATGTCGCACACGGGATCGACGCCAATCGGCAACACCTGCTCGTTGTTGTTGATGTAGAAGTCACCCGCGCCTGAAGCGATCGTGATGGTTCCCGCCGGCAGGCCGTTGGCGAAGACGAGGAACGTCGTGCCATCGGGAACGGCGGCATCCATGCCGACTTCGAGGTGCTGCTCCTGGCCGCGCGCGCGGACCTCGACGCGGCCGCTGGCATCGATCGCAACCCCGGCCGCGGTGGGTGAAAGCGGGACGGTCTTGCGGGCGACCATTCTGAGCCCCGCGTCGGCTCGGGCGTACAGTGGCTTCCTCACGCGGGGGGAACAGAGCAAGGGCAGTGCCGCTGCCGAAAGCCGCGCCAGTGCTGCGCGCCGTGTCCCGGCCCGCCCCGCGCCTGCGGCAGGGAACCCAGCGCTTGGGGCTTTTGCCCCAGGTGTGGCGATGCTTGTCTCTGCATCGGCAACACCCGTAAGAATCGATAGGCATGCCGAGCTTCCTCATCGTCGAGGACGAGCCCGTGCTCGCGCAGAACCTGGTGAAGGCCTTCGCGGGCCAGGGGTTCGACATCCAGGTCGCAAACCGCATTGCGGATGCGAGGAAGCTCGTGGCCGCCCAGCTTCCCGACGTGGCGCTGCTCGACTTCCGCCTCCCGGACGGCAACGGGCTCGATCTGCTCGCCGCGCTGGTGCGCGAGGACCCCGAGCTCCCGGTCATCATGATGACGGGCTACGGATCCGTGGCGGACGCCGTCCGCGCCATGCAGCAGGGCGCGCGGGACTACGTGCAGAAGCCCCTCGATCTGAGCGAGCTCCGCCTCAAGGTCGAGCAGGCATTGCGCAGCCGCCGCGAGCGGCGGGAGATCTCCTACTACCGCGAGCGCGGCGCCGCTCCGGGCGACATCGTGGGGGAGTCGACCACCACGCAGCGTCTCCGGACGCTCGTCGGCCGCATCGCGCAGATGACGCCGGGCGCGGGCGCGCCCGCCCCCACCGTGCTCCTGCTCGGGGAGACGGGGAGCGGCAAGGGGCACACCGCGCGCCTCCTGCACGCGAGCGGCGGACGGCGGAGCGGGCCCTTCATCGAGGTCAACTGCACGGCGCTCCCCGAGAACCTGGTGGAGGCCGAGCTCTTCGGCCACGAGAAGGGTGCCTTCACCGATGCGAAGGCCGCCCGCGCCGGCCTCTTCGAGACCGCCGACGGCGGCACGATCTTCCTCGACGAGATCGGCCACGTCACCGCCCCGCTGCAGTCCAAGTTCCTCAACGTCATCGAGGAGAAGCTCGTCCGCCGGATCGGCGCCAGCTCGGGTCGCCGCGTCGACGTCCAGGTGATCGCCGCCACCAGTCGGGATCTCGAGGCGGCGGTGCGGCTGGGGGACTTTCGCGAGGACCTCTTCCAGCGGCTGAGCGTGGCGGTCATTCGCATCCCGCCGCTGCGCGAGCGGGAAGGGGACGCCGTCGTGCTCGCCCGCACCCTGCTCGCCGACGCCTGTCGCCGCTACGGGCAGGCGCCGCGCATGCTCTCGCCGGGCGCGGTGGAGGCGATTACGCGCTATCCCTGGCCCGGCAACGTGCGCGAGGTCGCGAACACGATGGAGCGCGTCGTGCTCTTCTCGGACGCCGATCCGGTGACCGCCGAGGACCTCGCGCTCCCCACGACGGCCCCGCCCCAGGGCGCGGTCCGGGTGAGCCCGTCCGGCGAGGTGCTGATCGACTTCCCCGACGGTGGGCTCTCGCTCGAGGCGGTGGAGCGCGCACTCCTCGTCCGGGCGCTCGAGAAGGCGGGCGGCAATCAGAGCGCCGCCGCGCGGCTCCTGGGCATCTCGCGCGACACCCTCCGCTACCGCATGGAGAAGTACGACCTGGCGGAGTGAGCTGAGCGCGCCGCACGGCGCAAAGCATGTTGGCTGGCAAGAAGGCCAGCCGCCAAGCGTTTTTCGCTCCCGCCGTCGGTTCGATCTCTGGTATAGGAGCCGGCGATGCGGCTCCTGGGTGCCTCGCTGCTGGGCATTGTGTGGCTTCTCGCGGGGGCGTTGTGGGTCCACGCCGCGGCGACCAAGCCCGCCCTGGCGATCACGAGCGGCGCGGGCGAGGGCGCGGGCGATGCGCGCGCCGCGGTGTTCGAGGTCTCGTTCGATTTCCTGAACGCCGTCCAGGTCGCCTACCCGCTGCAGCTCGTCGTCTTCCAGGGCACGCACTTCGTCCGCTACCCCGCGTCGGGGCCGGCCGTCGTGGGGGACAGTGCCGAGCTGGCCGACGGCGTGCTCACCGACGCCGAGGTGGCGGCCTTCATGAGCGAGGGCTCGCCCGCACCGGCCGGCGTGCGTATCGTCACGATCGCCCCCGACCACCTGCGCGTCGCGCTGCCCGGCAGCTTCGCCGCCGGCGCCACGGTGGGCGAGCTCTTCGCCACGCTCTCCGAGGGCAACGCGTTCTCCAACCCCGTCGGCTTCACCCTCCCCTGAGATGGGCGGCCGCCGGATGATCGGGAGATGGCGGTGGACCGCCACGGTCGCCGCGACGCTCGGCGCGGCCGTCCTCGGCCTCGGGCTCGCGGCGTCCGCCGCTGCCCCGTCGTTTCCCATCTTCGCGCAGGATCCGATCGACCCGACGACGGGTCAGCCCTACGCGATCCTGCCCGGCCTACCGCTTCTGCTGCCGCAGCCGAACGGCCAGTTCGCGCCGCCGATCGTCGACGCCTCGAAGCACGGCGACATCGACCTCGTCGTGCGCGCCGGACACGTGATGGTGGGTCCCACCATCCCGCCGCCGGTGGCGACGCCGCCGACCGCGGTGGCGGGCGGCGTGCAGCTGGTGGCCGGCAGCGAGATTCCCTTCACGGTCATCGCCTCGGACGGCGACCCCACGACGCCGTATGGCCATCCGCTGCCGGGACCCGAGCTGGACGGCATCCCGGTGCTCGTCGGCGCCTTCGCCGATCTCGACGGCGACGGGATCATCGGGCCGACCAACGCCGATCCGGCGGGTGACGCGGACAACGCGCGCGAGCTGCAGGAGTCGAACTTCCTCGTCGGGCGTCAGATCGCCATCTTCAAGAACGGGGTGGCGACCGGCACGATCGCGGTCGCGAAGGGCGCGCCGCTCTCCGCCGGGGGTCTCCGGGTGATCCTGACGGCCGCCGCCTACGTCGGGCCCTTCGACCCGACCTACTTCTCCGGCTTCGTTCCCGACGGGCCGGCCGTGATGACCGCGCAGCCCGTGTTCCCCGGTCTCGATCCCAACCGCATCATCGAGGGGCGGGCGCGGGGCGGGACCATCCTCCCCACCGTCCGCCTCGGCGTGGATCTCGAGCCCGCCTTCGATCCGCCGGTGGACGATCCCGTGCTCGGGACGCCCTTCGCGCTTCCCACCGACGGCTCGAGCCCGACCATCGACCGGGCGACCGTCTACGGTGGCGGGCTGTCACGCTTCCGCTTCGTTCGCCCCTCCGAGGCCGCCGGCTTCCCGGTGGGCGTCCAGGTGCCGCTCCATCGGGGCGCGGGCGGCGTGCTCTTCGAGCCGCTGACGACGGTCGACGTTCCCGACGACGGCCCGGGCGGCAGCCGCCTCGTCCGCCTGGTGCCGGTGGATCTCCTCGACAACGTGACCGATCCTCCGCCGGGGGCGACGGTCACCCTCGTCGCCGGCCCGGGGCTCGTGATCGCGTCCCCCGACGTGGACGGCGATCCGTCCCGCGAGACGGTGGCGGTCACCCAGGCGGCCGGCATCGAGGTGGCCCTCGACGACGCCGGAGGGGCAGGGGACTCCGGCGCGGGCTCCACGCTCAGCGTGGTGATGAACCAGGGCATTGCCGAGACGCTCGCGGTGAACTTCGTGCCGGGCACCTCGTCGCCGACGCAGCCCACGATCCGCCTCGCGAAGATCGTGGGGGGACCGACGTCCTTCGTCCTGCGCTGTCCGACGCCCAAGAGAATGGTGGCTGTCGTGGAGGACCCGCAGGGGGACGCGACCCGTGTCACCGTGGCCGTCGCCCTCGACGGCACGCCGCTCGGCACCGTCGATCTGCAGCCCGGGGTCGCGCCGCTCGGCATGGTCCTTCCTCCCGGGCAGGTGTTCAGCGGCGTGATCTCGATGGCACCGGCCGCGGAGGGGCTCCTCACCTTCTCCCTGGTCGCGGAGGATGCCGCTGGCAATCGGTCCGACGCGGTCGTGCAGTCGCTTCCCGCCGTGATGAGCGCCCCGCCCGCCGTGCCGAGCGTCTCCGTCACGCCGGGCAGCGTCGGAGCGGGCGCTGCCCAGCCGCTGGTCATCGCGGCCCCGGTGGTCGACGACTGCGGCGCGACGCGCGTCATGGCCGAGCTCGATCGCGGACGGGGCTTCCGCCGCCTCGCGCGTCTCTGGGACGACGGCACCCGGGGCGACGCCGTGGCCGGGGACGGGATCTTCACGGGGCCAGCGCGGGTGCGGTTACGGACCCCCGGAACGTACCGCATCCGGGTGGAGGCCCAGAACGCGTTCGGCGGGAGGGCTACGAGCGAGCCCGTCGATCTTCAGGCCGTCGCCCGTTGAGCGGTCGGGAGCTCGACCACGAACCGGGCGCCATGTGGCTCGCCGGCCTCGATGACCACGGTTCCCCCGTGGCGCTCGACGATCTTCCGTACCACCGCGAGGCCGAGCCCGGTGCCCTTCCGCTTCGTGGTGATGAAGAGCTGAAAGACCCGCTCGCGCATCTCGGGCGGTAGCCCCGGGCCCGTGTCGGAGACGTGGAGGCGGACGCGACGGATGCCATCGCCGGTGGCGCATGCGCTGATCGTCACGCGTCCGCCGTCTTCCATCGCATCGAGGGCGTTGCCGACGAGCTCCTGCAGCGCGTGACTCAGGTGCGCCGGATCGGCCTGGATGAGCGGCAGGTCCGGCGGCAGATCGACCGCGATGCTGGAGCCCTCCGCCGTGAGCCGCGGCGTGAGCGTCTCGACGATGCCGGCGACCAGCGTGCCGAGATGCGTCGGCTCGAGCCGGGGCTCGAAGGGCCGCGCGAAGTCGAGGACGCCCCGCACCTGGGCTTCGAGCTTGTCGACCTCGGCGAGCACGTCCTCCAGGTTCTCGCGCACGGGGTCGCCCGCGGCCGTGTGCTCGAGGCCGAGCTGCGTCGCGAGCCGGATACCGGCGAGGGGATTCCGAATCCCGTGGGCGACAGCCGCCGAGAGCTCGCCGATCGCGGCCAGCCGCTCGGAACGCGAGAGGAGCTCCTGAGCCTGGCGGAGATCGGCCAGCGCGGCGGCGTTGGCGAGCGCGACGGCCGTCTCGTTCGCGAGCGTACGGAGCACGTCGACGTCGTCGGCCGACAGCGGGCCGCCGGAGCGCTTGCGGCCCACGGCGAGCAGGCCGGCGGGCCGGCCCTCGCGGAGGAGCGGGACGAGGAGCGTGGCGTCGAGCTGGGTGAAGAGCGCGAGCAGCGCTTCCCGTTCGCTCCGGAGCCGTGGCGATTCCTCGGCCGCATCGCGGGAGAGGATGCCCCCCTGCGCCTCGAAGGCCGCGATCCCCGGAGCGTTCGCGGGAATGGCGCCCAGGCCGTTCCCGGTGCCGGGACCCCGCCGCACGAGGGCGTCCCCCTCGCGCTCCCAGACGGTTCCGGTGTCGATGAAGAGCACCTCCCGCAGGGTGGCGAGGACGTGGCCGGCGATCGCGTCGCGCTCGAGCAACCTCGTCATGCGCTCGCTCGCGCGCGCGACGGTCGCCTTGTAGTCGACCCGTCCCCGGTAGAAGAGGCGGTCGACCGCCCGCTGCACGCGATCGCGCAGCGGGACGATCGTGGCGAGCACCACGAGCACGAAGGCAATGGGGAAGAGCGGGCTCCGCGCCAGCTGGAGGTCCGATATCGCACGGTCGACGAGCACCACCCCGCCCCCGTAGGCCAAGGTCATGAGCGCCGTCATCACGGCGTAGACGAGCGAGAACTTCACGAAGCGGTCGGCCTCGAAGAGATCGTGCCGGGCGATGGCGTAGCCGATGGTGAGCGGGAAGACGAAGCCGGTGAGCGTCAGGAGGCTGAACGAGACCGCGAAACCGAGGACGACGAAGGCGAGGAGCGCCAGCACGGGGATGGCAAAGGCGGTGATGGCGCCCGCCAGGACGAGGCGCGCCCGGCGGCGGGCGAGGGGGCTCTCGGCGCGGAAGGTGCCGACCGCGAGCCAGCCCATGGCGAGCAGCGAGACGCCGGCCAGGGTGAGGTAGAGGGCGTTGTCCAGCGCCAGGAGCCCGCCGTACCAGCGGCGGAACATCCAGACCTCCGCCAGGCCGGCCACCAGGCCCGCCGCATACACGATGACCAGCGGCCAAGCGCTCTGCTTGACCGGCGCGCGTGGCTCGGGAAAGGTCAGACCCAGGTGGAGGATGGCGGCGGGGGAGAGCGCGCCCAGCACGAGCGGCAGCCCGTGGAGGCGGCCTGCGGTGAAGAGATCGACGTCGAGGACGAGGTAGAGTCCCCAGACGACGCCGAAGGCGAGCAGCGCCCGGCTCTGGCGCGAGTCCGGCTTCAGGTAGAAGACCGCGAGGCCGATCCCCAGGAAGGCGAGGCCGTTCAGCACGTAAACGCCGAGCGTGGCGGCGTAGTCCCACGCCGTGAAGGTCATGGCGGCGACGCGCCGCTCCTCGCGTCCGTTCGGGCCCTCGAAGACGTAGTTGTGCATCGTCCCGGGCGGCGCTGCGCGCACGATGTCGTAGAGCGCGCCGCGCGAGGTGACCGTCTGGCCGTCGACGCGCGTCACCCGGGCCCGGAACGGCACGTGCGCCTGGAGACCGGTCCACTCCGCGCGCCCGAGCGCGACCACCACCAGGTTGTCCCACACCATGAAGCCGGGGAACGGGCGGCCCACGTGGTCGAGGGAGCCCACGATGGCGGTGGTCGACACCAGGAGTCCGCCGAGTGAGAGCAGCAGGAAGAGCCAGGCATCGGCGCGACGCGGGAAGCGGCCTAGCATGCGGCGAACGCTCCCCCCGCGACGCGGCGCTGGCGCAGCGTGGCGAAGTACTGGAGGTTGACGGTGAGGTAGAGGAGCAGGTTCCACGTGCGCAGCAGCCGGGGATACTTACGGAGCTTCCAGGTGCGGCGCGCGAACGCGGTCGGGCTGTAGAAGCGCCGCTCCACGCGCTGGACGGCCGCGCGCAGGCTCTCGGGCGTCCAGCCCGGCAGGTCGAAGACCAGGTGCTGCAGGTCGTAGAGCCGCCAGTCGCGGTTGGTGAGCCGGCCCTCGGCCGCGAGCTTGTGGTAGGCCGGCGTGCCGGGGAACGGCGTCAGGATGCCGAAGGAGGCGCCGAAGAGGTCGGTCTCCTCGCAGAACTCGAGAGTGCGCTCGAAGACGTCCGCGGTGTCGTGGTCGAAGCCGAAGGTGAACATGCCGAGAACGCCGATGCCGCGCTCGTGGAGCGCGCGGATCTGGGCCCGGTACCGTTCCACGTGGTTGGTGCGGCCCTTGTTCATCTCCGCGATCGCCCCGGGCAGGACCGACTCGAAGCCCACCAGCACGCCGATCAGGCCGCTCGCGGCGGCCAGGTCGAGCAGCTCCGGATCCTCGGCGATGTCGATCGACACCTCGCCGATCCACTTCCTGCGGAGGGGGGCGAGGGCGCGGAAGAGCTGCCGCGTGTACTCGCGGTGAATGAAGACGTTGTCGTCGATGAAGAAGAGGCTCCGGCCGCGCAGGGCCGCGACCTCGGCGGCGACGTCGTCGACCGGCCGGCGGCGGTACTTCGGGTTCACCGTCGACACCGAGCAGAAGCTGCACCGGTACGGGCAGCCGCGCGTGGCCTGGACGAGGTTGCGCACGACATAGCGGCGCCCCTCCAGGAGCGAACGGTCGATCTTCGGGAAGCGCGCGAGGTCGACGTTGTTCCCGCTGACGTAGCGTGGCGCGAGCGTGCCACGGCTGAAGTCGTCGAGCAGCGTCGTCCAGGTATCGTCGGCCTCGCCCACCACGACCGCGTCCGCGTGGGCCGCCGCCTCGTCGGGCAGGAGCGTCGCGTGCCAGCCCCCGAGGACGACGGGAACGCCGCGCGCGCGAAAGGTGTCGGCGAGCTCGTAGGCGCGCACCGCCCCCATCGTGCTGACACTGATGCCGACCAGGTCGACGGGACTCGCGAGGTCGACCTCGTCGTAGTTGTCGTCGGCGATGGTGATGCTCCACGACGGCGGTGTGAGCGCCGCGATGTAGGGCAGGGTGAGCGTCGGCACCAGACGCTCGTACACGGGGAAGTCACGGGTACGTGGCCAGATGAGCAACAGCCGCATGCGGATAAACTCCCGGACCGCTTCGACTATGCGGACTGCGCGCCGGAGGTACAAGCAACGTGCGGAGCCGCCTAGAAAACCGCGGCGTCCCCCTCGCACTTGCTGTGCTGGCTGGTGTCCTCCACGGGGCGTGCTTCGCACCGCTCGGCGTATGGCCGCTCGCGTTCGTCGCGCTCGCCCCTCTGATCGCCGTCTCGCGGGGCCGGGGAGCCCTCACGAGCCTCGCGCTGGGATGGGTGGCGGGGACGGTGGCCGCTACCCTCGCGGTGGTGCCGTGGATCGCGGCTGCGGCCCGCGACTACTTCCAGCAGGGGGCGCTCGGCGCTGTGCTCTTTGCGCTGGGTGTGGGGCAGCTCTTCGGTGCGTTGCACGTCGCCGCCTTCGGGGCGCTCCTGCCGCGTCTCGGCCGGCTGCGCGCGCCCACCGTCCGCGTGCTCGCCACGGCCGCTGCCTGGACGGCGCTCGAGCTCCTCCGGGCGCGTGCCTTCACCGGCGCGCCCTGGGATCTCCTGGCACACGCGCTCTACGCCCGGCCGCTCTGGATCCAGACCGCCGACCTGGGAGGTGCCTTCCTCGTCTCCTTCGTGCTGGCGGCGTCGAGCGCCGCGGTGGCGGAGCTTCTCGTCGCTCCGTTCCGTCAGGCCGCGGCCGCACTCGGGCTCGCGGCGGCGTTGCTCGGGCTCTCGGCCGGCTACGGTGCGCTCCGGCTCGGCAGCATGAACGACGCCGGGGGCCCCGTCGTGCGCGTCGCGCTCGTCCAGGGCAACGTCCCCAACCCGTGGCGGGTGGATGCGGCTCGCGCCGAGGAGGCTTTCCAGGCCTTCGCCGACGCGACCCGGAGCATCGTCCCGTTGCATCCCGACCTCGTGGTCTGGCCGGAGAACGCCGTCAGCTTCCTGCTCGCCCCGAACCCGCGCTTCGGCCGCGCCACAGCCGACATCCTCGGCAGCGACGGGCCCGGGCTGCTGCTCGGCGGCCCGCGCTACGTCGCCGACGGTGACGGTCACGTCCGCTTCTTCAATTCGGCGTATCTTCTGGCCGCCGACGGCGAGCCGGTGATGGTCTACGACAAGCGTCACCTCGTGCCCTTCGCCGAGTACGCCCCGCTGCCGCGCGTGCCATGGCTCGGCTGGCGCTTCGACGCGCCCGGGGACTACACGCCCGGGGTCCTGCCGACGATCTTCCCCGACCCCGCACCCTTCGGCGTGCTCATCTGCTTCGAGGCGATCTACCCCGAGCTGGCGCGCGACCTCGTCCGGCACGGCGCCCGCTTCCTCCTGAACCTGTCCAACGATGCGTGGTTCGGGACCAGTGCCGGTCTCGAGCAGCACCTGGCGATGACGGTGTTCCGGGCCGTCGAGACCCGGCGAGGTCTGGCGCGCGCCACCAACACGGGGGTCACGGCGCTGGTCGCGCCCTCGGGGCGCATTCAGGCCCGCTTCCCGACCGGCGTGCGCGGCGCATGGGTGGTCGAGGTCCCGCTGCGCGATGGCCTTTCCCCCTACGCGCGTGCGGGGGACCTCTTCGCGTGGTTCGCGAGCCTGGGAGCGCTCGTCGCCCTGGCGGCTGCGGGCGGTCACACGGTAGCGGGATAAGCCCCAACGGAGTGTGGCAGAAGCCCCAGCGTCAGCTTGGCCGGGCGCGTCAGGGACCCATCGTTTCTCGCTTTTCCGACGTGGCACCTGCCTTGCTGTACGCTCCTCTCCGTGGGCCGCCGCATCCTGATACTCGAGGACGAACCACTCCTCACCAAGCACCTCCGACGCCTCCTGGTCGCTCGTGGCTACGACGTTCAGGTGGCCGGGACGGTCGGGGCGTTTCTCGCTGCCGCCCGCCGGCAGCGTTTCGATGCCCTCCTCCTCGATCTCTCGCTTCCTGACGGAGACGGTCTCAGCGCCTGGGCGGAAGCGCGATCCGCCCAGGCGGGAGCCGTCGCAGTGATGATGACGGCCTTCCGTTCGCCCGAGGTGGCGCGGCGCGCAGAGGATCTGGGTATCCGCGCCCTGCTGCCCAAGCCGCTCGAGGTGCCGCTGCTCCTGGAGGCGCTCTCGGCGGAGCCCCTGCCGCTGCGTCCCTGAGCCGCGACCTCGCGATCGCTCGCCGGGGGTTTGTGCAGCAGATGCTCGTACGGTGAGCAGCCGCACGAGCCGACGCCCCGTCGTGCCCGGAAGACCGCGGTCCGTGTCGCTGGTCGACGTCTTGCTATTCGCGGGCATGAAGCGGATCGACGCGATCATCAAGCCCTTCAAGCTCGATGACGTGAAGGACCGGCTCACCGAGGCGGGTGTGCGGGGGATCACGGTGAACGAGGTGAAGGGAGTCGGCCGGCAGAAGGGGCACACCGAGCTCTACCGCGGAGCGGAGTACGTGATCGACTTTCTTCCCAAGGTGCACATCTCCGTTCTGGTGTCCGACGATCGGGTCCGGGAGACGGTGGAAGCGATCGTGGCGGGCGCGCGCACGGGACGGATCGGAGATGGGAAGATCTTCGTCACGCCGGTGGAGGACGTCGTGCGCATCCGCACGGGGGAACGGGGGGCGGACGCGATCTAGCTCGAGTCGAAAGGAGGAGGCGATCGAGGTCGTGCGCCGCCCCCCGCCGAGGTGGAGGCGACTCTTCGGATGGACGAGCTACGGAACCATTCGCGTGGCGAGCACGCGATGATCGCTGCCGACGCCGACGTCTCCTCGGTGAACAGTCGCCTGGCGGCGGCCGCGGAGGGTGGCGAGACGCTCGAGGTGATCCTCGTGCTGCGCGGCAAGGTGCGCCGAGCGACCGGCTCGGGCCGCTGGCGCATTCACCTCGAGGGCCGCCGCGTGCTCACCTTTCAGGCCGACTGCGTCCTGGCCACGACGGCGGTGGCCCGCCGTCTGCGCTGAGCGCGCCCGCGAAGGTCTGCCGCCAGCCGTCGGGCGCCGGACGCTTTCGCGCGGGAGCGCCGAAAAGTTGACGTCAGGCGGCGCGCCGGGACGCGACCCGGAGCGGGGCAGTTGTCCCCGTGTTGGCCACCGGAAGGAGACCACGATGCGCCGTCCGGTAGCTCGACAACCGGTTCGCCAGGACGTCGTCCTCGCGCGTCGCGGCCTCGTAGCGGAAGAAATATCCACCCGGGCTGGGCCTGAGTTTCGCCTGTGTTTGAAAGGCGGTCAGACGCGCGCGGAGGTTCCCACCCGCCGAGCCGATGAACTTGACGGTGCGAACCAGATTCGCGACCTCGAAGACCGCGGCCGCCTCCGGCAAGGCGGCAATCGCTGCCGGGGTGAGACGGCGCCACCTGCTGGGTTCCTGGTTCATGGGGCGGGGCTTGAGCAACACGCGTGCCAACGGATTGACCCGCGTCGGTCAGCTCGGACGGACCTCGATCGGCACGCCGTGGCACTGCATCGTCGATAGCGTCAACCCATGCAACGCATCTCGGACCGGCGCGAGCGCCGCGAGGGCGTCCGCGGCGGCATCGATGGCGCCCACCGTCAGGACGAGCCCGAGCAGGCCCTCGCCCGCCGCCTCGACGCGGCGGTGAAAGGCGCTTCCCTCGGGGCTCGGCGAGCGAGGGTCGGCGGCGAGGAAGACGAGCCGTACGCCACCCGCGCTGACCGCCGCGGCGAGCATGCCGGGGGGGGCGGCCACCTCCGCCTGCGGCAGCGTGAAGGACGTGGCGAAGAGCTCCGCCGCGCTCGCCGCGTCCCGGGTCTGCAGCGTCACCTCGTGCAGGGTGAGCCCGGCGAGCGGTCCCGAGCCCGACGGTGTGTGGTGCCGCTCGCCCGCCGGCGGCTGGGCATACTCGACCAGCGCGCCCCGTGTGCCCTTGGGATGGAGAAAGCAGATCTGGCCAGCCAGTCCCGGGCGGGGGCGTTCGTCGATCAGCGGCAGGCCGCGCGCGCGCGCGGCAGCGAGATCCGCGGCCACGTCGTCGCTCTCGAGGCAGACGTGGTGCAGCCCTTCGCCGCGCTTCGCGAGGAAGCGGGCGACGCCGCCGTCGCCGATCGGCTCGAGCAGCTCGATCTCGCTGTTCCCGATGGGCAGGAGCGCGGCTCGCACGCCCTGATCCTCGATCGTCGCCTGCTTCGCGACCGCAAGTCCGAACCGGTCGCGCCAGAGAGCCAGCCCGTCCGCCAGCTGGCGCACGACGAGCCCGACGTGATGCACGCGCGAGAGCATCGCGCTAGGCCAGACGTCGGACCAGGATCCAGTCGTTCGCCGCAGGCGGCGTCTTCGAGTAATCGTAAAAGCCGCTGCCGCTCTTGCGGCCGAGGAAGCCCGACACGACGAGGCGGCGGAGGATCGGCGGCGGCGCGAAGCGTGCCTCGCGGTACTCTTCGTGGAGGTTCGTCGCCATGTGGAAGACGATGTCGAGTCCGATGAAATCGGCGAGCGCGAGCGGCCCCATGGGGTGATTGGCGCCGTTCTGCATGGCCGCGTCGATCTCCGCGATGCCGGCGATGCCGCGCTCGAGGCTGACGATCGCGTCGACCAGGAAGGGCACCAGGAGGCGGTTCACGATGAAGCCCGTCGAGTCGGCCACGACGACAGGCGCCTTGCCGAGGGTGCGCGTGAAGTCGACCATCACGCCCACCACCTCGGGCGCCGTGCGCACCGTCGGGGCCACCTCGACCAGCTTCATGGCGTGGACCGG
Source organism: Binatus sp. (SeqCode) (assembly GCA_035476275.1). Taxonomy (GTDB): domain Bacteria; phylum Desulfobacterota; class Binatia; order DP-6; family DP-6; genus DP-23. The sequence continues at coordinate 6,400 of DATILR010000340.1, read as the reverse complement.
GTTGAAGAAGTGAAGCCCGAGGAAGCGCGCCTGTCGCGGACGGTCCACCGCCAGGGCGATCTCGGCGATGCAGAGCGTGGAGGTGTTCGAGGTGAAGATCGCGTCGGGCTTCACGATCTCGTCGAGCGTGCGGAAGACCTCGCGCTTGCGCGGGAGGTCCTCGACGATCGACTCGATCACCAGGTCCACGTCGGCAAGGTCGTGGAGGTGCGTCGTCCACCGCAGGCGTTCGAGCAACGCGCCGTGATCGGCCGCCGACAGTCGTCCCTTCTCGACCTCGCGTTCGAAGGCCTTCTCGATTTTGCTGCGCCGATCGTCGAGCGAGCCGCCGGTCGCCTTGGTGACGACCGTCTCGCAGCCCGCGCGCGCGGCCGCCTGCGCGATGCCGAGCCCCATCTGTCCCGCCCCGAGCACTCCCACCCTGCGGATCGCCATCACCGTCTCCTTGTCAGCCCTGGGCGGCCTGGTGCTCGCGCGCGAGCCGCCGGATGCTCTCGATCATGTCCGCGAGCGAGGACTCCTGTCCGAAGATGGCGGCGACACCGGCTGCGCGGAGCGCCGGACGGTCGGCCTCGGGGATGACCCCGCCCAGCACGACCGGCACGTGCACGCCGCGCTCGGCGAGCAGCTGGGTGAGACGCTTGACGATCGGTCCGTGCGCTCCCGAGAGGAGCGAGAGGCCGATCACGTCGACGTCTTCCTGCAGCGCCGCCTCGGCCACCATCTCCACCGTTACCCGCAAGCCGGTGTAGATCACCTCCATGCCCGCGTCGCGCAGGGCATTGGCGATGACCTTGGCGCCCCGGTCGTGGCCGTCCAGGCCGGGCTTCGCGACGAGCACGCGGATGGGGCGACCGGCGGTCATGGAAGACGACGGGGCGTGGAGTCCCGGAGGCTCACGCCCCGCTTGCTACAATTTTTGACCGGCCGAAGGAAAGGGCCTGTGCGCCGACGGCTACAGCGCCCCCGCCATGCGCAGCGTGCGCTCGCCGAGCTCGTCACTCGCCCCCTGTCGCTTCGCCAGGTCCTCGATCGCCCGCCACGCCAGGTGGCTCGGCGCCGCATGCCCGTTCTCCCAACGGTTCACGGTCGACAGCGTGACCTGTATCCCCCGCGCGAACTCCTCCTGGGTCATGCCCAGCCGCTGCCGGAGTGCCCGCACCGCCTGTCCCGTTCTCTCTAGCATGTTATATTCCTGCCCGCCTTAGTTTTTGAGGTCGCGTGGCCGCGTGCCCCATGTTCGGCGGCACGTTGTCCCACTCGGAGGTCGCTACTGTCAAGCGCGAAGTGCGCGCTTTGGCACGTGAATTAGGCGCTGGCAGAGAGGCTGCTGTGCTGGCTGCCATAGCACCTCGGTACTTGATGGATTTGTTAGGAAGATAGTGTGAAAAGCCTTGACAGGACCTACGCGCCCTGCCAAAGCGAGGGTGAGGCGATGGGTCCATGTGGATCGCGAGCGACATGTGGAGGAGCATCGCCAGTGGCTGGGCGTGCGCCGTACGGAGCGCCGTCGCGCTCGGGCTGGCGGCCGGCCTGGCGGCAGGGGGGCTCGCCGGCGAGGTTCGCGCGGCGGCCACCACGCCGACGCTCGTCCTCACCACGGCGGCGCCGGCAGCCGTGGGAGAAGCCCGATCGGTCGCCTTCGAAGGCACCTTCGATTTCCCGAACGCGCTCGAGGTCGGCTATCCGCTGGCGCTCATCATCTTCCAGGGAACGCACTTCGTCCGCTACCCCATGACGGGGCCGGCACACATGGGCGAGAGCAGCGCGGCGGCGGGGGGTCAGCTCGACGAGGACGACGTGCCAACGCTCGATCTGCAGGGGGTGGAGGCGCCGGTGGATGTCCGCATCGTGACCTTCGTTCCCGACCGGCTCCGCGTGACGCTTCCCGCGACCTTCACCGCAGGGCGCGCCACGGCCGTGCTCTACGCTTCCGTGCCGCACGGCGCGGTGGTCTCCAACCCGATCGTCTTCGTCCTCCCGTAGCGGCTCGATGATGCGATCGACTCCACGCGGCATTCGCATCCTGCTGGCCGCCGCCGTGCTGCTCGGCCTCGTGCCGGCGCGCGCCGGAGGACAGGGCTTTCCGGTGCTGCGAGGCGATCCGATCGATCCGGCCAGCGGTCGAGCCCGCATGATCCTCCCCGGCGTCCCGCTCATGGTGCCGCGCGGGGGCAATCGCTTCGACACCGATCCGTCCTTCGAGGGCGACGTGGACCTGGTCGTTCGCGCGGGAAGCCCGACCGTCGAGACCGCCATTCCCGAGCCGGCAGCGCCGCCCGTCGTGGCCGTCGCCGGTGGGCGTCGGGTGCTGGGCGGGACCGCCATTCCCTTCACCGTCGTCGCCTCGGACGGGGATCCGACGACGGCCGTGGGCAACCCGCTCCTCGGGCCGGAGATGGATGGCATTCCCGTGATCGTGACGGTGTTCGCCGATCTCGACGGGGACGGCTTCATTGGCCCCACCAACGCGGATGCCGACGGCACGCTCGACAACGCCCGCGAGCTCCAGGAAGCCTACTTCCCGGTGGGGCGGCAGGTGGCGTTCTTCACCAACGGGGTCGCGCGCGGCAGCGTGGCGGTCCGCAAGGGTGCCCCCGCCTCCGCCGGCGGCCTGAGCGTCGTGCTCACGGCGATGGCGTTCGTGGGGCCATCCCGCCCGCTCTTCTTCTTCGGTGCCGTGCCGGATGGGCCGGGAGTGGCCACCCTGCTGCCGTTCTTCCCCGATACCATCCCCGACCACGTCGTCCCGGGTCGGGGCGGCTGGGGTCCCGCGTCGCCCGACACGCGCCTCGACTTCGTGCTCCGGCCCGCCTTCGAACCCCCGGTCGACGACGCCGTCGTGGGGACGCCCTTCGCCCTGCCGACCGACGGCTCGAGCCCCACCATCGACCGGGCGATCGTCTACTCGGGGGCGTTCTCGCGGCTCCGCTTCGTCCGTCCCTCGTCGCCGGCGGCCTTCTCACTCGATGACGAGGTGCCGCTCGCCCGGGGCGTGAACGGCAGCCTCTGGGAAGAGCTCGGCGCGGTCGACCTGCCGGACGATGGTCCCGGGGACGAGCGGAGTGTGCACCTGGTGCCCGTCGACGCGCTCGACAACATCACCGACCCGCCGTCCGACCTGACCGTGACGCTGGTGGCGGGGCCGGGCGTGCTCATCGTCGCGCCCGATACGGACAACGACCCCACCACCGAGACGGTCTCCGTGCCCACCGCCGCGGGCATCGACGTCGTCCTCGACGATGCCGGCCAGGCCGAGGATGCCAGCGGCAACTCGCGGCTCACCGTGGTCGCGGGCGGCTACCCGACCGCCGCCCTGGACGTCCACTTCACGCTGCCCACGTATCCCGTGCCGCCGAGTCCCCTCGCGGATGTGGTCGTCGCACGGCCCGTGGTCTCCCCGGACACGGTCACGGCGGACGGCGACTGGACGCTCACGGTCTCGGCCGCGGTCGCCACCGCGTGTGACATCGACCAGGTCAACCTCGAGCTCGACGCGGGCGAGGAGTTCCGCAAGGTCGGCCATCTGCGCGACGACGGCGAGGACGGCGATCCGGTGGCGGGCGACGGCAGCTTCACGGAGCAGGTGAGGATCTGCGTACCGCACGCCGGGACCCTCCAGCTCCGCGTCGTCGCGCGCACCCGACGGTGCGGAACCGTCACGGGCGTGACCGTCGACGTCCCGGTCGTGGCGCGCTGAGCCGGACCCCGATCGGGCTCAGAAGTCGGTGGGGGGCCGGTATTCGCCGAAGCGGGCGCGCAGCACGCCCATGATCTCGCCGGTGGTCGCGTAGGCCCGCACGGCGCGCCGGATCGGCCCCATCAGGTTCTCGCTCCCCTGCGCCGCCCGGCCGAGCTCGGCGAGCGCGGCCTCGACCGCGCTGCCGTCACGGCGCCCGCGCACGGCCTTCAGGCGATCGACCTGGTCGGCTTCGAGACGGGGATCGAGCTGGTAGACCGCGACGTCGTGCGGCTCCTCGGCGGAGCGGAAGCAGTTCACCCCGACGATCTTCTGCTCGCCGCTGGCCACCCGCTGCTCCCACTCGTAGGCCCGACGGGAGATCTGCTGCTGCACCCAGCCACGCTTGAGGCACTCGACCATGCCTCCGCGCCGGCCGATCTCGTCCATGACCGCGGTGATCTTCGCCTCCATCTCGTCGGTGAGCGCCTCGACGAAGTACGAGCCGGCCAGCGGATCCGTGGTCTGCGCCACATCCGACTCGTAGGCGATGATCTGCTGGATGCGGAGGCTGGTGCGGGCCGATTCCTCCGTCGGAATGGCGTACGCCTCGTCATAGGCGGCGGTGAAGACCGACTGCACGCCCCCCAGCGCGACCGCCATCGTCTCGATGGTGAGCCGGCTGATGTTGTTGAGCGGCTCCTGCTTGGTGAGGCTGTGACCTCCACAGACGACCGCGATGCGCAGGCGCTGGGATTCGGCATTGGTCGCCTTGAAGCGGTCGCGCATCAAGCGGGCCCACAGTCGCCGGCAGGCGCGATATTTGGCGATCTCCTCGAAGAAGTTGACGTAGGTGTAGAAGAACCAGGAGAGCCGCGGTGCGAAGGCGTCGATCGCGAGCCCGCGCGCGAGACAAGCCTCCACGTAGGCGACGCCGTCGGCCAGGGTATAGGCCGCCTCCTCGGCGGGCGTCGCCCCGGCGTCGCGGAAGTGGCTCGCGATCGAGATCGGATTGAAGCGCGGGAGGTGCTCGGTGCAGTACGCGATCGCGTCCACCACCAACCGCATGGATGGCTCGACGGGCAGGACCCAGGCGCCACGGGCGCCGAACTCCTTCAGGATGTCGTTCTGGATCGTCCCGGCGATGCGCTCCCGCGGCACGCCCTGTCGCTCGGCCACCGCTTCGTACATGGCGAGCAGGATGGCGGCCGTGGCGTTGATGGTGAACGAGGTGCTGACCGTGCCGAGCGGGATGCCCTCGAAGATCGTCTCCATGTCGGCGAGCGAGGAGATCGCCACGCCCACCCGTCCGACCTCGCCCATCGCCTCGGGAGCGTCGGAGTCGTAGCCCAGCTGCGTGGGTAGATCGAGCGCGACCGAGAGCCCGGTCTGTCCCTGGCGGAGGAGATACTTGAACCGCTCGTTCGTCTCGCGGGCGGTTCCCATGCCCGCGTACTGGCGCATGGTCCAGAGCTTGCCCCGGTACATGCTCTCGTAGATGCCGCGCGTGAACGGGAAGCGGCCGGGCGCGCCGAGCGAGCTCTCGGCGTCGAGCCCCCCGAGGTCCGCGCGGGTGTAGAGCGGCCGGATGGGAGTCCCGGAGCGGGTGGTCGGCGAGGGCTCCGGCGGAGCGTCGAGCTTGCGCGCCATGCTCAGACGAACCGGCGCGGCACTCCGGAATGTGGTCCCGTCACGACACGGGCTACGATAGTGTCGCGGGTCCCGTCAATCAAGGCATGCGGCTGGCCTTCGACCGGCCGCGGATGGTAGATGCCCCCATGCCCGAACAGACGAGCGCGATCGTCGCGGCGGCGCGCGCGGTCCTCGAGGCGGCCCTCGCCGCGGGCCGCCAGACGACCGCCGGCGGCAAGGCGATCGACGAGCACCAGGTGCACGCCGAGCGCCTCGCCTACAGTGCGACCGAGGTGGCAGCGGCGGAAGCGCTGGCGGAGTACGCGCGCCAGCGCCGGGAGGCCGGAGCGACGGACGAGACCACGGACCTCATGGCCGCCGCCTTCGCCGCCGAGGTCGCCGATCGCCTGCGCGCTCGCGTCGAGGGCCACCGCGAGGACTTCGGTGTCCCCGACAGCGTGCTGAGCGATACCCTCGGCGCGCCGGCGGTGGCGGCCGCCATCCGTGCGGCGCAGCACGAGGGACGCTTCCGGCAGATCGGGCGCGAGGTGATCCGCGCCCGCGGCGCCAACAACTCGTGGATGGAGTCAGAGATGGCAGTCCTGGCGCGCGATTCGGCGCGCCAGTTCGCGCGCAAGGCCGTGGCACCGCTTGCCGAGCGCATCCACCGCGAGGACCAGGTGGTTCCCGAGCCGATCATCCGCCAGATGGCCGAGCTCGGCTACTTCGGCATGTCCGTGCCGGAGGAATACGGCGGGCAGGGGATGGGCAACCTGGTGATGGTCGTCACCACCGAAGAGCTCTCGGTTGCGTCGCTCGCCGCCGCGGGCAGCCTCATCACGCGCCCCGAGATCCTGACCAAGGCGCTCCTCAACGGCGGCACGCCGGCGCAGAAGACACGCTGGCTCCCGCCCATCGCGGCGGGGGAGCTGATGGTGGCGATCTCTGTCACCGAGCCCGACACCGGCTCCGACGTCGCTTCCGTCCGCTGCCGCGCCGAGCGGGAGAAGGACGGCTGGCGCATCTCGGGCGCCAAGGCCTGGTGCACGTTCGCGGGACGGGCGGACGTGATCGCGCTCCTCGCGCGCA
>DATILR010000339.1:0-17544 GCA_035476275.1 Binatus sp. (SeqCode) | reverse complement strand
TCGGGGTCGTACGCCGTGATCGCCTTCGCCGCCTGCTCCGTGCCGTCGCCGAGATCCTTCTGGAAGACGACGCCCTGCGGGCCCACGAGGAAGGTCATGACGCCGCTCGAGCCGTGGTCGGCGGGCCACGCGAGAAGCGCGAAGCCGCCCGTCATCCGCCCGTCGGTCACGTAGCTCCTCGCTCCGCCGGGGGCGTGGGCGCCCTGCGCGGTGAGGATGCGGAAGTAGTAGCCGTGGTAGGGCGCCGGCGGGTCCGTCGCCCCGCGAAGCTGGTAGCCTTCGGCGGTGGCGGAGGCGACGAGCGGGCCGAACGGACTCACGTCGTGGTCGGTCTCCTCCCAGTAGAGCCCGTCCTTCTTGCCCGGGCTGCTCTGCACGGTTTGCGCGTAGGTATGGAACCGGCTCGCATACTCCCGCTGCGCGGCGACGTAGGCCCGGCACACGGAGATGGTCGTGAGCTCGTTCCGCCCGATGCGGCGGTTCAGCAGCTCCTGCTTGCCCGCCGCGGCGTCGAAGTGCCAGCCGTCGGCGTCGTGCACGATCGGGATCGGGAGCGGCCAGTCGTCCTTTCCGACGCGTACGATCGCCGTCGCGTCGTCGAGCGGCTCGATCCGCGTGTGCTCGGACGCCGCGGTGGCGTAGCGCTTGCGCGCGGCCGCGTCTTCGACGGGATCGCCCGACGAGATGAGCTCGTCGCTTTCGGGCCCGAGCACCGCGGCGAGCCGATCCGTCGACTTCGTGTCGCGGATGGCGGCGTCGAGCGCCTTCGCTGCGGCGTCGGGAGTGGGAAAGTGCTCCTGCGTCGCCGACGTTGCGCGCGACAGCGCGAGCAGCGAGACGAGCATGGTCGCGATCGTCGTGCGGAGTCTCATCGCCGTCCTCCGCCGCCGCCGCGACCGCCACCACCGCGACCGCCACCACCGCCGCCACGGCTGCCGCCGCGACCGCCACCACCGCCGCGGCCCCCTCCACCACCGTAGCCGCCACCGCCGCCGTAGCTGCGCCCACCGCGGCTCGCGGCGCCGCGACTGCTCGCGGCGCTTGCCGAGCGACCGCTCCCGTAGCCGCCGAACGCGTCTTGCCGACCGCCGCCGGCCGACCCTCGGCCGCCACGGTATCCAGTCGACGGACGCGGCGATGCGCTAGCCGGACGCTGGCCGCCCATGCCGCCGCCCCCACCCCGTCGCGATGCGCCGGCAGCGTTGCTTCCGCCGCCCGGGCGCTGCGAGGCGCTCGGTCTGCTCGACGCGCGCTGCGACCCGCCCGGCCCGCCGGATGGCCGCTGCGAGGCGCTCGGCCTGTTTCCGCGCGAGCCCGCCTGGCTTCGATCGAAGCCGCGCGCCGCATCGCGATTGGCCCGGTCGCGTTGGGCGACCTGGTCCCTGCCGCCGTACTTCTTCGCGGTGGACTGGTCGCGATACCCGACGCCAGCGCGGTGTGACGGATTGTGCTGCCATTGCTGTCGGCCGCCGTTCGCCCGGCCACCGCGGCTGTCGTTCGGCCGGCCACGGTCCGGCCGCGAGTCGTTCGGCCGACCCCGGTCGGGACGCTCACCGCGCTCGCGATTGACGTCGCGCTCGCGATTGACGTTGCGATTGACGTTGCTGTTGTTCCCGCCGTTGCCGTTCCCGCCGTAGTAGTTGTTGTTGTAGACGTCGTGATTGTCCCAGTCGCAGTCGCCCCAGACGGCGGCGCCGACCGCCATCCCGACGCCGAACGACAGCAGGCTCGTCGTCGCGAGATAGCCGTACGGATACGCGTATCCGGGCGGGTACGCGTATCCCGGATACCCCATGGTCGCCGGGTAGTACGGCGCCGGCGCCGCGGTCGAGGCCCACTGCTGGCCGTAGGCCTCCGAGTTGTACTGCGGCACGTAGACGACGTCGGGCTCGGCCGGCTCGACCTTGATGATCTCCTTCTGGTTCACCACCTCGCGCGTGATGACCTGCTCCTTGGTCGTCTTCAGGTTGCCCGCGTCGTACGCCTTCGCGCGCATGCGCTGGATCGTCTCCAGCACCTCGCCCTTCTGGCTGAGGAACGCGTCGCCGAGGTCCTTCGTCCAGTCGAGGTTCTCGGACATGCGCTTCAGCACGTCGGGGAGGTGCGTCAGTGACTGGACGCTCGGATCCCAGTCCTGGCCCTGGAGCGCCTTGTCGAGCTCCTCGCCCTGGAGCTTGGGGTTCTTCGCGCGCCAGCGATCGGCTTCGACGATCTCCAGCGGATACGTCGCCGCGATCATCATCTGGATGGCGAGCTGATCCGGATAGAGCGCGATCGGCGCCACGAGCTGCTCGAGCTGTGCGGTCGAGAACTTCGCGGGCTGCGTCGCCGACGTCGGCGAGGTCGCGGGTGACGGCGGCGGGACTGGGGGCGGGGGTGTCGCGGCGGGCGGGGGTGCCGCTGCCGGCGGCGGGGCGGCGGGGGGCGGCTGGTCGGCGGCCGCTGCCAGCCCACCAAGGATGGCGAGGAGCGAAGCCGCGACGATCACCGTCGTGTACCGGCGTCCGTCCGACGTGCCGTCGAGCCGCGTGTGCGTGCGCATCGGGCCCATGATCGCCCGCCGTATACCGCCGATGGTCACTCGTCTTGCCCTTTCACGCCATTGCCGCATCGCGGTTCCGTCACCCGGCCAGCTGGACGCCGGCCGTCGCCGCCAGCATCGGCCGCTTGAGCGCGCCGCTCCCGAGCGTCGCCACCATCCCCGCACGTGACCGCGGTGTTGGAGAGCGTCGCGAGCACGATCGCGCTAGTCGCGACGTGCGGATCGCCCGACCGGGCATACTCGGCCATGGACAAGGTGATCGCGTCGACGTCGGTCAGCCCGGCCAGCGCCGCGACCATGTAGACCGCATTTCCCAGATGGACGGGGCCCATCGCCGTCTGGGAGCCTGGATACCGCCCTCCCGACCTTGAAGGCAAACGTTTTCTGGCCACTGGGCGGGGAAGGGGCCCGCCACGGGGGTCCGGGACGTCTCCGGGCTGACGCGGAATCCGCATCGGGGCCCACAATGCGGGTTCAAACGTACCGTGGCCAGCCCGTGGGGTGCGCGGCCTTGTAGCCCCGGTACCACACGCAGAGCGGATAGAGCGCGAGGACGGTGGCGGCCGCGGCCAGATAGGTTGCCGCGAGCCCGGCCCGGTGCGAGAGGCCGAGGGCCCAGCTGGCGAGCTCGAGCACGTGCACGTGCAGGAGGTAGAAGAAGAGCGCCGTCTGCCCGAGCACGAGGAGCGGTCGCATGGCCGCCGGCTGCTCGCGCCGCTGGAGGGCGAAGAACGCGCCTAGGCAGAGCGCCATCAGCCCGAGCTCGAGCGTCGTGTAGGAGAGGCTCGGCGGGTACTTGCTCACGTGCAGCCACTGCACCAGCGAGCCGTCTTCGCGTCCGAGGCCCATGTTGCCGTAGCCGTCGAGGCCGCGGACCACGGCGAAGACGGCGAGCGACGCGAGGCCGGCGCGGAGCAGCGAGCGGGCGACGCCTGCCGGCGGGGCGGTCCCGAGCCGGCGAGCGAAGCACCACCCGAGCACCATCATCGCCAGCCACGGCAGTAGCGGATAGCCGACGATCAGCCAGCCGAAGAGCCCTCCCGTCAGGAGCAGCGCGAACGGCAGCGTCGGGGCGCCGCCCGTCGCGAGGAGCACCGCGCCGGTCAGCAGCTCGCCCGCGCCCACCACCAGCAGCGCCAGCGCGAGCAGCCAGCGGTCGTCGAGCCGTCGAAGCGCCGCCATCGCCATCATGCCGGCCCCGATCGCGTAGAGGACCTGCAGGATGATCTGGCCGGGGACGAAGACCCAGGACATCCAGAGCGGATCGAGGGCGGCGATGAACAGGCCACGGGTCAGGATGAAGCGATCGATCGCCCGCTCGGACTCTCCGGCGGCACGCCGCTTCTCGACGCTCAGGGCGAGCGCCGCGCCGGCGAGGAAGACGAAGGTGGGCGCGCAGAGGTGCGTGATCCAGCGGGTGAGGAACTGCGCTGCCGGAAGTGGCATGCCCGGATGATACATGCCGGCACTGTCGGTCATGAGGCGGCCCGCGTTGAACGCACCGGAGGCGTGGTCGATCGTCATGAGGACCATGACGACGCCGCGCAACCAGTCGAGCGCAGTCAACCGCCCGCCTGACGTCGTCACGGCCGCCGCGCTTCGCTGCACGCCTCTAGTCGATCGGCTTCAGGTTGTCCGAGACCCTGCCGTGGTAGGCGTCGATCGCGGACAGGATCTGGAGATAGCCCGGCCACCCGTAGATCGGGATCAGGCCGAGCCAGAACTTCTTCTGCGGACAGTTCTCGAAGAAATCGCCCCAGCCGGCGAGGGAGTACTCCCCCAGGCCCGGATGCCCGATCGAGAGCCACATCGCCTTCCGTCGCGCACCCAGCGTCTGCCCCGCCGACGGCGTCGCGAGGGTCAGCATCATCCCGAGGACGAGGGGGATCATCCGTCGCACGACCATATCTTTCTCCTTCTATCAGACTCTAGTCGCCGCACGCCCGATCGTTTCCGACGCCGGGGCGTTGTGCCACTGCGCCATGATCACCCAAGGTGGAGCATTGCAGTCCCGCGGGCCTGCGCCAGATTGGCACACACGCGGGGGGACCTGTCCGCACCTGGCGCTGGCGTTTCATGGCATGCCGGTTGCTCAGCCGGCAAGATGACCGCGCCCGCAGCGATCGGACCAGCGCAGACCGCACGTGCTGGCGACGACCTCGCCGTCATCAACCATTGGCTCTGCGTCACCCGCGTCCGCGCCACCGCGGCCGTGGCCGTCTTCGTGCTGCTCCTCGACGCGCTCCGGGTGCCCGGAGTCGCCTTCGAGCACGTGCTCGCCGTATGCGCGGCGCTCGCCGCCTTCTCGATCCTCGCTCTCCGCTCGAAGACCCTTCTCGCCATGCCCCGCACCTTCTTCTACCTGCAGCACGTCGTCGATCTCGCCGGGATCACCATCGGCATCGGCGCGGCTGCGGCGGGCCTCGCGGGTCTCCTCTTCCGCTCGCTCTTCATCATGGTCATCGTGCCGGCCAGCCTGGTCTCGGTACCGGCCGGACTCCTGGTCGCCAGCGCCGCCACCGTGTGCCACGAGATCCTGCTCGCGATCGAGCACGGTGGCTTCTCGCTCGCGACCCTGACGGGGATCCCATCGCTCGTGCCCCCGTTCCTCTTCTACCTCATCGCGCAGCAGGCCTTTTTCTACGGCGGGCATCTCGAGGGCAAGAACGCCGCCCTGGCGGCGCTCGCGGCGCGCCTCGAGGACAGCCGGAAGCGCCTGGTGGCCCTAGTCGACGTGGCGCGCACGCTCAATTCGACCCTCGAGGCGCCGACGCTGCTCGCCCGCATGAACCGCGCCGCGCGCGAGTGGCTCGCCGCCGACTGGAGCGCCACCTTCCTGCTCGACGAGGGACGAGGCACCTTCCGGCTCGCCGCCACCGCCGACGGCGACGGCGGTGCGGACGAGGCGAGAGGCATCGAGCTCCCGGCGCAGGGCTGGGCCCCCATCGACCGCCTGCTCGGCGGCGGGGTCGTGATCCTCACCGGGGCGGAGGCCGAGCGCACGGGTGAGCTCCTGGCCAGGGGCCGCGGCCTCGGCAGCATCCGGCTCGCCAGCCTCTACCGCGACGGCGCGGTGGTGGGCATCCTGGCGGTCGGCTACCGGACGCCGGACGCGCCCTTGCCCGTCGCCGATCCCCATCTGCTGGGCGGCATCGCCGAGCACGCCACCATCGCCCTTCGCAACGCGCAGCTCCTGGAGGAGGCGCGCCACGCGAGCGCGCTCAAGTCCGAGTTCCTCTCGACCATGTCGCACGAGCTGCGCACGCCGCTCAACGTCATGATCGGCTACACGGAGATGCTGCGCGACGACGCCACCGGGCGCCTCTCGCGCGAGCAACACTGGCTGGTCGAGCGGCTCGACGCCCGGAGCCGCGAGCTGCTCGAGCTGATCGAGGCCACCCTCCAGGTCGGCCGCTTCGAGGTGGGCCACGGCATGGTGGAGGTGGCCCCCGTTCCACTCGATGCGCTCCTCACGATGCTCCACGGCAGCACGGAGGGACTGCCGCGCTCGCCGCAGGTGCAGCTCGTGTGGATACCGGTCACGGCGGCGGGGACGGTCACCACCGACGGGGCCAAGGTGGCGCTGGTGGTCCGCAACCTGGTCAGCAACGCCCTCAAGTTCACCGACCAGGGGGCCGTCACGGTGCGCGTGCGGCCCGAGGCGGACCGGCTGCTCTTCGAGGTGGCCGATACCGGGATCGGCATCGCCCCCGATCAGCTGCCGTTCATCTTCGACATGTTCCGCCAGGCGGACACGGCCCCCACGCACCGGCGCGGCGGTGTCGGGCTCGGCCTCTACATCGTGAAGCAGTTCGTGGATCGGCTCGGCGGTACGATCGACGTCGAGAGCGCCCCCGGCCGCGGCACCACCTTCCGGGTATCTCTGCCCGGCTACAGCGGGAGCAGCGGCGACGCCGAGCTCCCGGAGACGATCGACGGGCGAGAGTATCTCGAGGCGAGCGCCGGAGCGCCGAACCAGTAGGATTCACATGGAACAAAAGCTCACACCGCCCGCCTTCGCCGTGACGTGCGCAAAGTGCCTGGTGACGCTGCTCACCACGGCGCGCATCACCGACCCGGAGCTGCGTGAGATGGAACGCCACCTGCGGTTACGCCATCTGAGCATCCGCCTGAGTGCAGCACCCGCACCGGGCGAGGTGCTCGACCACTATCGCGTGACGCCCTCCCGGCCCTGACGACCGCTGACGGGATCTCACGGCTCGCTCGCCATCGTCCAACGAGAAGGGTTTCACCGCCGCGTCTTCCGACTGCGCGCGCGCGACGCCCGCCGCGGCGCCGGCGCGTCCAGCTCGGGATAGTGCCGGAAGATACCCTCCTGGTTGAACGGCAGCCGGCGCTCCGACGCGAGATAGGCCGCGATCCGCGGCCGGGCCCCGACGCGACCGTGGAGCGCGACCAGCCGGGGAATCTTCCGCCCCATGCGCGCCATCGCGTTCGGGAAGGCATAGCGCAGTCCCTCGACCACCTGGAAGGCCGACAGGTCCACGTAGGTGAAGTCGCCCGCGACGAGCCACTGCCCGCCGCTCGCCGCGTTGCGCGCGAGGACGTCCTCCAGCCAGCCGAGGTACTTCGCCAGCCGCTCCTTCAGGAACACCTGCGCGCGCCGCTTCGCCTCCCGCTTCTGATCCTCGTAGTAGAGGCTCCCCGCGATCGGATGGTGCGTGTCGTGGACCTCGCCCAGCAGGTCCGCGATGGTGAGCTGTATCTGGCTCGCCTCCGCGCGCAGCGTCTCGTCGTCGGGCACGAGCCCCAGCTGGGGGGCGAGAAAGGCGAGGATGTTCGCGGTCTGCGACACGACCGCGTCGCCGACCTTCACGAACGGTGCGGCGAAGGGCAGCGCTCCCGGCTTCTTCCCGCCGAGGAAGCGCATCATCGCCGCCGTTCCCCCCTTCGCCCGGGCGACGTCGACGTACTCGGTGCCCGCTTCCTCGAGCAGCAGGCGGACGAACTCGCCCCGTCCCTGGATCGTCGACCAGTAGTAGAGCTCGACCCGCATCGTCAGCCGTCGAGGAGGACGTAGCCGGGGAAGCTCGCGGCGCGGAAGAACGCGTGGAGCGCCGCAGGAAGGCGCGACTTGGCGCGGTCGAAGCCGACGATGCGCGGGTTGCGTAGCCGGAGACGGCTCCCGAGCCGGTCGAGCTCGCACTGCTTGGCGCGGAGGATGTTCTGCGCCCAGTCCACGTCCCGGCCGTAGGTCATCGGGATGACGACGCCGGCGTTGTGACGGAACGCCACCACCGGCGTGCGGTAGGCGCGCCCGCTCTTCCGCCCGACGTGGTGCACCACGGCGAGTGGCGGGACGAGCCAGGCGAAGGTTCCCATCAGCGGATTGGTCAGCACGCGGTTCACGCGACGCATGAAGTGTGGGATGTGCATGGGGCGGCACCCTAGCGCCGTGGCCGCCCTCCGTCGATGCCGTCGGCGCCCACCTGGGCCGACGCGGGCAAGAGCTGCTAGAAGGCGACCAGTCGCACCTGGGAGGTGTCCGATGGCCGAGGTCAATGGTGGAGCGCTGCTCGCCCGCTGTCTCGCCAACGAGGGTGTGCGGTTCGTCTTCGGTCTCCCCTCGCCCGAGATCGACCCGCTGCTGGCGGCGCTCGAGGCGCACGACATCCGTCTGGTGCCGATCCGGCACGAGGCCGCCGGCGCGCACATGGCCGAGGGACTCTACAAGACCACCGGCCAGGTGGCGGTCGTGATCGGCAACCCGGGTCCGGGCTCGGCCAACCTGCTCGCGGGCGTGATCACGGCCCGGCACGAGGGCGTGCCGCTGGTCGCGATCACCTCGCAACATCGCCTGGGGATCGTCTACCCGTCGCCGCCCTCGACCTTCCAGGGACAGGACCAGCTCGACGTCTACCGACCGGTGGTCAAGTGGGGCGGCCCGATCTTCTCCTGGGAGCGCATTCCGGAGGTGGTGCGGCTCGCGTTCCGCGAGCTCTGGGCGGGGCGGCCGGGCCCGGTGCAGATCGAGCTGCCCGCGCCCGTCCTCTATGCGACGGGGGACGAGTCGAGCGTGCGCGTGCCGGCGCCGCCGGCCTATCGCGCGGCGCTCCCCGAGGCGTCCGAGGCACGGGTCGCCGAGCTCGCCGACCTCCTGGCCGACGCCGCGCGCCCGCTCGTGATCGCGGGCTCGGGCGTCGACCGCGCCGGCGCCAACGAGGCGCTGCTCGCCACCGTCGAGCGGCTCGGCTGCCCCGTCGTCACCTCCATGGCCGGCCGCGCCGTGGTGCCCCTCGATCACCCCAACGCCGTCTACGGCCTCGGCGCCGGCGGCGATCTCGCCAAGCGCGAGGCCGACGTCGTGCTGGTCGCGGGCTCGCGGCTCGGCAATCTCGACCTGCCCTACGACAAGTACTGGGGTGATCCGTCAACGCAACGAATCGTCCAGATCGACGTCGACCCGCGCCACATCGGCGTGACGCGCCCGCTGGCGCTCGGCATCGTCGCCGACGTGAAGTCGGCACTCGCGCGCCTGGTGTCGGCGCTGGAGGCGAGGCGGGCGCGGCCGAAGGACGCGGGCTTCCTCGCCCGCTGCCGTCAGGCGGCGGATGGGTGGTGGAAGGATCAGATGGGCGTGGTCGAGGGCTGGAGAGGACCGGGGCTGCACCCCGCGCGGGTGATGCAGGCGATCGGCAAGACGTTCGGTCGCGACGCGATCTACGTGACCGACGGCGGGTTCACGTCGCTCTGGGCCTACTGGTTCCTGCCGCCCACGCGCCCGCGCTCGTATCTCAGCATCCTCGAGCTGGGCATGCTCGGCACCGGCGTGCCCTCGGCGCTCGGGGCCAAGCTCGGGAACCCCGACCGCGACGTCGTCTGCATCACCGGCGACGGCGCCGCCGGCTTCCACTTCATGGAGATGCAGTCCGCCGCGCGCGAGCGCGCCCGGCTCACCGTCGTGGTGTTCGCCGAGGGCTCGTGGTCGATGGAGGTGCCGAACGAGCAGATGCTCTACGGGCAGAACTTCGGGACGGAGATGGGGACGGTGCGCTGGGACGTGGTGGCCAAGGGCCTCGGCTGCGAGGGCCTCTACGCAGACACCCTTGCCGACGTGGAATCGGCGCTCGCCAGGGCGCGCGACGTCGCGGGGCCAGTCGTCATCTGCGTCCGGACCGACCGCACGGCCAACCTCGGCGTGGCGCCCGAGGCAGGACTCCGCTTCGCCGAAGTCTACCAGGGCCCGATGTGAGGCGGCCATGACGTCCAACGCCCAGGTCCTCCATCGTCTCTTCGCCGACCTCGACCGTCTGGACTTCGCCGCCGTCGCCGCGCACTGCGCCGACGACTGCGTCTACGAGGACGTCCCGTTCGCCGAGGCAACCGTCGTCGGACCGGAGGCGATCCGCGCCAAGCTGGCGCTCGGGCTGGAGACGCTCGAGCGCCTGCCGACCACCATCCACGAGCTCGTCGAGGACCGCGAAACGGTCATGGTGGAGCGGACCGAGGTGTGGCACCACCGGAGCGGCGAGCGCGCAACGCTGCGCGTGGCGGCCGTCTTCAAGTTCCGCCGCGGGAAGCTCGTCCTCTGGCGCGACTACTGGGACGCGCCGACGCTCCTCCGGCAGCAGCCTCCCGACTGGCTACCGCAGATCCCACGCCCGTGATCCGCTGGCAGCGCCGAGCTCGTTGTCAGCGGGTCGAGTAGCGGGACGGCGACCAGGCGCGCAGGAGGTTCATGGCGCCCGTCGAGTCGACGGCGCTGGCGGCGGGCTTCGACGGGGAGCTCTTCGGAGTCGACGAGCGCGGCTTCTTCACGGCGGTTACCGTCTTCCGCTTGGCACCGGAAGATCTGGCGACCCTCTTCGTGGCGACCCTCTTCGGAGCGACCTTGCGCGGCGCCCTGCCCTTCGTCCTCTTGCTGGCCATCGCCTGTCTATACGAGGCAATCCGCCGGCGGGCAACGTGTCGTGGTCAGCGGGCGTCGGAAAGGCGGTCAGGGAGAGCGCGGCGGCTCGCCGGCCAGGGGCGTCGGCGTTGCCCTCCGGCTGAGCCAGTCGACCAGGGGCCAGACGCCGTCCGGTGCGGCGGCCTCGTCCAGGTCCACGGTATGCCGCCGCTCGCCGTCGTCGACCGTCACCCGGTAGCGAAAGCGGTCGGCGCCTGGCTGGCTGGCCCTGATTTCCGCCGGGAGGTCGAAGAACCGCGCGCCGTGGACCAGGTCGCGGAGCTGGCGGGCTGCGTCGGGTGGAAGGGTGCCCTCGTCGACGGTGCAGACCCTCCTCAGCCCGCCAAAGCCCCCGCTCCGCTCGAATTCTACCCGCATCGATCTGGCACGAAGGGCGTCCGGCCGCCGCCCGGCGGGCGGTGCGCAGGCCAGCATGGCCGCGAGCACCGCGCTCGCCGTGCCGATCCCGGCCGACCTCGGCATGCGACAGCTCCCCGTCGCGTGGTGCGCATCAACTCACGGTGATCCCGACCTGTGCCCAGGCGTCACGAACCGCGCGCTGCTCTCCCCCCTGGTACAGCTCCCTGGCGACCGCGACGGTCGTGTTCGCGGCGTCCTGGAAGGTGGAGCTCGGTCGCAGCCGCAGCAGCGTGGCGTACCAGATCCGTCCGGCGCTGGTCCACGCCTTCCCCCCCAGGTTGATCGCGGCCAGGTAGAACGCCCGGTTCGGAATGCCCGAGTTGATGTGCACCCCGCCGTTGTCCGACGAGGTCTTCTGGTAGTGGGCCATGTCGGCCGGCTGCGGATCCTTGCCGATGACGGGATCGTCGTACGCGGTCCCCGGGGCCTTCATCGACCGCAGCGCCTGACCATGGACCTTGCTCGTGAAGAGGCCGGCGCCGATCAACCAGTCGGCCTGCGCCGCCGACTGCCCCAGCGCGTACTGCTTCACCAGGGACCCGAAGACGTCGGACATGGATTCGTTGAGGGCGCCCGGCTCGCCCGAGTATTCCAGGCCTGCCGTGTGCTCGGTGACGCCGTGGGTGAGCTCGTGTCCGATCACGTCGAGACTCTTCGTGAAGCGCTCGAAGTACTCGCCGTCGCCGTCGCCATACAGCATCTCGGTGCCGTCCCAGAAGGCGTTGTCGAGACGCTCGTCGTAGTGAACGATCGAGTCGAGGCGCATGCCCTTGTCGTCGATCGAGTTCCGATTGAAGGCCTGTCGGTAGAGGTCGTAGGTGGCCCCGGCACCATCGTACGCCTCGTTGACCGCCTGGTCGTCGACCGGGCCGTGACCTTCGCTCCGCACGAGGCGGAAGGGCGGCCGCGTGCCGCCTTGCGCATCGTACACCGTCCGGCGTTTCTCCCCTGCCGGAACGGCGAACGCGACGCCGCGGCTTCGAGCCCGCGCGCCGCGGATGCGCTCGGAGCGCATCAGCGACTGCTCCGCCCAGTCGCGCGTGGGGCCCCGCGCGTTGCGCACCAGGTGCCGGAGGATGTGCGGTGGCACGATACACTGGATGGGAACGACTCTGGCTCGCATCAGCTCCTCCTTGCAGGATGACGGCGACATCGCCGCCATCGTCGATAGCAAGCCCGATGCCGAGACGAGTTCCGCATCGGTCGCCGCGCTCGACACGCGCGTGTCTCTCTTCGCGGAGCCGGTCTATGGACGGTACGGGACGGGCGCGTAGGCCTTCGTTCCTTCCTGTCCACGGCGCGTACCTTTCCGCTCGAGAGCGGTATCAATGATGGGCTGGATCTTCGCCATCTTTTCGCTGAGGCGTGCCCCCCAATTTCACCGTCTCAGCCCTCCCCCCGTCGTGGGGACCGGGCTGTTTCGCGAGGAACCCACTGGGTTCCGGCGGCCCCCGACGGCGGGCGGCCGGCGCCGGCATCGTACGCGTGAAGCCCGGCCGCCCATCCCCGCAGCCCTCCCGGCCGGCCGCCGATCAACGCGGGCTGGGCGCGCTCGACCGGCGAAAGTGGGAAAAGATGCGGGAAAGCCCACGCAACAACGCCACTGCCGCTTGCCTTTCTCTCTTCAGCCACCTATGGGTTTTCGCCGAAACTCCAGGAGGAAGAGGAGGAGTTCAGGATGGCGACCAAAGCGGTGAAGAAGGCGTCAGCGCGGCCCGTCTCCAAGCTCGACATGACCAAGGCCGTGAAGGTGAACAGCTCGGCCAAGCCTCGCAGCAAGGGCGATGTCTTCAGCACCATCGCCCAGCACGTCGGCATCCATCGTCGCGATGTCGCCGCCGTGTTTCACGTCATGGGCTCCATGATCAAGGCCGATCTCGCCAAGAGCGGCGCCGGCGTGTTCAAGGTGCCCGGCCTGATGCGCATCACGGTGAAGCGGAAGCCCGCCACCAAGGCGCACCCGGGCATCAACCCGTTCACCAAGGAACAGGTGATGTTCAAGGCCAAGCCTGCCCGGAACGTCGTCCGCATCCGTCCCCTTCAGGGGCTGAAGGCGATGGTCTGATCGTCCCGTCCGAAGGCGCCACCTGAGCCGGCACCGGGATCCCGGTGTCGGTCAGTGGCGCCTCAGCACCACGCCGGCACGCGCGCGACGATCGAACCTTCCCTGCTCCACCACCACGCGACCGTTCATGACGACGGTCTCGATGCCGCTCGGCCGGCGGTCGGGCGTGCCACCGGGCCAGTGATCCGCCACCACATCCGGGGCGAAGACCACCAGGTCGGCCGCGAGGCCGCTCGCGATCCGACCGCGGTCGCCGAGATTCATGCGCTCCGCATTGAAGCCGGTCATGCGCCGCACGGCCTCGGGTAGGCTCAGCAGCCCGAGCTCACGCACGTAACGGCCGAGCAGGCGCGGGAACGTGCCGTACGACGCGGGGTTGTCGACGCCGTTGCCGGTCAGGATGGTGTCGGTCTCGAAGCAGCAGGCGGGATGCTGCAGGACCTTCCGGAGGCTCGTCTCCTCGGCGTCGCGGCCGGAGTAGTTCCAGTTCATGATGCGCGTCTGGCTGCCCAGCTCGCCGACCAGATCCAGGTAGGTCTCGGTCGGCTCCTGTCGCCGCTCGCGCGCGATGTCGGCGATCGTCCGTCCCTCGTAGTGCGCCAGCTCGCGCCCGGGCACCCACAGGATCTGGGTATCGGCCCAGTGCATGCCGAGCGCGAGGAACACCCGGTCGAGCGAGGCGGCGACCCGCTGCCGATCGTGCGGGCTGGCGACCACGCGGCGGAGCTGGCTCAGGGTCCACGGCGGCATGAAGACCACCAGCGTGGTGTTGCCGCCGACGTACGGAAAGGCGTCGCAGGCGATGTCGACGCCCTCCTCGCGCAGGCGATCGAGGTGCTCGAGCGTCCGGTCGGTGGTCGGCCAGGTCCGGTCGCCGACGAAGATGAGATGCGAGTGCTGCACCTTGACCCGATGCGCGCGCCAGATCGCTGCCGTCTCGTCGAGCGCCACGAGATTGGTGGGGGACGGCCCGAGCGCGATGTAGCTCCGCGCGTGCGAGGTGTAGACGCCGCCCCGCTCCCCCAGCGGGGCGGTGACGCCGAGCAGCTCGTCGCGATCGGCGAACACCCCGGGCGCGTAGCCGAGACCGGTCGAGAGGCCGATCGCGCCCTCGTCGAGTGCGGCGCGGACCAGATCGGCCATCGCCGCAACCTCCCCGGGGGTGGCCGGTCCGGGCTCGGTGCCCTTGATGGCCGCGCGCACCGTCCCGTGGCCGACGAGCTGCGCGACGTTGAGCGCGAGACCCCGCTGCTCGAGGCCGGCGAGGAAGCTGCCCATGCCGTCCCAGCCGTAGTCGAGGTCCTGATCGTGCAACATCCGCCCGACGAGCGGCAGCAGCGCCCGGTTGCCCGGGAGACACGGCGCCGGCGAGCAGCCGCAGTTGCCGGCGACGATGGTCGTGATGCCCTGCTCGAGGAGCGGTGCCAGGGTGGCGGCGTGGTCGGCCTGCGGGATCACCCAGTCGGCATGCGAGTGCATGTCGATGAATCCGGGGGCGATCACCTTCCCGGTGCAGTCGAGCCGGCGCGCGGCGGCGGCGCCGGCGAGGTCGCCGATGGCGGCGATGCGCCCTCCCCTCACCCCGACGGCGGTGCGACGGCCGTCGCTGCCGGTGCCGTCGAGCACCGTGCCGTGCTCGAGGACGAGGTCGAAGGTCATGTCACCGCTACCGGCCGAGGTCGTGCGCCGAGGCGCGCTGTCCATGCGGGTCCGCCTGGGGCTCGCCGAGCTCCGCGGCGAAGACGGCGCGCACCTCCTCCGTGAGCCGATCGATCGGCGTCCGGGCGAAGGTGGCGTACGGGATCTCGTCGAGCACGCGGATGCGGATCGCATGCCGCCCCTGGAGCACGAAGCCCCGCTTGGGGAGCGCCCGCGCCGTGCCCTCGATGACGATCGGCAGGAGCGGCGTCCGCGTGCGCAGCGCGAGCTCGAACGCCCCCTGCTTGAAGGCGCGCAGATGGCCGTCGGGCGAGCGCGTGCCCTCGGGGAACATCATGATCGAATTCCCCGCCGCCAGCGTCTGCTCGCAGGCGTCCATCATCCTGATGACGCTCGCGCGGTCGCCCCGGCGGAGCTTGACGTACCGGTTGAGGGCCATGTTCCACCCGATGAGCGGGATGCGGAACATCTCGATCTTCGACACCCACTTGAAGTGGACGAACAGCCGGAAGAGCACCAGGATGTCGAGGAACGACTGGTGGTTGGCGACCATCACGTACGTCGCCCCGGGCCGGATCTTGTCCCGGCCCTCGGTGTGGACGCGCCAGGCCGGGTTGAGCCAGGTGTAGAGCGAAGCCCAGAAGCAGGTGAAGCGGTGGAGGACGCGGAGGCGGCGATCGAAGAGTACCGTGGCCGCCCAGAGAAGGAGCGCCACCGGGAAGAGCACGATGGAGCTCACGGCCATGAACGTCCAGAAGAGGAGGGAGCCGGCGCGGCGCAGCACGCGCGGCTTGTTAGCACGTCGCGGGGAGTTGATGAACTCCCCGGGGTCTCGCGATCTCAGCGGAGCATCAGCCGGAGGATCGTGACCGCCTTCTCGACCATAATGTCTCGTCTGAGACAAATCGCTAAAACGTCTCAGAACGAGGAGAGGCGCCGCATGAGCGAGAAGAACCGGAAATGGGTGCTGGTGTCCCGCCCCACGGGTTTGCCCGCGCGCCAGAACTTCGAGCTCCGCGAGGAGCCCGTGCCACCGGTCGGCGAGAACCAGTTCCTGGTGCGGAACCTCTACCTCTCCTGCGACCCGGCACAGCGCACCTGGATGGCGCGCGACACGTACGTTCCCGCCATTCCGCTCGGCGACGTGATGCGCTCGGGCGCCGCGGGCGAGGTCGTCGCCTCGCATCACCCGGGCTTCCGCCCGGGCGACCTCGTCTCCGGCATGTTCGGCTGGCAGGACTACGCGGTGAGCGACGGCCGCGGCTTCGTTCCGGTGACCAAGCTCCCCCGGGCGTGCCGATCGCCCTGTGCCTCAGTGTCCTCGGCATCACCGGCCTCACGGCCTACTTCGGGATGCTCGACGTCGGGGGCGTCAAGGCCGGCGACGAGGTCCTCGTCTCGGGCGCCGCCGGCGCCACCGGCTCGGTCGCCGCGCAGATCGCGAAGCTGCGCGGGGCGCGCGTGGTCGGGGTGGCCGGCGGATCCGACAAGTGCCGTTGGCTGACGCAGGAGATCGGGCTCGACGCGGCGATCGACTATCGCTCCGAGCCCCTGCCCCGGCGCGTCGCCGAGCTCTTTCCGCGCGGGATCAACGTCTTCTTCGACAACGTCGGGGGCGAGATCCTCGATGCCGCGCTCGCCCGTCTCGCCGTCGGCGCGCGCGTGGCCCTGTGCGGCGCGATCTCCAGCTACAACGACAGCGAGGGACCTCGCGGCCCGCGCAACTACACCAACCTGATCGTGTACCGCGCCCGCATGCAGGGCTTCCTGGTGAGCGACTTCGCGGCGCGCTTCGGCGAGGCGGTCGCCGACCTCGCCCGCTGGGTCGCGGAGAAGAAGCTCCGTGACCAGGTCGACCTGGTCGACGGCCTGGAGAACGCCCCGGACGCGTTCCGGCGCCTGTTCACGGGCGAGAACCGCGGCAAGCAGCTCGTCCGCATCGCCGAGCCGGCGGGCCGCAAGGCCTGAGGAGAGACGACGTGCAGCTCGCGGACCGGGTGGCGACGGATCGAGCACGCGAAGCCGCTCAGGAAGCTCGTCCAGGGCATCGACCGGAAGCTCGCCTCGGCACGGCGGCTCACCGCCCGCTACGAGCGCACGGGTAAGGTGCTGGCCGGATGCACCGACCACATCGACGCGACCCTGGGGGGCCTGCAGACGCCGCTCGGCGGGCTCGTGAAGTAGGCCGCGCGCCTCTCCTCGATCCCGCCGGCCGCGTCTCCGTCGGGAAGCTGCGGGGTCCTTACTTGCGGGTCGAACGCTCGAACATGCGCTCGGCGCGATCGGCCGCGGCCTCGGCCCGCTGCGCCGCGGCCTCGACCCGGCTGGCCGCGGCCTCGGAGCGCCGGGCGGCGGCTTCTGCCCGTGTCGCTGCCGCCTCGGCCGCGTCGGGCTTGTCTTGCTTCGCGCAGCCAACCGACAGCACGCTGGTCATCAGGAGCACTGCCACAGCGGCACTACACGTCTTCGATCGCATGAATCCTCCTCCGGACATCGCGTCCGTCGAGCGGAGAGCACCTTCGCGCCCGGGCAGGCTCCGATCGTCTCCGCTGTCCACCCGACCGGCAGCAACGTCCGCGCCAGCTACGTCGCGGCCTCGGGACCAAGCCATCTAGTTCCGATTTGAAGGCTTTCGACGGCCGCGTCAACACCGGTACCGTCCGGGAATCGGACGCTCCCGAGTCGAGGCGGTCGGGATACGGACGCGGCGCGTGATGGTCAGCGCCGCGGCGAGCCCCCTGCGCGAGTGCATCGACGCACCTTCGGTTTGCGAAGCGGCGAAGGGACGTGACCGGAAGCGAGCCCGCGGCCGTCGATCGCCAGCGTGGTACGCGAGTTGCTCATCGCGGGACGCGCCGCTCGGCTGCTCCTCAGAGCGTCGCCACCGCGTCCCGCTCGATCCATCCCCGCCGGCCGTCGGCCCGTCGCACCTGCCTCCACCCACCGCGC
>DATILR010000338.1:0-2766 GCA_035476275.1 Binatus sp. (SeqCode) | reverse complement strand
CACGACGTCGCGCTCGAGGTGCTCTACCTCGAAGCGAGCGACGAGGTACTCGTCCGCCGCTTCAGCGAGACACGCCGACCTCACCCCGCCGACCAGGGCGGGGGGATCGCCGACGGCATCCGGCGCGAGCGGGAGAAGCTGCACGGGCTTCGCGAGCTCGCCGACCGCATCCTCGACACGAGTGCGTTCACCGTTCACGAGCTTCGCAGCGCCCTGCGTGACCTCGTCGATCGGCCCGAGCCGGGCACGATGACGATCGGGCTTCTCTCCTTCGGCTACAAGTACGGCCTCCCGACCGACGCCGATCTGGTGCTCGACGCCCGCTTTCTCCCCAACCCGTATTTCGTCGAGGCGCTGCGCGACAAGACGGGAAGCGACCCGGCGGTCGCGGACTACGTGCTCTGCCGCGACGAGACACAGGAGTTCCTGCGGCGCCTCGTCGAGTTGCTCGAGTTCACGCTGCCCCGCTATCGGCGCGAGGGGAAGAGCTACCTCACGATCGCGCTCGGCTGCACCGGCGGTCGCCATCGCTCGATCGTGCTGGTCGAGGAGCTCCGCCGCCGCTTGCAGGAGTCGGGCCACCGCGTCCTCGTCCGCCATCGCGACGCGGAGCGATAGCCATTTGGCTTGCCGCGACTCCCGCCCGAGAGTAAGGATCTGTCGATGGTGGGGATCGTCGTCGTGGGCCACGGCCGGCTCGCGGCGGAGATGGTGCAGACGCTGGAAGGAGTCCTGGGTCCGATCGACGGGCTGGAGGCTATCGTCACCAGCTACGACGATCGGCCGGAGGGCATCCGGGCGCGCATCGAGGCGGCAGTGCGGCGGGTCGAGCGGGGCGACGGCGTGGTCATCCTGACCGACATGCTGGGCGACACCCCGACCAACCAGAGCCTCGCCATCGCGCGGGAGACGGGGAGCGAGGTGGTGGCCGGCGTCAACATGCCGATGCTGATCAAGCTCAGTACCGTCCGGGGCCAGATGGACGCGCGCTCACTCGCGCGCTTCATCCACCGCTACGGGCAGGACCACATCATCTGGGCGACCGAGCCCCCGGCGCGCAGCCGCCAGGTGCGTTGAGCATGGGCACCCAGCCGTCGCAGGAAACGCGGGCGAGCTTCGAGATCAAGAACCGACTCGGGCTGCACGCGCGGGCCGCGGCGCTGCTCGTCCAGACGGCCAGCCGCTTCGAGGCCGAGGTCACCGTCGCGAAGGACGGACAGGTGGTGAACGGGCGGAGTATCATGGGTGTCATGATGCTCGCCGCCGAGCAGGGGAGCAGGATCGAGGTCACCACCTCGGGACCACAGGCGAGCGAGGCCCTGGCGGCGATTCGGGAGCTGGTTGAGGCGCGCTTCAACGAGTCCGAATAGCGTCCGCCGTCCAGGGCGAGCTTGCCCCGGCCGAGGCGCATCGGTTATACCGCCTCCCGGACACCTATGCTGAAAGACTACGTCTTCACCTCGGAATCGGTGAACGAGGGCCATCCGGACAAGGTCTGCGACCAGATCTCGGATGCGATCCTCGACGGTTTCTTGGCCGCCGACCCGGATAGCCGGGTGGCGTGCGAGGCCCTCATCAAGACCGGGCTGGTGGTGATCGCGGGCGAGATCACGAGCACGGGCCGGGTGGAGTTCGGCGAGATCGCCAAGGAAGTGATCCGGGACATCGGCTACGTCTCGCCCGAGACGGGCTTCAGCTGCGATACCTGCGCCATCGTCACCGCCATCGAGCGCCAGTCGCCTGACATCAGCCAGGGCGTGACGGCGGGCGCCGGCAAAGAGCAGGGCGCCGGCGATCAGGGCATGATGTTCGGCTTCGCCTGCGACGAGACCAAGGAGTACATGCCGTTCGCGATCTACACCGCGCACCGCATTGGCCAGCGGCTCGCCGAGGCGCGCAAGTCGAACCTCCTGCCCTTCCTGCGCCCCGACGGGAAGTGCCAGGTGAGCGTCGAGTATCGCGACGGCAGCCCCGTCCGCGCCCACACCGTCGTCGTCTCCTCGCAGCACACACCCGACGTGCCGAACGGCACGCTGAAGGAGGCGATTCTCGAGGAGGTGGTGAAGAAGGTCGTGCCGCCCGAGTTCCTCGACAAGAGCACGGTCTACTACATCAACCCGACCGGACGCTTCGTCGAGGGCGGACCGAAGGGCGACTGCGGGCTCACCGGCCGGAAGATCATCGTCGATACCTACGGTGGCTACGGCCGTCACGGCGGTGGCGCGTTCAGCGGAAAGGATCCCAGCAAGGTCGACCGGAGTGCCGCCTACATGGCGCGCTACATGGCGAAGAACCTGGTCGCCGCCGAGCTCGCGCGCCGGTGCGAGATCCAGGTGGCGTACGCGATCGGCATCGCGGATCCGGTCTCGGTGGCGGTCGACACCTTCGGCACCGGCTGTCTCCCCGACGAGCGGCTCGCGGCGATCGTGCGCGACCTCTTCGACCTCAAGCCCGCGGCCATCATCAAGACCCTGGGGCTCAAGCGCCCGATCTACCGCCGCACCGCCTCCTACGGTCACTTCGGGCGGGAGTCCGACGGCCGACACTTCACCTGGGAGCGGACCGACAGCGTCGACGACCTCCGCTCCGCGGCGGGTCTCGGCCGAGCCGCGGGCCGGTAACATCTTCGCGGCCGCCGGTGCGGGAGCGGGGTGCCGGCGCGCCTCCGGTCCTCGGCTCACGCGCGCCCCGTATATGCGGCGTAGCCCCCGCATCTGCAGGCGCGCGCGGAGCCTGCGGGTCGGCGCTTCCGGCACCCCGCTCCCG
>DATILR010000337.1:0-5862 GCA_035476275.1 Binatus sp. (SeqCode) | reverse complement strand
CTTCCGCGACCCCGAGGCATGGGACCTGGTGCGAGAGAAAGTGGTCCCGCGGATCGTCCAGGGGGCCGGCCCGACCCGTAGCCTCCGCGTCTGGAGTGCCGGCTGCTCCTCGGGCGAGGAGCCCTACACCCTCGCCATGTTGATCGCCGAGAGCGTGCGGCAGGACGCGCGCGAGCTCGACGTGAAGATCTACGCCACCGACGTCGATGAGGACGCGCTCAACACGGCCCGCGCCGGCCTTTATCGCCTGGAGAGCGTGAAGGACGTGCCGCGCGAGCTCTTCGAACGATACTTCGTGCGGGAAGGACAGCTGTATCGTTTCCGTCGTGACCTCCGGAAGTGGTGCATCTTCGGGCGCCACGACCTGACCCAGGACTCGCCCCTCCCGCATCTCGACTTGCTCGTCTGCCGGAACGTGCTCATCTACTTCGACACCGATCTCCAGGAGCGCATCCTGCCGCGCTTCCACTACGGGATCCACGAGGGGGGCTACCTCTTCCTCGGCAAGGCGGAATCGATGCTCTCGCGCTCGCGCCGGTTCGTCCCCGTCGACTTCAAGTGGCGCATCTTCCAGCGCGTCATGCCGATCGACGCCGCCGGGAGGCCGTTGCTCGACGTCCCCCAGCAACCGTCGGCCCAGGGCATCGCCCGCCACGAGCGGATCGAGGCTCAGGCCAACCGGCTGTATGGCATCGTCGACGCGCTACCGACCGCCGTCGTGGTGATCGATCCCGCCGACACGATCGTCACCTGGAACGCCGCCGCGGAGGGGATCTACGACACGCCCGCCGCCAACGCGATCGGGAGGAAGTTTCGCGACCTCGACATCAGCTACCGCGTGGAAGGGCTGCGGTCGCGCATCGAGGAAGTGAAGGCCACGCATGCCCCGGCCCGGCTGCAGGACGTCTCCTTCCCCCGCCGGTCGGGCGACCCGGCACACGTGACGCTCCTCGTCTCCCCGCTCTTCGACGACCGGCGGCGGCTCGCCGGCGTGGTGGTGGCCGCGGACGACGTGACCGAGTACGCGATACTGCGCGAGGAGGTCGGCCGCATCTCCGAGCAATCGGCCACCGCCAACGAGGAGCTGCAGTCGACCAACGAGGAGCTCGAGACCACCAACGAGGAGCTGCAGTCGACCAACGAGGAGCTCGAGACCACCAACGAGGAGCTGCAGTCGACCAACGAGGAGCTCGAGACCACGATCGAGGAGCTGCAGTCGATCAACGCCGAGCTCGCCACCATCAACACCGAGCTCGAGAAGCGCACCGCCGCGCTGCACGAGCTGGACACGCATCACCGGCTGGTGCTCGACGCCATGGTGTTCGCGGTGATCGTGCTCGACACCTCGCTCCGGGTGAAGAGCTGGAACTGGCCCGCGGCGCGCATGTGGGGGCTGCGCCCCGAGGACGCGGTCAACCGTGACTTCCTCGGCCTTCCGATCGGCGACGTCACCGGGCTCGCCCACGACGCGCTCCGGCGCGCCCTCGAGCATCGCCGGCCGGAGGTCATCCCCGAGGTGGCCTACACGATGCCCGACGGACGGCAGCAGAAAACGGCCTTCCGGCTGACACCGCTGATCGGCACGGGCGGCGAGCTGCTCGGCATCCTCTGCATGGCCACACCCGATGCGAAGCTGCTGGAGAGCGGCGACAGGGGATAGCGTTGAGCCCCGGAAGGGGATTGCAAGCGCCTCGCGAGGCACCAAAGGTGGCGACGATGCGAGAAGCGGTCTTCGCGGACATCTTCGCGCATGCTCCGCTCGCAATCGCGCTCATCGAACCGGCTCCGCCGTTCAGGATCGCGGAGGCCAACGCCGCCTTCCTCGAGCTCGTCGGACGCCGACGTGAGGGGGCACGCGGCGTCCCACTCCTCGAGGTCGTACCGCGTGCTGCGCCGTCCGGCCTCGCGACGATGGTCGAGAGCGTCCTGCGCGAGCGCGGGTCGGAGACCATCCTCGACAGCTGGAATCTCCGCCCGGGTGTGCAGGCGCACTGGGAGATCACCATCGCCTACCCGCGCGAGGCGCAGGCGGACGGTCTCGCGCTCGTCACCATCCGGGACGTCAGCGAGCGCGAGGAGAGCCGTCGCAAGCTCGAGCGCGAGTGCGTGCGGCTGCTCGCCCTGATGAACGTCGGCAGCCAGATGGTCGCGCTCGAACCCAAGGCCGTGCTCGAGGGCGCGACGACCGCGGCCTCTCTTCTCTGCGACGGGCCGGCGGTGATCTATCTCGTCGAGCCCGGAGGGGAGCTCCGGCGCGCGGCTTCCCACCGTGTCATGCCGGAGATCTGGCCGTTGCTGCCCGTACGGCTCGGCCGGCGTCACCTGCCGCTCGTGCGGAAGGCGATCGAGACGCGGGAGCGGCAGACGACGCCGTACCTGGCGACCCTGCCGGGAGACCAGCGCGCGCTGCTCAGCCGCGCCCAGGCCACGTGGCTGGTGGTGAATCCGGTGCGCGCGCGGGGGGCGGCCCTGGGCGCGCTCGTCACCCTCTGGCGGCGGCGGCAGGCCGGACCGATCGAGGACTTAAAGGCCCTCGACGTGATCGCCGCGCAGAGCGCGGTCGCGCTCGAGAATGCACATCTCCACGCCGCGTCGGAGAGCGAGCGCGCCCGCCTCGATCTCATCCTCGAGGAGATCCCGGACGACGTGTGGATCGTGGACGCCGAGGCCCGCCTGGTACGGACCAACTCCGCCGGCCGCCGCACGCTCGGTTTGGGCGCCGACGATCCGTTGCCCGACCTCTCCGAGCTGGGGCGACGCCTCGAGGAGTTCGACGGAAACGAGGGCGGGGGTGGCGCGGGAGATCTCGGCCTCCGGGCCGCTCTGCGGGGCCGACCGGTCACGGGCGCACTCTACACACTCCGGCGGGGAGCCGACGACGCCGAGCGCTGGCTCCTCGCCTCGGCCGCCCCCCTGCGCGACCACGATCGGCGGGTGATCGGAGCGGTCGGGGTGTCGACCGACATCACCGAGCGCCGCCGGGCGGAGGAGATGCTTCGCCTGCTCGCCGCAGCGAGCGTCACCCTCGCCGCCTCGCTCGATCACCGCGCCACGCTCACCGCCATGGCCCAGGTGACGGTACCGGGGCTCGGCGACTGGTGCCTCGTCGATCTCCTCGAGGAAGACGGGACCGTGCTCCGGCTGCCGGCCGCGCACGTCGACCCCTCGGACAGCGAGGCCGCGGCGGACCTGGCGCGTCTGGCACCCGATCCGATCACGTTCGCGGCGGCGCTCGCGGCGTTCCCCGAGCCGGCGATCTGCGACGTGGGGGAGGCCCCGCTCGTGAGCATGCTGCCGGAGCCGGAGCGGCGCGGCATGCTGCGGGCGCTCCACCTGCGCGCGTGCATGGCCGTGCCGGTCGTCGTGCGCGGGCGAAAGGTCGGCCTCCTCCAGCTCGCGACGTCATGGTCGGGCCGGCGCTATCGGGCCGCCGACCTGGCCGTGGCGGAGGATCTCGCTTACCGCGCCGCGATGGCGATCGACAACGCCCGGCTCTACCAGACGGCCCGCGAGGCCGATCGGCGGAAGGACGAGTTCCTCGCCGTCCTCTCGCACGAGCTCCGCACGCCGCTCGCCCCCCTGTTGACCTGGGTGGAGGTCCTCCGGCGCGCGCCCGATACGGCGCACGTGCGCCACGCGGCGGAGGTCATCGAGCGGAATGTCCGGGTGCAGCGGGCGCTCGTCAACGAGCTGCTCGATCTGGCCGCGATCACGCGCGACAAGGTCGCACTCGAGACGCAGTCGATCGACCTGGTCGAGCTGGTGCGCGCCTGCACGGACACGCTGCGAGGGGAGGCAGAGCGGAAGTCGATCCGCCTCGCGGTCGAGCTCTCCGAGCACCACCTCACCGTCAAGGGCGACCCGAACCGCCTGCACCAGGTCTTTGCGAACCTCGTCTCGAACGCCATCAAGTTCACCCCGTCGGGAGGCCTCGTGCGCGTGACCCTGGAGCGCGAGGGCGGGGCGGCGGTCGCCCGCGTCCGGGACACGGGCGAGGGCATCTCGCCGGCGTTCCTCCCGCACGTCTTCGAGATCTTCAAGCAGCAGGAGGAAGGCACCCGTCGAGAGCACGGGGGGCTCGGGATCGGCCTGGCGCTCGCCAAGCGGCTCACCGAGCTGCACCAGGGGACGATCGCCGCGACGAGCCAGGGCCCCGGACGGGGAACCGAGTTCATCGTCCGGCTACCGCTGCAGGACCGGATCGACGATGCCGAGACCGTCGCGGAGCCCGCCCCCGTCGCCGCATCGGAGGAGCAGGACCGGCCGCTGCGCGACCTCTCCGTGCTCCTCGTCGAGGACGCCGACGACATGCGGGAGGCGATGCGCACGATGCTCGAGGAGCTGGGCGCACGCGTGGTGGATGCGGGGAACGGCGAGGAGGCGCTCGCGCGGCTGCGCCCCGAGGAGACCGATGTCGTCCTCTGCGACCTTCGCATGCCGCTGATGGACGGGTACGAATTCGTCAGCCTCCTCCGCAAGGATCCCGAGCGCGCGCACGTCCCGGTGGTCGCGGTGTCGGGCTTCGCCAGCCAGGAGAGCTACAGCCGGACCCAGGACGCCGGATTCGACGCGTACGTGACCAAGCCGTTCGAGTACGCGACGCTGGTCGCAACCCTCCAGCAGGCGATGGCCGCCCGCCAGCATGCGGAAGCGACCCGGCAGCACGCGTGATGCGGTCAGACGACGCCGCGGCTGCGCAGCCCCGCGAGCTCGTCCTCGCGGACGCCGATCTCGGCGAGCAGGGTCGCCGTGTCGGCGCCGAGGCCGGCGGCCGCCACGTAACGGGGCGTGACGTCCGCCATCTTGATTGGGCAGCCCACCTCGCCGAGCGCGCCGAAGATCGGGTGCGCGACCTCGATCACCATCTCGCGGGCGCGCACCTGCTCGTCGGCGAGCGCCTCCTCGACGGTGTAGACCGGCGCCACCGGCACGTGGCCGCGGAGCCGCGCGAGCCACTCCCCCGTCGTCCGGCGCCGGAACTCGGCCTTCAGGATCGGCACGAGCGCGTCACGATTCGCTAGCCGGTCGGCGAAGGTCCGGAAGCGCGTGTCGTCCCGCAGCGCGGTGAGGTCCATCCGCTCCGCGAGGCGCTCCCAGAACTTCTCCTTCATGCACATGATGACCAGCCAGCCGTCGCGCGTCTGGAAGCTCTGGCTCGGGACGAGGCTCTGATGCGCGCCCTCCGGCAGGCGCTGCGGGCGCCAGTCGCGGTTGAGCGTCCAGATCGCCATGTAGTTGAGCATCGAGATGGCGGTGTCGAGGAGGGAGACGTCGAGATCGCAGCCAATGCCCGTCGCGCGGGCCCGGTGGAGCCCGATCATCAGCGCCAGCGCCGACAGGATGCCGCCTGAGAAGTCGACGATCGAGATGCCGCACTTGGTGGGCGGGGCGTCGGGCTCTCCCGAGACGCTCATGAAGCCCGCGTAGGCCTGGAGGAGGTAGTCGTATCCCGGGTCACCGGCCCGTGGACCCGTTCGCCCGAAGCCGGTGAGCGAGCAGCAGACGATCCGCGGGTTGGCGGCGCGGAGGCCGGCGTAGTCGAGCTGGAGCTTCGACGGCAGATCGCCGCGCAGGTTGTTGTAGACGGCGTCCGAGCGCGCGACCAGGCGGTGGAGGAGGTCCCGTGCCCCGGGGGCGCGCAGGTTGAGCGTCAGGCTCCGGGCACCCCGGTTGAACGACTGATAGTAGAGCCCGTCGCGGGCGGCCGCATCGGCGAAGGGTGGCACCCCGCGCGCCTCGTCGCCCGCCGTGGTGGGGTCCTCGACCTTGATCACCTCGGCGCCGAGGTCCGAGAGGAGCGTCATGGCGTACGGCCCGGCCCCGAGCTGCGAGAAGGCCAGGATACGCACTCCCTCGAGGGGC
>DATILR010000336.1:0-16459 GCA_035476275.1 Binatus sp. (SeqCode) | reverse complement strand
TGAGCGACGACCTGCTCGACGTGACGGGACAGCCGGGCCTCACCGGCAAGCCCCGCGGCATCGATCTGCGCGACGGCAACCCCTCGCTGCCGGTCGTCCTCGGGCTCGCGCGCGACGACGAGCTGGTGCGCCTCTTCGCGGCCGAGCACCCGAGCCCCGCCGACGTCGAGGCCGGCATCGCCCGAATCCGTCGCGCGGGCGTCCTGCGCACCGTCGCCGAGCGGGCCCGGGCGCACAGCGCCGCCGCGCTGGTGGAGATCCAGCGGCTCGCCGCCTCGCCCTACCGTGACGCGCTGGTGGCCCTGGCGGAGGCCCTGGCCGATCGGCCCGGCTGAGGGCCCCACGGGGCCTCTTTCGCGTCTCCGTTGACTTCGCTCGGCGGCGGATCGAAGATGCGTCGCATGCCGCGCGACGGCTTCGGGCGCGAGATCGACTACCTCCGCATCTCGCTCACCGATCACTGCAATCTCCGCTGTGCCTACTGCATGCCGCTCAGCGGGAACCTCTACATGCCGTCGGACGACGTCCTCACGGCCGCGGAGATCGAGACCGTCGTACGGGCCGCGGTCGCCATCGGCTTCCGGAAGTTCCGCCTGACGGGCGGCGAGCCGACCCTGCGCGCCGACCTGCTCGACATCGTGGAGCGGGTGGCGCACGTGCCGGGCGTGCGCGACCTCGCCATGACGACGAACGGCGTCCTGCTCCCGCGGCTCGCCCAGCGTCTCGCCGCCGCCGGTCTCCATCGAGTCAACATCCACATCGACAGCCTCGACCCCGTCCGTCTCGCCCGCATCATGCGCTGGGGCACCTTGGAGGACGTCTGGGCCGGCATCGAGGCGGCCGAGGCGGCCGGTCTCCGGCCGATCAAGCTGAACGCCGTCGTCGCCCGCGGACACAACGAGGAGGACGTGGTTCCGCTCGCATCGCTCACGCTCGGCCGCGACTGGCACGTGCGCTTCATCGAGACGATGCCCCTCGGCGTCGGCGACACCGCCAGCTTCGCGCGCACGCGGCTGGTGCCGAACGGGGAATCCCGCGCACGGATCGAGGCCGCGCTCGGCGAGCTCGAGCCGCTGCCGCGTCACGACCCGGCGGACGAGGCGCGCAACTATCGGCTCGCCAACGGTCGCGGGGTGATCGGCTTCATCAGCCCCGTGACGGCGCCCTACTGCGGCGCCTGCAACCGGATGCGCCTCACGGCCGACGGCCGTTTCCACCTCTGCCTCCTGAACGACGACGAGCTCGACGTGGGCGGGACACTCCGCAGCGGTGGCACGCTGGACGACGTGGCCCGCATCCTCTCGCGGGCAGTCGCTCACAAACCCACCGGCCACCAGCTCGCCCTCGGGCGGTCGACGGAAGAGCACGAGATGTACCAGATCGGCGGGTGATGCGTCCCGCCGACATCGGGGGCCTGGATGCGGCCACGCGCGCCATGGGTGGCGCGATCCTCGGTCCGGGGGAGCTGGCGGCGGCGCTCGGCTTCGACCCCCTTGCCGGTCTCGAGGCCGACGAGCAGCGCGCCGCGGCGCGTATTCCCTTCACGCCAGCGGACCTCGAGCGGGCACGCGCGGACGGCGAGGTGCTCGTCCTTCGCGTCCGGCGCGACCCGGAGGGCCCCCTCACCATGCTGCGCCTCGCGGCGCGGCTGGGCGGCGGCCTCGACCCGCAGGCACACAAGGGCAGCGGCTATCTCCTGCGGCCCGAGTGGACGATCGACGATCAGCCCTTCGCGACCGTCGAGGTCCCCACGCCCGGCTGGTGGCTCGTTCGCCGCGAGCCCGTGGCCGCGACGCTCAACCGCGCCTACCAGGCCCAGGAGGATATCCTGGCCAGCCTGGGCGGCGGCCCGGAGCGTCCCCGGCGTCGAAGCGCCGCGGAGATCGCCTTCGACACCCTCTGCTGGCATCGGGCGCATGGGGAACGGCTGCTTGCCACCCACTGGGACTGGTCGCGCAGCGTCACCACCGACCAGGGCTACGCCGCGCTCGGGGAGTTCGGCGAGCGCGGCCTCCGCGTCATCGCCTACTCGCGCGCGGTTCGCTTCGGCACGCTCGGCGCCTGCCTACAGCGATAGATCCCTGGGGCCGACGTAGTCGGCGGAGGGGCGGATGAGGCGGTTGTCGCGGACCTGCTCGAGGATGTGGGCGGTCCAGCCGATCGCGCGCGCGATGGAGAAGGTCGGGGTGAAGAGCTCGCGCGGTATGCCGGCACGCTCGAGCACGACGGCGGCATAGAACTCGACGTTGGTGTAGAGCGCTCGACCGGGCTTCGCCGCGCGGAGCTGCGCGAGCGCTTCACGCTCGACCGCACGCGCGAGGGCGACCCGCTCGCCGCCCAGCTCTCCGGCCGTATCGCGCAGGCAGCGCGCGCGAGGGTCCTCGGCGCGGTACACCCGATGCCCGAAGCCCATGACGCGACGGCCCTGGGCGATCGCGTCGGCGATGCAGCGCGCGGCTCGCTCGGGCGTTCCGATCCCGTCCAGCATGTCGAGGACCAGCGAGGGTGCCCCGCCGTGCAGCGGCCCGGACATGGCGCCCGCGGCGCCCGCGACCGCCGCCACGACGTCCGCGCCGGTCGAGGCGATCACCCGTGCGGTGAAGGTGGACGCATTCATGCCGTGCTCCGCCGTGAGGACCAGATAGCGCTCGAGGGCGAGCACGCGGTCGGCCGACGGCCGCACCCCCTCCAGCATCCAGAGGTAGTTCGCGGCGTGGCCGAGGGACGGATCGGGATCGACGGGCGTCCCGCCGGCGCGGAGCCGCCAGAGCGCCGCCACCAGCGTCGGGAGGACGGTCGCGATGCGGAGCAGCTCGTCTGCCGCCTCGTCCGGATCCCGCTCGTGCCAGGCGCGGATGCCCCAGGCCGCGCCCGTGGCGGAGATGGCCGCCTGGAGCATCGACATGACCGTCCCGCCACGCCGCGCCAGGTGCCCGACGAGGTCGCGGTCGAGCGGCAATTTCCGCCGGCGGGCCGTCTCCCGCGCAAAGCCGCCATCGGCCGGCAGCTGGCCGCGGTAGAGCAGGTGCCAGACGTCCTCGAACGAGCGGCGGAGCGCGAGCTCGACCGCGTCGTAGCCGCGGTAGACGAGCCGCCCGGCCTGCCCGTCGATGAACGAGAG
Organism: Binatus sp. (SeqCode); assembly: GCA_035476275.1. GTDB lineage: Bacteria > Desulfobacterota > Binatia > DP-6 > DP-6 > DP-23. The sequence goes on along the minus strand of DATILR010000336.1, from coordinate 13,338 downwards.
CATCGTCTCGGCGACGGTCACGTTCTCGAGGCCGCGCGCCGTGCCCGGCGCCCAGGGATCGACGTGGCGGATGCGCGCGGCATTGACCAGCTGACGGAGGGAGACGATGCCCGCCAGGCGTCCCCCATCGACGATCGGGATGTGGCGGAAGTTCCGCTTCAGCATCTCCTCGAGGGCGTGGGTGACGCCGTCGGCCGGCCCGAGGGTGAGGGGCGACGGCGTCATCCACGCTTCGGCCCGGGCGTCGTTGGGAAGCGCTCCGGCCGCGAGCGCGGCGAGCGCGTCCCGCTCGGTGAGGATGCCGACCACCCTGCCCTCCTCGACGATCACCGCCGAGCCGACACCGCGCCGCCGCATGGCGGCGGCGACGTCGGCGAGCGCGACCGACGGGGCCGCCGTCAACGGGTCCCGCGTCATCACCTCGCCCAGGCGAAGCTCGCTCATGTACCGTTACCGTTCCGCGCCTTATGCCCCACCCCGGGCTCAGGCAAGAGAGAGCGGCCGCGCGCGCAGCCCGCCGTCGCCACGGCCGTGGACGGGACCGCCCCGTTCGTCGCCCGTTGCCGGCAGGATTCGAGCTTGCTAGGAGTCGCGCCGCGTGTACTTCGTGACGACCAAACGGGCGGGCTACTCCCTGTTCTCCATGACGCCGAGCGAGCGCGCCGCGATCGCGCTCACCGAGGACCAGAAGCGCGTACACGTCCTCGAACGGACCGCCGACGCATGGACGGTCCGTCACGACTGGCCGGTCGAAGAGCATTCGCACACCGAGCTCATGACCCGCCTCGCCACCTGCGAGGAACCGGCGAGCGTGGAGGAGCTGGTGCGCCGCGCCCTCGGCACCTGAGCATGCCCGGCGCCCTCGACGGCGTGCGGGTCCTCGAGGTGGGCAACCTGGTGAGCGCCGCGTACGCCACCAAGCTGCTGGCCGACCTCGGCGCCGACGTCGTGAAGATCGAGCCACACCGCGGCGACCTGGCGCGAGGCCGGGGCCCCTTCCCCGGCAACATCCCCCACCCCGAGACGAGCGGTCTGTTCCTCTACCTCAACGCGAACAAGCGGGGCATCACGCTCGACCTGACCCGGCCGCGCGGCCAGGAGGCGCTCGCGGGGCTCGCTGCCCGCGCCGACCTGCTCGTGCACAACGTCCATCCGACGCTGATGGCCGTGCACGGGCTCGACTACGACCGCCTGTCGGCCGGCAACCCGCGCCTGGTGATGACCTCGATCGCGCCCTTCGGCCTAACGGGGCCGCATGCGAGCTACCGCGGCCCGGACGTCGTCACCTGGAGCGCCGGCGGCGTGTCCGCCCTGAACGGGCAGACGGGCGAACCCGACCTGCCGCCGCTCAAGGCCTTCGGGGATCAGTCGGGTTTCCAGGCGGCGCTCAACGCGGCCGTCGGGTCGCTGGGGGCGCTCTTCGCCCGCCTGGCGAGCGGCCGCGGCGAGCACGTCGAGGTGTCGGCCCAGGAGTCGGTGGCGGCGATCCTCGAGCTGACGTTCGAGTTCTGGCCCTACACGGGGCTGGTCGCCTCGCGGCTCGGCCGGAAGCCGATCCAGCCACTCTGCTTCGTCGAGTGTCGCGACGGGTGGATATTCATCTGCGCGGTCGAGGAGCACCAGTGGCAGAAATTCGTGGACCTCATGGGCAACCCCGAATGGGCCGGGCTCGAGGTGTTCGACAACCGCCTGGCGCGCGGCGCCAACTTCGACGCGCTCGAGCCGTTCCTCCAGGAGTGGTGCCGCGACCGCTCGGTACAGGAGCTCTACGAGGAGGGCCAGCGCCGGCGTATCCCCTTTGCCCCCGTCTCGACCATGGGGGATCTGCTCGCCTCCCCGCATCTCCGCGCGCGCGGCTTCTTCGCCACGCTCACGCATCCAGTCGCCGGACCCGTCACCATGCCGGGCGCGCCCTACCACCTCTCGGCGACGCCCTGGCAGCTCCGGACGCCCGCTCCCACCCTCGGCCAGCACACGGCCGAGGTGCTGGCCGAGGCCGGGATCGAGCCCACAGCGGGAGCTGCCTAGATGGGCCGGCGCGCGCCGCTGGAGGGGATCCGGGTCGCGGACTTCACGTGGGTGTGGGCCGGTCCGTTCTGTACCCTCCAGCTCGCCCATCTCGGCGCGGAGGTGATCCGCGTCGAGACCGCGACGCGGCTCTGCGTGACGCGGCTCCTGCCCCCGTACCCCGACATGCAGGCCGGCACGAACCGCAGCGGCTACTTCAACCAGTACAACCAGGGCAAGAAGAGCGTCACGCTCGATCTGAAGCGACCCGAGGCGGTGGAGGTGGCGCGCCGCCTCTGCGCCGCGAGTGACGTGGTGGCGGAGAACTTCGCGGCCGGCGTCATGGATCGGGTCGGGCTCGGGTACGAGACGCTCCGCGGGCTGAAGCCCGACCTGATCATGATCGCGCTTTCCGGCTACGGCGCCAGCGGTCCGGACAGCGACAAGGTTTCGTACGGACCGGCGCAGGTGCCGCTCTCCGGCATGTCCTCGGTCACCGGCTACCGCGGCCATCCTCCCATGCACGTCGGCATCTCCTACGGGGATCCGACGGGCGGGCTCCACGGCGCGGTCGCCGTGCTGGCCGCGCTCCTCCACCGCGCACGGACCGGAAAGGGGCAGTACATCGACCTCTCCCAGTGGGAGACGTCGATCGCCGTGCTCCCCGACGCTCTCATCGAGCACACCATGAACGGCACCGCGCCGCCGCGCGACGGCAACCGCGACCGGCACTTCGCCCCGCACGGCATCTTCCGCGCCGCGGGCCACGATCGCTGGATCGCCGTCGCCGTCGAGGACGACGCGGCCTGGGGCCGCCTGGCCGTGCTCCTCGGGCGTCCCGAGCTGGCGACCGACCCCCGCTATGCGACGCTCGCCGGCCGCAAGCTGCACGAGGACGAGCTCGACGCGCTGTTGACCTCCTGGACGAGCGAGCACTCGCCGGAGGAGGCCACCGCCATCCTCCAAGCCGCGGGCGTCGCCGCCTTCACCGTGGCCACCAATCGCGACATCGCCGAGGACGTCCACCTCCGCGAGCGCGGGTTCTTCGTCGAGCTGCCACATCCCGAGGTGGGATGCCGCCAGCACATCGGCATCCCATGGCGCATGTCGGCGAGCGACTGTCGCGTGCGCCGCCCTGCCCCCTGCCTGGGCGCCGACACCGACGCCGTCCTGCGCGAGATCTGCGGCTACACGCCCCCCGAGATCGACGCCCTCCGCGCCGCCCAAGCGCTCGCCTGAGCCCTCGCGGGCTCCGCACGACCACCGCGCAGGGGGCAAGGCGTCCGCCATAGGTAGTGCAGTAACTAGTTCCCTATCATAATGGCGTTTTTCGTTGACAGGCGCCCGGGTTTTCCCGTAATGCAGCCCATCTGTGACTCGCTGTGCCATTCACCATGGGAGACTCGCATGCAAACGGTGAGACTTGCCTTCGTCGCCCTGAGCCTCGTGTGCACAACCCTCCTGCCGGCCGCGGCGCAGGCGGCGAACGACACGTTCGTCGCCACCTTGGTCGGGAACGAGGAGACACCGCCCAACGCCAGCACGAGCACCGGGCACGCCACCTTCACGCTGAACGCCGACGACACCCTGACCTACACGGTCACCTCGACCGGGTTCATCACCAGCTACCGGGTGGCGCACGTGCACACGGGGGGGCTCGGCGTCGCGGGTCCGATTCTCTTTCCCATCAACTGCACCTCCGACGGGACGTCGTGCGCCGGGACCTCGCCGCCGCTCAGCACTGATGACCTGGCCAACCTGCTCGCGGGTCAGCTGTACGTGAACCAGCACACCGCCGCCTACCCGGGCGGTGAGATCCGGGGTCAGCTCACCCTCGTCACCCCACCCCCCGCCGAGGAAACGGCGGCCAAGAAGCTCGCCGGGAAGGCCAGCAAGGTGGGTTTCGTTCCCCCGGCGGGCTCCCGTCACGGCGCCGAGATCAGCATCATAGGACGCTTCACGCCCAGCGGGTCGTTCAGCCTCGCGAGTTCCACGGCGGTGGTCAGCGACTTCCTGCACGAGGTCGGCGGCGACGAGCTGGTGCGGGATCTGGACGGGAGCGCGGCGATCCCCATGTCGATGGCGCTCGTCCGCTACGACTCGCGCAAGAACGAAGCCATGTATCGCGGCGCGAGTGACGGCGGTCCGCGCTGCACCTTGCAGATCAAGAACAAGGGCCACGGCACCTACGAGTTCACCCTCGCCTGTAAGAATACGGACGGCGCGACGATTCCCACGCCACCCCAGCTCTGCTCGGGAGGGTCCAAGTCCGGAACGACGTTCACCACCACCTTCGACCTCGACGGCACGCCGTCGGTGCGCGTGGGGGTGACGCAGCCCTGGCGCTGCCTCGGCAGCCACGGCGTGGTGAGTCAGCTCAAGTCCACCGACGTGAGCGCCCCGGCGGACTCCGGCGGGTCCGGATCCGACGGCACCACCAACCGGGTCCCGAAGGCCGACTTCCGCATCGATCCGCGCATCGGCGAGGCCCCGCTGACCGTGAACTTCACCAACCGGTCCTACGATGCCGACGGCGACACCATGACCTCGGCCTGGGACTTCGGCGACGGGAGCACGAGCACCGAGACGAGCCCGGTGCACCTCTTCGTGAGCGAAGGCGCATACAACGTGACCCTGGTGGTCACCGATTCGAAGGGCGCGGTCTCCGGCCCGAAGACCCAGCTGGTCACGGTGATGCCGGATCCCCCGGCTCCGCCGCCGCCCCCGCACAACAGCGCGCCGCGCGCCGATTTCCGCGCCGACCCGACCAGCGGTACGGCGCCGCTCACGGTCCGCTTCTCCAACGCCTCGACGGATGCGGATGGCGACGCCATCGCCTCGAGCTGGGACTTCGGGGACGGATCGACCAGCATCGAGCGGAGCCCCACGCATCTCTTCACCAGCGCCGGCACGTTCACCGTCACCCTGATGGTGACCGATGCGCGCGGCGCGTCGTCGACGCCCCGGGTGCAGAACATCACCGTGCGCGCCGTCACCAGCGGCGGCACCCCCGGTACCCCGGGGACGCCCGGGACTCCCGGCAGCGGCGGCGCATCCAGCGGTCCGAACGCGCCGCGAGCCGACTTCCGTGCCGATCCCGCGAGCGGCACGGTGCCGCTCACGGTCCACTTCACGAACCGGTCCTCGGATCCCGACGGTGACGTGATCACCTCGCTCTGGGACTTCGGCGACGGGTTCACCAGCAGCAACCCGAGCCCGGCGCACACCTACACGAGCGCCGGCGAGTTCACGGCCACGCTCGTCGTGACCGACGGGGGAGGCCACGCCTCGGCCATGCGGCGGGAGAACATCACGGTGCGCCCGGGCGCGGGCGAGGGGCCGGGGATACCGCCCCCACCGACGGGCGGCGATAACGCCCCCCGCGCGGATTTCCGCGCCGATCCGGCGAGCGGCACGGCGCCGCTCTCGGTCCACTTCACGAATCGTTCGTCGGATATCGACGGCGACGTCCTCGAATCCAGCTGGGATTTCGGCGATGGGTTCACGAGCAGCGACGCGAATCCGACGCACGTTTACACGACCGCAGGCGAGTTCACGGTGACCCTGACCGTGACCGACCCGGCCGGGCTGGCGTCGGAGCCGAAGCACGAGTCGATCACGGTCCGCCCCGGAGCCTCGACACCCGACGACGGACCGCCCGCGGGCGAGAACCGGCCGCCGCGAGCCGACTTTCGGGCCGACCCGATGAGCGGGCCCGCCCCGCTGGCGGTGCACTTCAGCAATCGCTCGGCCGATCCGGACGGCGACTTCATGGTGTCGACCTGGGATTTCGGCGACGGGACGATCAGCAACGAGCCGAGCCCGACCCACACCTACACGTCGGCTGGCGACTACCTCGTGACGCTCGAGGTGAGCGACGGGCGGGGCGGCATCTCGACACCCAAGCGGGAGCGTATCAGCGTGCGGTAAGCCGGGCACGACCTCCCGGCGGGTCGACGAGACACGCCGTCGGTGCTAATCGCTCCGGCGAATCTCCGCGCCCTGTGAGGTCCCCATGCCCGTCGGGAAGAAGTCGGCCCGGAAGGCAGGGGCGGCACACGCCCACGCTCTCGGGTGGGTGCCGGACCTGCCTGATCATCGCGACATCCGCTACGGCATGCTGCGTGCCGTCCCGGCCACGCTCCCTCCGCTGGTCGATCTGCGTCGGACCTGCTCGCCGGTCGAGGATCAGGGTCGGCTCGGCAGCTGCACGGGCAACGCCCTGGTCGGGGCGCTCGAGTTCCTGGAGCGCAAGGACCGCGTCCCGTTCACCGACCTGAGCCGGCTGTTCGTCTACTACAACGAGCGGATCATCGAGCACACGATCAAGGAAGACGCGGGCGCCATGCTGCGTGACGGCATCAAGACGCTGGCGAAGCAGGGCGTGTGCTCGGAGCGCACCTGGCCCTACGCCATCGCGAAGTTCGCCGTGAAGCCGCCCCCCGCCTGCTACCGCGAGGCGCTCGCGCATCAGATCACCGCCTATGCGCGCCTCGACACCCTCGATGAGATGCGGACATGCCTCGCCGAGGGGTTCCCCTTCGTGTTCGGCTTCTCGGTATACGAGAGCTTCGAATCGGAACGCGTGGCCACCACCGGCGTGGTCCCCATGCCGAAGCGCACCGAGCGCGCCATCGGCGGCCACGCCGTCCTCGCCGTCGGTTACGACGACGCCAAGAAGCGGTTCGTCGTCCGCAACTCCTGGGGCACCGGCTGGGGCCTGAAGGGCTACTTCACCCTGCCCTATGCCTACCTCGAGAACCGCGACCTCTCGGACGACTTCTGGACGATCCGCCGCGCCGAACGAATCTAGGCCGGGACGCCGTTCGCGGAGCCGGGGGCGCCGGCGCAGCGACCCGCAGCGCAAGCGGCGTTTCGCGCGGCCCGGCGCGCGAAGCGCCGTTTGCGCGAGGACCGGAGCCGCGCCGGCGCCCCCGGCTCCGCGAACGGAATCGTGGCACGGACGATCGTCAGGCGCGGCGCCACGGCAGAAGCTGACGGACGCCGCGGCGGGTGCTCGGGCTCAGGACGATGGCGCCGACGGCGAGCGTCACGTAGAGCGACGCGTGCAGCAAGCGCTCCGTGGAGGTGGTCAGGAACAGCTGCGGGATGAAGAGACCGACCAGCAGGAACGCCTCGAGGTACGAGAAGCGGAAGTTCGCGATCACGATGAGGGCGAAGAGGGACTGCGCCGAGGTGAGAAAGATCTCCTCACGCTGCCGGATGTCGAGCAGCATTGGCGCCGCGACACCGCTCGAGAGCGCGAAGGCCGCCGGGAGGGCCCCCACCAGGAGCGTCCACTGGTTCACCGCCGCGGAGATCAACATCCCGATCGACGCCGCCGCCGAGCCGCGGAGCGCGAAGAGCACCGCCACGATGAACTCGGGGGACTCGGACACGAGCGGGGCGAGCCACTGGACGAGCAGGAACTCCTCGATCCCGAACTGCCGACCGGTCGCGATCAGGCTTTCGGCGAAGGGCTCGGCCGCGGTGAAGATCGCCGCGGCGGCGAGGAGCGCGATCCCCATGGTGACCGCCCGCCGTCCCGCCACGCCCAGGCGGGCGATGAGCGCGGCCGGTCCCTCGAGCTCGGGCTCGACGTGATGCGCACCCCCCGCCGCGCGGACGTAGAGGACGAAGACGAGGAAGAGGACGGCGGTGTCCACCAGCGACAGCGTGGCCTTGAGCGGGATGACGAACGAGTAGAGCGTCGCGACCGCGAGCCAGTTGACCTCGATCGCCCCCTCGCGCGGCAGCTCCACGTGACGCCGGCGGTGTCGCACCCAGAGGGCGAACACCGCCGTCGCCCATCCCACCCCGATCAACAGCCGGTTGGCGCCGGTCATGTTGGCGGTGGCGAAGGCGGTGTACGCCGGGTCCCGTCCCGCGCGCCAGGCGAAGTAGACGTCGACCGCGTACTCGGGGAGGACGGCGATCAACGCCAGCGCCGCGAGCGCGAGCGACCGGGTGATGTCGAGCTGCGCCACCTCCGAGGCCCAGGAGAGCAGGAAGGCGGCCCCGAAGATTCCCGCTCCGGACCAGACCGCCACTTCGAGGGGCGTCGTCGCGAGCCCTGCGAAGTGGACCACGAACCAGGCCACCGGCAGCGCGAGCGTCGCCGCGATCCAGACGCCGTCGCGATTCACGCGGACGTACTCGCCGGCGCGAGGATCGTCTCCCTCCCGTCCTCGACGCGGGCGGCATCGAGCGTGAGACGGAAGAGCTTCCCGGCCCGCCATGACGGCAGCTGATCGGCGAAGTGAGGACTCTCGGGGTCGCCCGCCTGGCCGGTCGAGAGCGTGATGAAGAGATGGTCTGGGTCGGCGAGGTCGCACACCATGCGCACTCCGGCCCCGACCACCGCACCGAAAGGCGGCTCGGCCGTGCCGAACCGCTCCTGATCGAGCGAGAACGGGCCCCCTCCCACCGGGAACGCGGGCAGCGCCCCCGCCGCGAAACGCGGCGCGAAGGAGAGCGCGTGCGCGAAGCGGACGCGGTGCAGGTCGCCCCAGCGCCAGGCAGACGGGTCGTCCCCCGCGAGCGTTCGCAGGCGCACCACCGCCCGCGCCACGCAACCACGAAGCGCGGCGCCCTTCGCGTCCGGATCCGCGAACCAGGGCGACCGCGGAGCGCGTAGCACGCGCTCCGCGCCCCAGGTGGCGATCCGCCAGCGGCGGGCCAGCCCCGGGGATCGCTCCTCCGGCAGCAGCGTCGGCACCCACTCGGCGTAGAAGAAGACGTAATAAAGCGCGGCGCCGGCGCTCTCCACTGCGGCGCGACCGTCCCACGCGAGGAGGGTCTCCTGCGCCTGTCGCTCGACGGGATCGTCGGTCGTCCAGCCGGCGAGGGCCTCGCGCACGTAGGGAAGGTTGGCGACGGCCGCCAGGTCGAGGTCGTCGACCTGCAGACGCGCGAAGGTCTCCACGCTGTGGGTGCCGCCGTCGAGCAATGCGCCCCTGATCCGCCGCGCCCGTGCCGGGTGCTCGCCGAAGGGTTGGCCGTCACCCCCCGCGGCGCGGTCGGCGGCTCCCGTACGCTCGTTGGCCGTCCACACCGCACCCTCCGGCGGATCGACACGCCAGGGCGACGCGCCGAGAGAGCCGACGCCCTCCCACTCGCCCTCGCCGCGCCAGCCGAGCGCCGGCAGCATACCGGTCTCCCCGGGGCGGCGCGGCACGGCGCCGAGCGCCAGGTGGGCGAGCCGGCCGTCGGCGTCCGCATACACCATGTTCGACGCGAACGGCGCACCGTCGAAGGCGGTGGCGGCGGCCAGCACGTCGTCGAGCCCACGGCTCCGATTGACGGCCAGCCACCCCGCAGCCGAGTGGCCGGGTGCAACCACCGACTTCCAGCGGAGCGCGACGGGAACACCCGGTGCCGTCCCCATGACGCCCGCGACGGCGTCGAGCAGCGGCCCACTGCGCGTTGCGCGCACCGCGAGACGGACGGGCGCATCGCCACGCACGGCGATCGTCTCCTCGCGCACGGCGAGCGGCTCCCACTCCCCCGCCGCGCCCGCGTAGCGCCCGGGATCCTCGGGATGCAGCCGCTCCACCACCAGGTCGGCGTCGTCGGCCGTCAGGTTGGTGACGCTCCACGCACCTCGCTGATTGCGGCCCACCTGGACCAGCGGCCCCCCCACGTACGCCGCTCCGGCCACGTCGAGATCGGGCGCTACCAGGTGGACGAGGTACCAGGGACTCGGCGCGGTATGAAGGAGATGCGGATCACCGGCGACGAGCGCGCTTCCTCCGGCCGCGCGACGGGGCGCGACTGCCCAGGCGTTGCTCCCCCCCGCGGGCGGCGGCGCCAGCGCCGCCAGCGCCTCGAAAAAGGTCGGCTCGATGCCCCGGTAGGCAGCGAGACGCTCGGCATCGACGGCTCCCGCTGCCAGCGGCACGGGGTAGAGCCAGCTGCCGCGTTCGAAGCCGAGCTGCCCGAGGGCACGCGCCAGGAAGAGCTTCGGCTCGAGACTCTCCATCGCCAGCGCGAAGCCGATGAAGTACTCGATGAAGAGCGAGTCCACGGCCGTCCACGGCTCGGGCGCGTACCCGAGCAGCTCGAACTCGGGCGGGAGAGGCCCCTCGGCGATGCGCCCACTCACGCCGTCCGCGAATGCGCCGATCGTCGCCGCCACTTCGCCCTCGAGTCGCTCGGCCGCCTTCCGCGCGGCGTTGGGGAAACCGACCGTTCGTGCGATCGCGTCGAGCGGCAGGAAGAGCCCGCCCAGCACCTCCGCGACCCGTCCGGCGCCGAGCCGGCGCAGGAGATCCATCTGCCACAGCCGGTCGTCTGCCATCACCCAGCCGAGGGCCCGGTACACGTCGAGACGCTCCGCCCCGACGAGATGCGGGACGTCGAGTCGGTCGCGCACGACGCGCACGGGCCGGGCAAGACCAGCGACCGACCGGGTCTCGGGCACGCCGCTGGATACCAGATCGGAGTACAGCGCGGAACCCGCGTGTGTTCTGGTCAGGCGAGGTCGCGGACCAGCGCCAGGAGATCGGTGGGCAGCTCGCGCCGCTTGCTCCACGTGTCCCGCAGCGGCACGCGGGCGACCTTGCCGCACACCTCGGCCGCCATCGCTCCGCCGCCGTCGAGCAGGATGTCGACCGCCCCCGCCCCGAGCTTGCTGGCGAGGATGCGATCGCGCGCGCTCGGCGTCCCGCCGCGCTGGATGTGCCCGAGGACGCCGACGCGCGGCTCGAGCTGCGTCAGCTGCCGCACCTCCTCGGCGAGACGGAACACCCGACCGGGCTCGCCCCGCTCCGCGACCACGACGATGCTGCTCCGCTTGCCCCGCTGCCAGCTGAGGCGCACCTCGCCGGCGAGCGCTTCGAGGTCGGTCGCCGTGTCCGACACGAGAACGTCCTCGGCGCCCCCCGCCACCCCGACGGCGAGCGCGATGTCGCCGCTCGTGCGTCCCATCACCTCGACGAAGAAGAGCCGGTCATGCGATGCGGCGGTGTCGCGGATGCGATCGATCGCCTCCAGCGCCGTGTTGACCGCGGTGTCAAAGCCGATGGTGAAGTCGGTGCCGTAGACGTCGTTGTCGATGGTACCGGGCACCCCCGCCACTGCCACGCCCTGCTCCTCGGCGAGGAGGCTCGCGCCGTGAAACGTCCCCTCGCCGCCGATCACGACCAGCCCCTCGATGGCCGCCCCCCGCAGCACCCCCGCCGCCCGTGCACGGTCCTCCGGGGTGCGGAACTCCTCGCTGCGCGAGGTCCCGAGGATCGTCCCGCCGCGCTGCAAGATGTTGGCGACTCCCGCGCGGGTGAGCGGCTGCAGCTCGCCCGCGAGCAGGCCGGCGTATCCGCGGCGGACGCCGATCACCTCGAGCTTCTGACCCAGGGCATGGCGCACCACCGCGCGGATGGCGGCGTTCATGCCGGGTGCGTCGCCGCCACTGGTGAGGACACCGATCCGCCGCATCGTCTCCGTATAGCAGAGCCCGACCCGGCGGCCGACCCTAGAGCGGCACGCGGAGCAAGCGGAGCGCGTTGAGGATCACCGACACCGAGCTGAGGCTCATGGCCGCGCTGGCGAGCATCGGACTCAGCATGACCCCCGTCAGCGGGTAGAGCGCACCGGCGGCAATCGGAATCCCGATCGCGTTGTAGAGAAAGGCGAAGAAGAGATTCTGCCGGATGTTGCGCCGGGTCGCGCGCGCGAGGCGCCGCGCACGGATCACGCCGCGGAGATCGCCCCCGACGAGCACGACGCCGGCGTGCTGGATCGCGACGTCCGTCCCCGTTCCCATGGCGATGCCGACGGCGGCGCGCGCGAGCGCGGGGGCGTCGTTGATCCCGTCACCCGCCATGGCGACGATGCGCTGCTCGCGCGTGAGGCGGTCCACCACCGCACTCTTCTCGGCCGGGAGCAGGCCCGCCCTGAGCTCGTCGATGCCGACCTGGCGCGCCACCGTCTCCGCCGTCTCCTGGCCATCCCCCGTCACCATCAGCACGCGCAGACCGTCGGCACGGAGGAGCCGGATCGCCTCCCGCGCGGTCGGCTTGACCGGATCGGCGATGCCGAGGAATCCGAGCGCCTCACCGGCGACGGCCAGGTACACGATGGTTCGTCCGTCGCGCGCAAAGCGCTCCGCGCTCACATCGAGCAGGCCGAGATCGACTCCCTCCTGCTCGAGCAGCGCGGCGTTGCCGAGGACCACGCGCCGGCCCTCGAGACTGCCCGTGACCCCGCGTCCAGGAACCACGCTGAAGTCCGATACCGGAGCGGGGGTGATGCCGCGCGCCGCAGCGGCCTCCAGGATGGCGGCCGCCAGCGGGTGCTCGGACGAGCGCTCGAGCCCGGCCGCGAGCGCGACCACCTCGGCGTCCTGCCGGGCGGCGACGACCACGACTTCCGTCACCCGGGGCTTGCCCTCGGTGAGGGTCCCGGTCTTGTCGACCAGCAGCGTGTCGACCCGGGTGAGCGTCTCCAGTGCCTCGGCCTCGCGCACCAGCACGCCCACCCGCGCTCCCTGGCCGGTCGCCACCATGATCGACATCGGCGTCGCCAGCCCGAGGGCGCACGGACAGGCGATGATGAGGACGGAGATCGCCGCGACGAAGCCGTGCGTGAGCGCCGGAGGGGGCCCGAAGGCCACCCACGCGACCAGGGTGAGGAACGCGACCACCATCACGATCGGCACGAAGACGGCCGCGACGCGGTCGACGAGCCGCTGCATCGGCGCCCGGGTGCGCTGCGCCTCGGAAACCAGCCGCAGGATCTGGCCGAGCAGCGTCTCGCTGCCAACCCGTTCGACCCGCATCACGAATCCACCGGCGCCGTTCAGCGTCCCGGCCGCGACGCGCATCCCCGGCCCCTTCTCGACCGGCATCGGCTCGCCGGTGAGCATCGACTCGTCGACGCCGCTCCGCCCCTCCTCCACGACGCCATCGGCCGGCAACCGTTCCCCCGGGCGTACCCGCAGACGATCCCCGGGACGGAGTCGCTCGATCAGCACGTCCTCCTCCGCCCCGCTCCCGCGGATACGACGAGCCCTGCGGGGTACGAGATCGAGCAACGCGCGCACCGCGGCCCGGGTGCGGCGCCGGGCGCGCAGCTCGAGCACCTGGCCCAGGAGCACGAGCACGGTGATCACGGCAGCGGCCTCGAAGTAGACCGGCACCATCCCGTTATGGTCGCGAAACGACGGCGGGAAAAGGTCGGGACGGATCGTCGCGACGATGCTGTGCACGAACGCCGCGCCCGTACCGAGCACGATCAGCGTGAACATGTTCGGGGTGCGGGCGAGGAGCGAGTGCCAGCCGCGCACCAGGATCGGCCGACCCGCCTCGAGCACGACGGCGCTCGTGAGCACGA
>DATILR010000335.1:0-6904 GCA_035476275.1 Binatus sp. (SeqCode) | reverse complement strand
GTGAACCTCGTCGGAGCCGACGGGACGGAGCTCTGGCGGCGGGTGATCGTCGGGAGCGGACCGGGTACCGACTACGCCAGCAAGGCGACCCTCGATGCCTCCGGTGACGTCATCGCGACGGGGACGATCTCGAATGTCGACACGGGGGATGATTTCGCGGTCGTGAAGCTGGCCGGCGCGACGGGTGACGTCATCTGGCAGCGCGAGGTGAACGGTACGGACAACTCGAATGACGGTGCCTGGGGCGGCCCGGCCATCGCACCTTCCGGAGAGGTTGTCGCCGCGGGCATGCTGGTCAAGCCTCCTCAGTCGTTCGCCGTCGTGGCGTTCGGGAGTGCGCTGGGGAACGACTGGCTGCTCTCGGGGAAGCGGTTCCTGGTGAAGGACCCGGCCTCGCCGAAGTTCCGGAGGCTGCTGGTGCTCTCGACGGACCCTCGCATGCCGCCCGTTCCGCCGGGGAGTTCCGCGGACCCGACAGTTGGTGGCGCGACGCTAGAGCTCCGCAATCCGACGACCGCGGAGACCGCCGCCATGGCGCTCCCCGCCGCGCGCTGGAGCGGGCTCGGCTCGCCGCCCGGGTCCGCTGGTTACAGCTACGCCGATCCCAGCCAGGCAGACGGCCCCTGCTCGCGCGTGATGTTGACCCCGACGACGTTCGTCGCTCGCTGCGGTGGCGATGGCATCGACTTCACCCTCGACGAGCCCACGCAGGGAAGTCTTGGCCTGCGGCTCAGCACGGGCACGGGGAACCTGCGGCGCTGCATCGTGTTCGGCGGTACGGTCAATCGCGACGCGGGCTCGATGGGTCGGGGAGCCGGGGTCTTCAAGGCGAGCGAGGCGCCCCCGCCGCTCGCCTGCCCGTAGCTTCCATCGCCGACGCCTGATCTTCGCGTGCCCGATTCTGGCCGACGCTCTACCGGGCTAGTAGCCGGCAGGCGGGCTCACCATGGTGTACGCGACGTCTCCGCCGCTGTAGACGCGGACGTACCAGGCGGATCCACACTGGTAGTAGGTGGTGCTGCCAACGACCACCGTGGTCGGGGCGCAGGGGATCGTCCAGTACGGCGGCGCCGCGGCCGCAGCGCCCACCGCTGCCCCGACCGCGGCCCCAGCGGCCACGGCCGCCATGCCGGGATGGTCGTAGTTGGCCTCGTCGTCGTAGTGGTCCTCGGCGTAGTCCTGCCAGTCCTCGCGACGGTTCGTGGCGTACTGCTGACGGTCCTCCCGCGCAGCGTCGCGCTGGTCCTGCCGCTGCCCGGCGTTCTGCTGAAACTGATCCTGTCGCTGCGCCTGGCGCTCCTGCCGCTGTTCCTCGCGGCCTGCGTCCGCGGTACCGAGCCGCCCGAACCGCTCGCTCTGGCGTTGCGCAACCGCCTCTCGGTCGATCTGCTGGCCTCCTCCGACATTGCCAGCGCCGCCGAAGCCGCCGCTCGACCGCTGCCCGGCGAAGGTGCCGCTCGCCGCCGGTCCTCGCGCGCTGTAGCCCCGGCCCGCCGTGCCGCCAGCGGGACGGCCCTGGCCGAGCGAACCCCCTGCCGCAGCACCACCGCGGTAGACTCCGCCTCCACCGCCGCCCCGGCCACCACCTCCACGCCCTCCGCCCCCACCGCCACGCGCGGCGGAGTCCCCGACCCCCGCCACGACCAGGATCACTCCGGCCCAAAGAGCCCCGCGACGGATCGCGCGGGTCATTGCCGCTTCTCTCCGGCGGGTTTCCCGCCTCCCGGCGCCAGGATGGGGATCTGCTCCGCCCCGGCGGCCGGCGTGAAGGTGAACAACGAGTCGGGCGCGTCGGGTTTGAGGTTCCAGCCGCTGAAGTTGGCTTCGAACTGTGGCTGGCCCTCGGCCAGGCGATAGGTGATTAAGATCCGCTGCGGCAGTGGATCGCCGTCGCGCGGGATCCAGAGCTGCACGTCGGCGGTGTCGCCCCGGAACGCGACGTGGTCGGTCGCCACCCCACCGACCTTCTCCTCGCCCACCAGGCGTGCCGTGGCGAGGACGTCCTTCAGCTCCCGCGGAAGGTCGGTCGCGAAGAGCTCGCGGAGCGGCAGGCGCATGTTCAGGTCGCGGGTGAAATAGGCGAAGGCCGCGTCGACCGTTCCCGGCTTCGGCACCGTCGCATAGACCTTCTCGTCGAGATCGAACGCCGTGAGCTGCGTGCCGTCGAAGAGAAGTCCGCGACGGGACCCGTCGCGCCGCACGACGTCGATGCGCGCTCGGTCGGGGCGTCGCAACGTCATCTCCCGCCGCTCGCCGAACTCGATCTTCTGGCCCGAGTCCTGGACCACGTCGTAGGAGCAGTCGGCGGCCACGGCGAGACGCTGCGCCTTGGCGAGGAAGCTCGCCATCGCCTCGATGCGGGCCGCGGCGCGATTGTCGTCGCTCATGGCGGCCGGCGGAAGAAAGAGCGCGATCAGCATGCCCGCTATGCTCGCCCGCGCGCCGCGCCTCCGTCGTCCCCAGAGCCTCGCTCGTCGAACGTCTCGCATGGCTCCTTCCCTTCGCAGGCCTGTCGTTCGCAGCCCGTCGCTGGCCGTCCCACAGTCCCGACCATCCGTCAACCGGCTAGCTGCGGCCCGGCGACCTGATCGCGGACGTCACGCCTGCCGCCCGCCAGTCGCCGACGACGGTGTCGAGCCGCGCGTCGTGAGGGCGAGCGCCCGCGTCGTCCGCGCATGGAGCAGCGCCCTGGGATCACCTTCTTCGGCAAAACCGCTAACGGGTTTCTCTCCGTCCGGCTCCCGGTCAGATTCGCCAGCCCTCACGCCCAGCCGTTATGGACCGGGCGGCAGGGCAGCGTAACGTCCGGACGCTGCCGATCATCACCAGCGTTTCCTCTACGCCAAGCCACGGAGTGCTTCGAATGGAAACAGCTCACGCACGGTCACATCGCCCCATTACGTTTCTCTGGTATCGAGCGCCTGCGCTCGCAGGCGTTGCGGCGATGTACGCGATGCTCACGGGTTTTTCCGGATTGGCGGGGGCGACGGTTGCCGTCATGCGCGGCAGCAGCTACGGATCGGGAATCTTCCCGGACGACGCCTTCACCGTCGCAGACAGAACGCAGCTGACGGGGCGGCGTATCAACTTCCGCCTGGGTGTCGACTACCCGACGATCGGAGGCGTCGTGCAGCCTTCGTGTACGGACGCCGATTACTCGATCTGCGACGCCTTCGCGGAGCTCAACAAGCTCGATGGCTTCGACCTGCAACCGCGAGTGCTGGTGCCGTTCACCGGTCCGATCAACCTCGGATCCGTGAACACATCGAACTTCTTCATCAGCACGCCCAGCGGGGACTTCGTGAGCGGACTGCGCCAGCTCACCTTCGACCCCGCCACGAACACCCTGGCCGGAATCAGTGATGGCTTCCTCGGCGAGGCCACGTCCTACCGTATCCACGTCACCGACGGCATCCTCGACACCGCGGGCCGTCACATCCGTGCATGCAGCGGAGCGTGCGTGGTCCGATTCACGACTCGAACCGCTACCGGCGTGCTCGTGCGCATCCGCCAGTCGATGGATCTTCCTCTCTCCAACGCCGCCAACGCCTACGTGCTGGCCGGATTTCCCGGCGCGGCGACGTCGACCGCGAGCCGCAAGATCACGTTCACCCAGAACGGCGTGGACGACGTCTTCCTGGCGGCGAGCGTCGAGCCGTCGCTCGCCAACCCGCTCAACGGAATCGTGCGTACCGACCAGGCGAAGGTCGATCCGACCGCCCCGGGGGCATTCCAGTCGAGCGCGGTGCCCAACCTGATCCCGTCCGGTACCGCCGGGTACTACGCATTCGGCAGCTTCCTGTCGCCGCGATACCAGCTCGCCTCGGCGTCCGGGCAACAGGACAATCCGTACGGCGTGGGCGACGGCTTCACCGACGGGGAGATCCCGCCGGTGCCCACGACCCGGACGCCGGTCCCATTCGGGGCCGACCGGATCGGCGTGATCGCCGTGACACCGGACCCGGCGGTTTTTCCGCCGCCGTGGCCGGCGGCGATCTATGGACCGGGGTTCACGCGCAGCGACTACGACCTCTTCGTTACCGCCGACTACAACGCCTCGCTCGGAATCGTCACCCTGGCGACCAACCCCTCCGGGCACGGCTTCGGGCCGCTGAGCACGACCACGGTGACCGCAGACGGCGTGGCCACGACCTTCCTCAGCTACGGACGCGGACGGGATCTCGATGGTGACGGTGTCATCGGCGACGGCCTCAACGACGGCGTCGGACCGACGGGCCACGTTCGGCCCGACGGGAGCGAGCTGCCCTCGCGCAAGCCGATCGACGGGCTCGCGTCGGGGCTCATCCAGACGGTCGTCGACAACATGGCCCTGGGACGTGCGCTCCAGGCCGGGCTCGACATGCCCGGAGTCGGGACCGACCTCGTCGACCCTTCACGGATCATGTACTACGGGCTCAGCTTCGGTGGCATCTACGGCACGATGCTGATGGGCACCGACCCGCTCTTCCATCAGGGTTTGCTCAACGTGCCCGGTGGCCCGATCGTCGACATCGCGCGGCTGTCGAGTTTCCGCGGCGACCTCGCCGACAAGCTCGCGATTTCGAGGCCGAACCTTCTGAACGGTGGTCCCGGGCGCGATGGTTTCACCGAGGATCTACCGCTTCGCGTCGATCCGCCGATGGTCATCACGCACCCCGGCGCGGCGGCCCTCCAGGAGCTATTCGCGAACAGCAATTGGTACGACCGCAAGGGGAGCCCGGAGACATTCGCTCCGCGCATCAGGCTGCGACCCGACCCGGCGTGGGCATCGAATCCCAAGAATTTCGTGTTCCAGGTAGCGTACGGAGACGGGACCACGACGGATGTGGCAGGGGGAACGATCGTTCGTGCCGGAGCGTTCTTCGATCGCGTCGTCTTCTATCGCAACGACAAGACGCCGACCTATTCGAGCGATCCGCACGGCTGGCTCGCGGACCCGAGCCTCGCCGGGCGCACGGATGGGGAGCAGCAGCTCGGCCTGTTCCTCTCCACTGGCCAGGTCGTCAACACCAACCCAGCGTGGCTCGAGGTCCCGATCGCGAATCCAAACAACCTCGAGTGCCTGCACTTCCCGGACCCGCAGACGGGCCAGGATCAGATCCGGCAGCCATTCCCGGCGAGCGGCGACTGTCCTCCGCTGTCCGGCGACGGCTGACGCGATCATCATCTCTGCGATAAGGATTTGCCGTAAGCGCCGGGGCAGTGTGACAGGCGTGACCTGTCGCCGATTGTCCCAGCTCTCCCGCACCACGCGGACGGCATCGTCCGACGCTCACGCCTTACGGAGGGGCTTCCTTGACGCTTGCGTGACGTCCGGTTTACGGTCGGCGGATGCTCCGCGCGGCCGCTGCCGTATTGCTTCCGTTGCTCGTTCTCGTACGGCACGCCGACGGCGCGGCGCGCAGCACGCCGATCGCACTCGCGCCGGACGGCTCGGCGGTCTGGGTGACGAACCCGGACTCGAACACCGTCGCCAAGATCGACCCGGCCAGCCACACGCGGCTCGGCGAGTTCCCGGCTGGCGACGGTCCGCGGACGCTCACGGTGACCACGGACGCGGTCTACGTAGCCAGCCAGCACGACGACGCGATCATCCGCCTCGGTCTCGACGGCTCCGCCGCCGGGCGCGCGGACCTCGGCTTCGGTTGCGCGCCGTACGCGATCGTCGCCGCCGGCTCGCAGCTCTACGTCACCTGCGAAGGCCCGAGCACGCTCGTCGTGCTCGACACTGACCTCCACGCGCTGGGCAGCGTCCCCCTCGCCTGGCCCGAGGCGCGCGCGCTCGCGGTCGCCGACTCCGGGCTCGTCTACGTGACGCACTTTCTCACCAAAGAGCCGAACGACAGCGGGCACGTGAGCGAGGTCGATCCGGCTGCGGGCCGCGCTGTGCGCGTCCTCGAGATCCCCCCCGACTTCGCCACCTGCGAGACGCTCGGGAGCGGCCAGGGGGTCGCCAATCTGCTCGGGGCGGTGGTGGTGGGCAGCGGCGCCACCGCTGGTCAGCTCTGGGTCGGCGGCACGCTGCACAATGCACTCCGCAAGGGCCTCTTCGAACGGAGCACGTACTTCAAGGACAAGCCCGGCGTCGGGCTCTTTCCCTTCGACTTTCAGTCCAATCCCGCCGGCGAGCACGACAACGCCCGGCGCAACATCTACAAGCCCGCGCTCCACGACATCGCACGCGCCGCCGTCTGGAAGCTCGACCTCGGAAGCGGCCAGGTGCGCACGCGGCTCGATCTCGCGGGCGGAGGGTTGATCTCCGCGCTCGCCTTCTCCGCGGCGGGCGACGTCGCCTACGCCGTCGACCTGATGGCGAACGCCTACTACGTCTTCAACACGGCACGCGGCGAGAGTGGCAATCCGGCCACGCTGTTCGGCACCGTCGCGGCCTTCGGCCCTGGCGGCGCGCAGCCGGATCAACCGTGCACCAGCACTGCCACTGACGTCGTACCGGAGGAGCCGCACCTGCTTCCTCCGCAGGCGCGCCTCGTCGCCACCGGCGGCATGCAGCCGCTCGATGCGGGCACACTCCTGCCCGCCGACACCGGCCTCGAGTACACGGTCGCGACCGGCCTCATGCGTGGGGTGCCGGACGGCGTCGGCACGACGCCGACGGGGCTCGTGCTGTCCACCGATGGGACCACCGCCTACGTCGCCGATTACCTCGCGCGCAACATCGTCGCCGTGGCCGCGAACTCACAAGGCTTTCGCTGCCAGCACGCCCCGATGACCTCGTGCAGGACGCGCACCGACTGCGCCGGCCTCGACGAGTGCATGCCGCTGGTGAACGCCGTCGTGGCCTCGATCGCGCCTGGGAGTGACCTGCTCCCACCCCAGATTCTCGATGGGAAGATCCTCTTCTCCACCTCAGCGCGCGACGCCGCCGGCGCCAACCGGCCCATTC
>DATILR010000334.1:0-3672 GCA_035476275.1 Binatus sp. (SeqCode) | reverse complement strand
GGAGCGCCTCGGTCGAGTCGGCCGGATCCATCCACTGCATCCCGCCGCTCAGGTTCGGGTTGTGGGGGATGATGACGGCGTCGCAGCCGGTGCCGGCGTGGAGGCACGCGTCCTCGATCGCCGACCAGACGCCCTGCGGGACGCCTCCCGCAAAGGTCTCGATATAGCTCGCCACCGTCGCCGGCACGTGATGGTTCCGGAAGATGATGTTGCGGTGCAGGTGCCGCCCGACCGGGCTCGCCGTGTACTCGTAGCCCACGAAGCTCGTGAACGCGCAGGACGCCGTCCGGTCGTAGGCCGCTTCCGCGGCGGCCTGGATGTCGTGCCATACCGAGACCGCCGCAGCGCCGCAGTCGACGCCCGGCTCGCTGCAGAACGGGAGGTGCGGCGGGTTCGGGATGCCGGCCGGGAAGAGCCAGTTGACGGTCGCCGTGAACTGCTGGTCGGGGGGCTCCGCCTGCCGGAGGAGCTGGCACAGATGCGAGTCGTAGACGGGCGAGCCGACCGTGTCGCAGAGGCGGACCTCGCCGAAGAACTCGGAGTGGTCGGTGACGGCGGCGAAGTCGAGCGGACGGTCGATCTGGCTGCTCCTCGTCTGCTGCTCGTTGTCGTCGGAGAACGGGATGGCAGCGCCCGTGGCGAACGCGTAGGCGTCGCGCGGGGCGACTCGCGTCCCGAAGATGTAGGCGTCGGCCGAGAAGCGGGTATGGATGTGGAGGTCGCCGAAGTAGGGGGCACGGAAGAGGTCGAAGCTGGTGCAGGGCTGGCGCGTTTCGGTCCGCTGCCACGGGGGCGGTGCTGCTGGCGCATCCGATGCGGCGAGCACCGCGAGCAGCGCGATGGCAGACGAGCGCACGGCGCGGACGCTAGCCCACGCCTCGCCGGTTTGTCGAGGGCGACGCGTACGCCCGCTCAAGACCGCGCCCCGCCCTGCCGAAAATGGAGACATGGCCCTCGCGAAGCAAACCCGCGCGACGACCCCGCGCATCGCGATCGAGGGCGTGCAGCGCTACCGCCCGGGCGAGCGGGTGATCGGTCCCCGCCACGGGGACTTCGTGCTGATCCACGGGAGCCACTGGACGAGCTGGCTGATCCAGGCGGGGCAGGCGTTTCGCTACCACGGGGACAGCCGCCGCTACACCTACTGGAACCACGCCGCGATCTTCTCGGACGACACGGGTCACATCATCGAGGCGCTCGGCGCGGGCGTGGTCGAACGCCACGTCTCGGTCTACGACGCGGCCGACTACCAGGTCGTCTTCCTCCGCATGGCCGATCTCGTCCGCGAGCAGGTGGTCGCCTTCGCCCGCCACTGTCGCGATCAGGAGTACGGCTATCTGACCATCGCCAGCCTCGCCCTTTCGCTCGCTACCGGTTCGCGGCTGAGCTTCGGGGTGGACGGGCAGGAGATCTGCTCCGGTCTGGTCGCGCGCTCGCTGGAGCGTGCGGGCGAGATCTTCGCGGAGGAGCCCTGGCACGCGACGCCTGCCGGGCTCGCCAAGTTCTACGGCATCCTTCCGCCGCGTGACGCCGCACACGGTGATCGCGGCGGAAGGTCACCCCAGGCGCAACAGCCCGCGGCGTAGCCGTTCAGCCCGGGCGTCCTGGCGATGCCGGCCGGTGCCGTGGTAACCGGCTGTCGGCAGACCGTGAAGACGCCGTCCCCACCGATCGCTCCGGTGTCGTGCGCCTTGGCGTGCGCAGCGCTCGTCCTCGCGCTCCCCGCCGCCCTCGCGGCCCATCCGCTCGCCCCCGCCGTGCTGGAGATCCACGAGGGGGCGACCGGCCGGCTCGAGGTCGGCTGGAAGACGCCGCTCGTGCGCGCGCGCGGCGCCGAGCTCGTCCCCGTGCTGCCCGCTCGCTGCCGCCCGGCCGCCCCGCAGACGGTCGCCGAGGAGGGCAGTGGTGTATGGACCCGCTGGGCGGTGGAGTGCGGTGCGCCCGGGCTGGTCGGAGAGCGGATCGGCGTCACCGGACCGGGGAGCCTCGCCCTCGGTGCGATCGTCCGCGTGACGCTCGCCGACGGCCGCCTGGTGCAGGGTGTCCTCTCCCCCACACGTCCCTACCTCGTCGTGCCGCCCCGCCCGCACGCCCTCGACGTGGCACGCGACTACGCGCGCCTGGGCGTCGCCCACATCCTGTCCGGCCCCGACCACCTGCTCTTCGTCTTCGGGCTCATCCTGCTCGCCGGCACGGCGCGGCGGCTGCTGGGGACCGTGAGCGCATTCACCCTGGGGCACAGCGTCACGCTCAGCCTGGCGGCGCTCGGGTGGATCGACGTTCCGGGGCCACTCATCGAGGTCGCGATCGCGACCAGCGTTCTCGCGCTCGCCGTCGAGCTAGCCCGCAATCCCGCGGCCCCGACGGCGATGCGGCGTCACCCCTGGGCGATGGCCGCCGCCTTCGGCCTCCTCCACGGCCTCGGCTTCGCGGCCGCGCTCCGCGACGCGGGGCTGCCGAGCGGGGAGATCCCGCTCGCGCTCCTCTCCTTCAACGTCGGCATCGAGGCGGGCCAGCTCCTGTTCGTTCTCGCCGTCCTCGGGCTCGGCCGGGCGGCGGCGGGCACGCTCGCCCGCACGCCCGCGTGGGCCGGGCGCGCATCGGTCTACGCCATGGGATCGCTCGCCGGCTACTGGTGGCTCGAGCGGACGCTCGCCCTGCTCGGCTGAGCTCCCGAACGCCTATTGCACGTAGCCGACGCTCGCCCTGGCGTTCGCGGCGAACACGGGCACGCTCTCGTTCCAATCGATCTCGATCATCTTCCGGGTGTTGAAGAGCGCGGACAGGGTGGCAACCGGTTGGCGGGTCGCCGTGTCGATCACATCGCCCTGGTCGCCGACGTACACGAACCGGCCGTCGCGACTGTGCTGCAACCAGCCATCGGCGAGGCAATCGTACAGGCAGGGCGACTCGGAATGGTTCATCGAGGGCGTCAGCGCGATGTCCGCGACCTGCCGAGGTGCCTCGCCGGGACCGAGG
The DNA here is from genome assembly GCA_035476275.1 of Binatus sp. (SeqCode). Taxonomy (GTDB): domain Bacteria; phylum Desulfobacterota; class Binatia; order DP-6; family DP-6; genus DP-23. The sequence goes on along the minus strand of DATILR010000334.1, from coordinate 693 downwards.
GACACGTCGAAGACGTGAACGTAGTCTGGCCAGTCGACGACGTAGAGCTCCCGTTCATCTGGGGAGAGGGAGATGCCGTGGCTCGGGGCGCTCGGACCGCTCGTGTGCGACACGTTCGGGCCCGTGAAGGTGACCGTCCGGAGCACCGCTCCCGTTTGTATGTCCCCCACCTGGAAGCCGCGCAGCCCGGTGATCGTGATGTACGCCACGGTCTCGACACCGTTGATCGTGAAGGGCCGGACGGAACTCTGCAGAGGTCCGATCCGCCGGAACACCTGCTTGGTCGAGGCGTCGGCGATGCCGAGATAGTTGCTGCCCCGGCCGCCGAGATACACGCGGGCACCGTCGAGGCTCACGATCGTGTTGTGCGGACCCGCAGGGCCGGCGATGCTGTCGACCACCGTACCATCGGACGTGCTGATGACGTACCAGGTGCCGCCGCTCGCCAGCTCGCCGGTCGGCATGTAGAGGCGGTTCCCGTCGGGACTGATCGACATGCTGTCGATGCCGATCGGATAGGTGTGCGTCCAGACGACACCGTCGGTCAGCAGATCGTACTTGAGAAGGGTCGGCGGACCGTGCTGTCCGTCGCCGTCGCCTCCGTAGCTGATGTAGAGCGCATGGGTCGCCGCATGGGCGACGACCCCGCGGATGCCCCGCGCCTGCGGCAGGGCCACGCTCTTCACCAGGCGG
>DATILR010000333.1:0-1722 GCA_035476275.1 Binatus sp. (SeqCode) | reverse complement strand
GTGCTGCACGAGGCGTGGCAATGGTCGGGCGACGAGGCGCTGCTCCGGCAGTACCGGGACGTCGCCCTCCGGTGCCTTGAGTGGATCGACCGCCACGGCGACCTCGATGGTGACGGCTTTCAGGAATATCGCACGCGCTCGCCGCAGGGTTACGAGAACATGAGCTGGAAGGACGCCGGCGACGCGGTCGTCTACCCCGACGGCAGCCAGGTGCGACAGCCGAAGGCTCTCTGCGAGCTGCAGGGCTATGTCTTCGACGCCTGGTTGCGCATGGCGGAGGTCTTCGAGGTCCTGGGCGAGCCGGAGCGGGTGCAGGATCTCCGGGCGAAGGCGAAGGCGCTCCAGGTCCGCTTCGAGGAGCGGTTCTGGTGTGACGATCTCGGCTCGTATGCCTACGCTCTCGACCCGGCGAAGCAGCCGGTACGAACCATCGTCTCGAACGTCGGCCACTGTCTGTGGAGCGGGATCGTCGCCCCGGAGCGCGCGAGCCGGGTGGTCGCGCGCCTGCTCGAGGCCGACATGTGGAGCGGCTGGGGCATCCGCACGCTCTCGGCCGCTCATCCTGCGTACAACCCCGTGTCGTATCAGCGCGGCTCGGTCTGGCCGCACGACAACGGCATCATCGCGCTCGGGTTCAAGCGCTACGGGTTCGCGGCGGAGGCCAGCCGGGTGTTCCGGGACGTCTCCGAGGCGGCCAGCTTCTTCGTGAGCTATCGCCTCCCCGAGCTCTACGCCGGGATCGAGCGGCGGCGGGGGACCTTCCCGGTGCTGTACCCGGGAGCGAGCGCGCCGCAGGCGTGGGCCGCGGGGAGCGTGTTCCACCTGCTGCAGGCGATACTCGGCCTGCGGGCCGATGCCCCGCGCGGGCGACTCTACGTCGATCCCGATCTCCCGCGGTGGCTTCCCGACGTGACGCTCCGGGGCATGAGCGTCGGGCGGGCGAAGGTCGACCTCCGCTTCTGGCGCGAAGGGGAGCGCACGCGGTGGGAGGGCACGGTGAGAGAGGGGAGTGTCGACCTCCGGCACGAGCAATGGAGACCGTGGCGCGTGACGTGGTAGAAGCCGCGCATGTCGAGCGACGTGTACGAGCTCACCATCTCCGGCCCGGGAAAGAACGCGCTCAGCAGCGCGCTCATGGAGCATCTCATCGGGGAGCTACGGGCTGCCGCGGGGCGTCCGCTCCTCCTGACCGGCGCGAGCGGAGCGTTCTCGGCGGGTCTCAACCTGAAGGAGGTGGCGACGCTCGACCCTGCCGGCATGACCCGATTCCTCGGTCTGCTCGATGGTCTCATCGACGCGCTCTACGGCTATCCCGGCCCCACCGTCGCGGCGGTGAACGGCCACGCCATCGCCGGCGGCTGCATGCTCCTGCTCTGCTGTGACCTGCGCATCGGTGCCGATGACGCTGGCATCCGGATCGGCCTGAACGAGGTGCCGCTCGGCCTCGAGTTCCCGCCCAAGCTGCTCGCCCTCGCGCGCAATCGAGTTCCGCCGCGATCGCTGGAGCGCGTCGTGCTGGAGGGTGCCCTGCACGACCCACGCAACGCTCTCGCGCTGGGTCTCCTCGACGAGATCGCGCCCGACGTCCACGCGGCTGCGCGCGCCGCGCTCGAACGGCTCGCCGCCTCGCCACGAGCCGAGTACGTGGCCACCAAGCAGGCGCTTCGCCGCGGCTTGCTGGATCTGTCGGAGGAGCAGCGCCGGTACTTCCGCGAGCACATC
>DATILR010000332.1:0-1539 GCA_035476275.1 Binatus sp. (SeqCode) | reverse complement strand
GCTGGTCGCCTTCGCGGCCGTGCAATCGACGTACAAGGGCCCGTTCGATCCCGGGAGCGCGCTCTGTCTCGTCTACACGTTCGCGCAGAACGAGGGTGGCGGGCTCATGCGGCGCGTGAAGGGTGGCATGGGCACGCTCTCGGAGGCCCTCTGTCGCTCGATCGCCGACAAGGGCGGCGAGGTCCGAACGAAGACGCCCGTCCGGTCGATTCTCGTCGAGAACGGGTGCGCGACCGGCGTCGAGTTACGCGACGGGACGCGCCTCAGCGCGCGCGCCGTGATCTCGAACCTGGACAAGCCGGCCACGTTCTTCGGGCTCGTCGGCCGCGCGCATCTCGACGCCGGGACGGCGGAGCGCATCGAGGCCATCGAGCAGCGTGGCGCGTATATGCACCTGCTCTTCAAGCTCCGGCGACTGCCCAGCTTCGGGCCGCCCTTCGAGCACCTGAACGCCGATCCGCGGACCCGCTTCAACACGACCCTCGTGCCGGACCCCGAGCTGCAGCAGGCGAGCTACGAGGCGTGCCGTCGCGGCGAGGTCCCCCAGCACCCTCCGGTCGCCATGCAGATCCCCACCGTGATGGACCCGAGCCTCGCGCCGGAGGGACTACACATCGCGACGACCTATGGGTTCTTCTTTCCGTGCGAGGCACCGCGGGACGACCGTGGTCGCCTTCGCGACGAGATGGCCGAGCGGATCCTCGATCGCCTCTCCGAGTTCCTTCCCGACTTGCGCGACTGTATCGTCGAGCGGGCGATCTTCTCGTCGGATCACTTCGCCGCCATGCAGGGCGCGACGAACGGCGACTTCACGCACGGCCTGATTCACCCCGAGCAGATGATCGGCGGTCGCCTGCTCGTGCCCGGCTCGGCGCACGCCACGCCGATCGCGAACCTCTATCTCTGCGGCGCGTCGTGCCACCCCGGTCCCGGCGTCACGTTCCTCCCGGGGTACGGCGCCGCCTACGAGGTCGCCGAGGCGCTCGGTACCCTCACCCGCTCGTCGGCGCGAAGCGCTGCATAGGTCCGTTCCTCCATCGAAGATCGCAGCTTGCGGGTGACGCTGCAGACTGCTTGCCGCGCGGCCAGTGCGGCGGGGTTTGAGCGCGCAACAGGATGCGGCTGCATCTACGCGGCAGCCGACCGCCGCGGGACTTCCGCGGAGCGGCCGCGATGCAGCCGGTAGATGCCGGCCGCCCACTGGGTGGCCGGATGCTGGAGCAGCGTGGCGCGGTAGTCCTGCAGATACGGCGGCAGCTCGACGCGCAGCGGGTACTGGATCTCGGGTGGCTGCAGCAGTGCCCCCAGCATCGCCGCGGCCGTGAGGTCTGCGACCGTGAACGCATCGCCGACGAGATACGCGCGGCCCTGCCGCTCCTGCTCGATCCGGTCGAGCGCGGCGTTCACGGTGGCGCGATCGGCCTCGAGCTTCGAGTCGCTGATCTTGTGGCGGAAGCGGTAGAACGCCGGGAAGATCCGCACCAGCGGCCGCAGCGTCTGGTAGGCCTTGTCGGGCATGCCCGTCGTCAGCGCGCGCAA
>DATILR010000331.1:0-8023 GCA_035476275.1 Binatus sp. (SeqCode) | reverse complement strand
CGCGCCCGCGGCGCACCCACTCGGCCGCGAGGGCGATCGCGTGCGTACCCGACGCGCACGCGAGCTGCGGGGTCGCCACCGGACCGCGGCACCCGAGCATCCGGGCCAGACGAACCGCAGGAGCGTAGTACGGGATGCGCTCCGGTCGGGCCAGCGACTCGCGCGCCACCCAGCGTTCGAAGAGAAGCATGCCACCGAGCGTCGTCCCGAGCGCGATCCCCATCCGCTGCCGAGCGACGCTGCCGAGTTGGGCAGCCGTGACGGCCTCCGTGGCCGCGCGGAGCGCGAGCGCACCCGCGCGGTCGGGATCGTCCACCGGAACGTCGCGCACTTCGGCCGCATTCCGCGGCTCGAGGTCTTCAGCCGGAAACGAGGCGATGGGCGCTACCGCCGTCCGCCCCGCGACGAGCCCCTCCCAGAAGGCACCAACGCCACTCCCCAGCGGGGATACGACTCCGAGACCTGTGATGACGGCGGCGCGCGTAGGCTGCGGCAGTGTCCTGGCCCTATCACAACCAGGGCGCCGGTGCGCGAAGGGGATACGCTACTCTCTCGCCCGCGCACGTGGACCGAGGACCGGCGCGCCGCCAGCCCTTCCTTCGCGCACCGGCGCCCCTACTAGTTGGCGCTCAGCGACTGCTCATGCAGCTCGCCGCCCCCCTGGTCGGAATTGGCGGTCGCGTTGCCCGACGGCGTGCCCGAGAAGGCAAGGTCATCCTGGCCCTGCAGCATGCGGGCCGTGACCACGTAGGTTCCTCCCATGCTGGTGACCCAGATGGTCTCGGCCGTGTTGAGATCGCCGAGCGTGAGCCCGTACGCGAGTCCACCGGTCAAGCCGCCAACGGTCGCATACACGAGCTTGGCCGGCATGTAGAGGACGTTCGAGAGCACGGTCAGCCCACCCCACCCGGCATCCTCGAGATAGCCCGCCTGCGCCGGCCGCGCCACGGCGAAGCCGCCGACGAGCACCACCGCCGCCACCACGTTCCTCCACCCCTTCATAACCCGTCCTCCTCTTCGGCCCCATCGGGCCCCAGGGTTCTTTACCCCAATGGGAAGGCCGACGCCACTCTTCGGCGACGGAAAAACAGCGGTGGTGACCCGGCCGAGCGGCGTGCTATCGGCTCGCCATGCAGGTCACCCTCGACTGGCTGGGTGTCGCGACCTTCCGCCTGACCATTGGCAAGCTGGTCGTCTTCCTCGACGCCTATGTCGACCGCGTTCCGGCCGCACCGCCCGTCGGCCTCACGACGGCCGACATCGAGCGCGCCGACTACGTGCTGGTGGGACATTCCCACTTCGACCACCTCTGGGGCGCCGAGCGGATCGCCGCCCGCACCGGCGCGATCGTGGTCGGCTCACACGAGACGGTGCGCCTGCTGCACGACGTCGACCGCATCCCCGAGCGCCAGCTGATCGCGGTCGCGGGCGGCGAGCCGATCGCCCTGCCGGACGGCATCCGCGTGCGCGTCTTTCCGAGCCTCCATTCCTGCATCTGGGCCACGATGGGCGGCGCCGACGAGGCGTGCCTCGGCGATCTCGGCGTTACGCACCAGGAGCGCACGGAACGGGTGACCCGGGCGATGGACATGCTCCACGGCGGGGTCCTCGGGGCCGAGGTCGCCGCGCACATGGCGGCAAGCGACCGCCATCCGCGCGGCGAGGGAGGATCGTTCGCCTACCTGATCGAGACCCCCGCCGGCTCGATCTTCTGGAAGGACACCTCGGGCCACTGGACGGGCGTCCTGCGCGATCTCCGACCCGACGTCGCGCTCCTCGCCGCCATGGGCCGGGGCAATGTCGACGGAGAGCCGGTGCAGGGCACGCTCGCGCAGTTTGTCGCCGCGGAGGTGGAGATGCTCCGCCCCGGCCGGGTGGTGCTCTGCCACCACGACGACTGGATGCCGCCCCTCACCCGCCCCGTCGACCCCGGACCGATCCGTCACGAACTCGCGCGGCGGACTCCCGCCGCCCAGCTGGTGGAGATGGGGTACCTCGAGGGATACCCGATCCTGCGCTAGCGGCCGCTACTCGGTGCGGACCACCGACTCGCGCGAGAGGAGCCCGAGCAGGTGTGCCATCGCCTGCTCGACGTACGCCTCGTCCTTCGACTCGAGCGTCAGCTTCACGGCGTACTCCGGGTCGCCGATCTTCGGATACGAGCCGAGCAGCAGCTCGGGGAAAGCCACCAGCGTCGTGTTGAGATGCTCGGCGATCGTTCCCTCGCCGTCCTTGGTGTAGATGACGCGGAGGAAATACGGGGACGCCGCGAAGCGGTCGCGGATGGCCTGGAACTTCTGCTCGAGGATCTCGGGGATGCCGGGCAGGATGTAGATGTTCTCGCACTTGATGGTCGGGAACCCGAGACGGCCGTCGACGATCAGCTCCGTGCCCTCGGGCACCTCCGCCATCTTCAGGCGGGCCTCGTTGGCCTTCTCCTTGAAGAACTCGCGGATGCGGCTCTCGATCGCGGGATGACGGATCACCTTTCGCCTGAGGCCCCGGGCGACGCCCTCCATCGTCACGTCGTCGTGGGTCGGGCCGACCCCGCCCGAGGTGAACACGAGGTCGTAGCGGGACTGGAGGTCGGCGACGGCGGCGGCGATCTCGTCGAGCTCGTCGGGCACGGTGAGGATGCGGCGCACGGTGACACCGAGGCTGCGTAGCTCGCGGGTCAGGAACGGGGAGTTGGTGTCCACCACCTTTCCCGAGAGGATCTCGTTCCCGATGACGAGGATGCCCGCGGTGCGGTCCACACTGCGTCCTACACCGAAATCGCGTCCTTGCGGAAGTCGCTCGCGCCGATCTTCACGTTCACGACCGCCGGCTTGCCCGCCCCGAGCGCCCGTTCGAGCGCGGGGCGGATCTCCTCGGGCCGCTCGACCCACTCCCCGTGCCCGCCGAGGGCCTGGATCATCTGGTCGTAGCGGCTGTAGGCGAGGCGCGAGGCGGGTGCGCGGTCGGGGCCGTACATCTGCACCTGCCCGCGCAGGATCTGCGTCCACGCGGCATCGTTGCCGATCACGCCCACGATGTTGATCTTCTGGCGGATGCAGGCCTCGAATTCCATCATGTTGAGGCCGAACGCCCCGTCGCCGTACATGATGATGACGTCGCTCTTGGGCCGGGCGATCTTGGCCGCCATGGCGTAGCCGGGGCCGGCACCGAGCGTGCCGAGCGGACCGGCGTCGAGCCAGTGGCCGAAGCCGCGGGGCCGGAGCACGTTGGCGGCCGAGCCGACGAAGTCCCCGCCGTCGCCGATGACGATGGTGTCGGGCGTGAGGAGCTTGTCGACCTCCGCACAGAGGCGGAGCGGGTTCACCGGTGCCTCGTCGGAGGTGAGCTGCGGAGCGAGCCCCTCCCACTTCTTGCGCTCGAGCGCCCGCAGCTCGCCGAGCCAGCCCGCCGACAGCTCGGGCTTCCAGCGCGCGGCCCGGGCGCAGTCGGTGAGCGCCTCCATCACGAGCCCGGTGTCGCCGATGATGCCGACGTCGCAGCCGCGGTTCTTGCCGAGCTCCCTCCCGTCGAGGTCGACGTGGATGAGCGTGGCGGCCGGGTTGATGTGCGACCCGCGACCGTAGCCGATCCGGAAGTCGAGCGGGGTGCCGAAGATGAGGACCACGTCGGCGCGCTGGAGCGCGTCCTTCCGCGTCTGGAGGAACCAGTGCGGATCGGACGGATCGAGGCTGCCGCGTGCCTGCCCGTTGACGTAGACGGGAAGGTCGAAGGTGCGCACGAACTCGGGGTAGGCCTCTCGCCGCCGCGACCAGAAGAGCTGGCTGCCCACCAGACAGACGGGCCGCTCGGCGCCCCGGAGCGCGTCGAAGGCACGCTCGACCGCGCGCGGATCGGGCCCCACGCCTGCCGTGGTGCGCGACTTCTCGGCCACGATGATGTCCTTCTCCTCGACCGTGTCGAACAGGAAGTCGAGCGGCATCTCGAGGAAGACGGGCCCCGGGACGTTTGTTGTCGCGACCCGGAAGGCCGACGCGACGTACTCGCCGAGGCGGCGCGCGTTCGGGACCGAGACGGCCCACTTGGTGATGGGGCGCATGAGGTCGACGTGGGCCATGTCCTGGAGACCGCCCATGTCCTGGAAGAAGCGCGGCGCCTGACCGCCGATCACGACGATCGGGATGTTGGCCCGCCACGCGGTGGCGACGCCCGTCACCGCGTCGGTGAGCCCGGGGCCCGCCGTGACCAGAGCCACGCCCGGCTCGCCGGTGACCCGCGCCCAGCCGTCGGCTGCGTGCGCCGCCGACTGCTCGTGCCGCACGTCGACGATGGCAATCCCCTCGTCGAGGCAGCCGTCGTAGATCGACATGATGTGGCCGCCGCACAGCGTGAAAACGCAGGATACCCCTTGCTCGCGCAGCGCGCGGGCGACGATCCGTCCTCCGTGCATCGACATGGGAACCTCGCTGGTGGTGTCAGGCCCCGAACTCGATGTCCTTGATGTCCGGGACTCGCTGGCGGAGAAATTCCGCGAACCGCTTCTTGACGCGCGCCTCGATCTGCCGGACGCGCTCGCGGCTGATGCCGAACTCGTCGCCGACCTCCTGCAGCGTGACCGGCTCCTCGTCGCGCATGAGGGGCTCGAGCCGCCGCTCGTAGACGGTCAGGTCCTTGCCCTTGAGCGTCTCGCGGAACGCGGTGGCAGTGCGCCGGATCAGGTGATGGTATTCCTGATCCGCGACCGCGTCGGCCGTCTGCTCGTGCGCGGGCAGGAAATCGAGGAGGGACGCCTCCTCGCCCTCGGTGATCGGCGCGTCGACCGAGACGTCGCGCGCGGCGAGCCGCTGCTCCATCTCGACGACTTCCTTCTCCTTCACATCCAGGTGCTGCGCGATGAGCTTGGGCGAGGGCGTGAAGCCTTCGCGCTGGAGCCGCTCGCGTTCCTTCTGGAGATTGAAGAAGAGCTTCCGCTGCGCCTGGGTGGTCCCGACCTTCACCAGCCGCCAGTTGTTCATGATGTAGCGGATGATGTAGGCGCGCATCCACCACACGGCATAGGACGGGAAGCGGATGCCGCGGTAGGGATCGAAGTTCTTGATCGCCTCGAGCAGCCCGACGTTCCCCTCCTGCACGAGATCGAGCAGGTTGTGGAAGGCGCGCTGGTACTCGCGCGCGATCATCACCACCAGTCGCAGGTTCGCCGTGACCAGGCGCCAGGCGGCCTCGCGATCGCCCTGCTCGTGCCAGCGCACCGCCAACCGATGCTCCTCCTCACGCGAGAGAACCGGGATACGACGGATCTCGGCCAGGTAGCGCTGAAGAGAATCGAACGGGACGAGGGCCGCGCGCACCGCGGCCGAGGGGGGGACCTCCTCGTTCTCGGGTACGGACGTGCTCTCGGACGACGCGCGGGGGACGGGCGTCTCCTCGGGCGCCGGCGAGGGGACCGGTGCTGCAGTCGCGACGCGCCGACGAGGCTTGGCCATAGTGCTAGAGCGCGAGGTCCGCGCGGGGATCGTTGCCGTACGCCCGCTCGAGCGCGGCGACCGCGTCGCGCAGCCGCTCGTTAGCGCCGTCCTTCGGCACCTGGACCATCAGTCGGACGTAGAGATCGCCCGGCGTACCCCCCTTGGGGTCGGGCACCCCGCGTCCACGCAGGCGCAGCCGCTGTCCTCCCTGGCTCCCCTTCGGGATCTTCAGCTGCACCCGTCCTTCCGGCGTGGGCACCTCGATGGTCGCGCCCAGCATCGCTTCGCCGACGGTGACCGGAACCTCCATGACGAGATCCCGGCCCTCCCGCTGGAGGTGGGGATGCGGGCGGACCTTCACGACGAAGTAGAGATCGCCGGCCGTGTTGCCGCGCCCCGTCCCGCCCTTCCCCTTGACCCGCACGCGCGCACCGTCGCCCACCCCGGCGGGAATCTTGACCGTGAGACGCTCGCGCTGCTCGACCGAGCCCGTGCCCGTGCAGCGCGTGCAGGCGCGCATGCCCTGCCGGCCCGTTCCGCCGCACGTGGGGCACGGTGCGGGGCGGCGGATGGTCACCGCCGTCTGCGTTCCGCGGATGGCGTCCAGGAAGTCGACCTCGATCGGATGCTCGATGTCATCGCCCCGCTCCGGGGCGCCACCTGCGGTCGACGCTCCCCCGAACATCTCGGAGAGGATGTCGCCGAAGCTCCGCTCCGCATCCGCCTGCCGGCGCCGCCCGCGAGGCCTCGCCTGCCCGAAGTCGAAACCGAAGCCCTCGAATCCCTCCTCGCCGGGACGGAACGAGAAGCCATGCCCGCTCTCGCGCCAGCGCTGGTACTCGCGGGCCCGCCCCGGATCGAAGCCGGGCTGCAGCGCCGCGTCCCCGAACTCGTCGTAGAGCTTCCGCTTGTCGGGGTCGGTGAGGGCGTCGTGGGCGAAGGAGATGTCCTTGAACCGCTCCTCCGCCTGCTTGTTCCCGGGATTCAGGTCCGGATGGTACTTCCGCGCGAGCTTGCGGTACGCCTTCTTGATCTCATCGGCACTGGCGGTCTTCGCCACGCCGAGCACGGCGTAGAGGTCCTTCTGATTCGCCATCGCTCCCGATGGGGCGGAACGTCATTCCGCGTATTCGAGCCGGACCCGGTCGGCCCCGATCTCGCGCAGGGCGGTGACGATCTCCTTGTTGTCCGACTCGACGAGCGGACGCGCCCCCTTGAGCAGCTGCTTCGCGCGGCGGGCAGCGAGCAGGACGAGTTCGAACCGATTCGGCACGCGCTCCAGGCAGTCCTCTACGGTGATGCGAGCCATTGCGTCCCATCTCCTCCTTATCGTCGGGATTTTGTAGCCGAAATCCCCGGGGAAGGGAACCCTCGACCCGTCGAGCTTGACTTGCCCCGGAACGCTCGCTACCTGCGTCCGGCCCATGGGACTCCTGTCGCGCCTGTTCGGCCGCGGCTCGCGCGATCTGCTCGCCGATCTCGCCGAGGATTACCGCGCCGAGGCGACGCAGGCTGCGCAGCTGCTCCTCGACGCCGACAGGGCCCGCTACCCGCAGGTGGCCGCCGAGCTGCGGCGCCTGGCAGAGGTCGAGTCCACGCACGTGGCCTGGCTGCGCGAGCGGCTGGTGGCGCTCGGGGGAGTGGTTCCGGCATTCGACGTGGCCCCCACCACCGGCTCGAACCAGTGGCAGCGCGCGGTCCTCGCCCACCAGGCGGCGCAGGCCAAGCGGCGCCGGCTGATCGAGCAGATCGGGCACTGGGACCCCGAGGAGCCGGAGGTCGTCGCCCTCTTGAGCCGCATCGAGCGGGAGGATTCGCGCGAGCAGCGCGCGTACGATGCGGTCATCATGCGGAGCGATCCCCAGGCGATTGATTGATCCTGGGGCCCCCGTCGCTCGCCCGCGGCAAAGGCGCGGGCGGCTCCCGACTCATCTTCGGCTAGGCGCTGCCGGGGGACTTGGGACGCGTCGAGGAGGGGGATTCCAGCGAGTTGAGGATCGACTCGAAGGCTTCCTCGACACCCATGGCGCGGCGGCGGGCGCCTTCGTAGAGCGACTCCATCACCTTCTCGGGGTTGGGGAGGGAGCCGCCGAAGTCCTCGGCCGTGATCTCCTCGACCACCCGGCCATGCTGGTTGAGGATGCGGAGCACATAGCACGGGAGTGGGCTGCCCCACTGATCGCGGAGCTCGCGGCGAGCGATGAGGACGCCGTAGTTGGACAGCGCGGCGCGAAAGCCGTCCGTGTCACCGGCTTCCTCCCAGCCGAGCTCGCCGTCGTTCGTGCGATCGAACAACCGTCGCACCAGCGTTACCGTCTTCTGCTCCAGCATCCAGCACCCCTCCGTCAGCCCGCCTCCCCTCGGGGAGCAAGAAAGGCGCCACTAGCCTCGCCCGTGACGGACACGTGTCGCCTGGCGCGCGACGTCGCCCACATCCGTGGCGACGTCAGAATTTCGACGACACAGGCGCCCCCGGATCGCTCCTTGCCGCGTCGCCGGCACCGCTCCTCAGCGCGTCAGGTGAAGGAACACCTCGCGGTTACCCTTGGGGCCGGGAAGGACGGACTCGGCCTCGGCGCGCACGCGGAGCCCGAGCTCTT
>DATILR010000330.1:0-7191 GCA_035476275.1 Binatus sp. (SeqCode) | reverse complement strand
GTCCAGCGCCACGTGGCTCGGGCTGATCTGCTTCGGGCTGTGGCCGAGACGGAAGGTCACGCCGTGCTCCTCGTGCAGCGTGCGCACGAAGCGGCCGAGCTCCTCGCCCAGCACGCGCGCGAGCGGCACGGCCTCCGGTCCGACCACGGTCACGTCGAGCCCGCGCTGCCGCAGCGACGCCGCGGCCTCGAGCCCGATGAAGCTCGAGCCGAGCACCACGGCTTTGCGCCTACCGGTCGCGCCGGCGATGATCGCTCGGCTGTCGGCCACGCTGCGCAGCACGTGCACGTGCGGCAGCTGCGCGCCTGGGATCTCGAGCTTGCGCGCCCGCGCGCCGGTCGCGAGCAGGAGCGCGCCGTACTCGAGTGTGCGTCCGCTGGCGAGCGTCAGGCGCCGCGCGCCCGGCTCGAGCCGCACCGCGGCGTCGCCGAGCACGAGCTCCACCGACAGCCCGCGATAAAACTCCTCGCTCCTGAGGGGCAGCCACTCCTCGGGTGCGCTGCCCGCCAGGTAATCCTTGGACAGGTTCGGGCGATCCACGGGGCCCGGTGCCTCGTCGCCGATCAGCGTGATCGGGCCCTGGTAGCCCTCCCGGCGCAGCGCTTCGACGGCTGCAGCGCCGGCGGGACCTGCGCCGACCACGACCACCGACGCCGGGACTTCGGCTGTCGGCAGCTCGCGCCGCGGCGGCTCGCGGCGCGCGCCCACGCTCACGCGCGAGCCCTTGCGCACGATCTCGTAGGCGGGGACCGGTGAGAGCGCAGGCCCGCCGATCGCCTCGCCGGTCTCGAGCGAGTAGCAGGCGTGATGCCACGGGCAGCGCACGGTGTCGCCGACCACGAGCCCCTCGGCGAGCGGCCCGCCGTAGTGCGAGCACCTCGCGCCCACGGCGCACAGCGCCTCGCCGCGGCGCACGACGATGACGGCCTCGCCGTTGGCGTGGCCGAGCAGCGGCTCGCCGTCCTTCAGCGTCCAAACCTCGACGCCTGCGCCCAGATCCGGTCCCACGAGCTCCGTGCTGGTTGCTCCCGTAAACCGGTCATCGTCCGAGTCTGACCCGAACGCAATAGGGTAGCTCTGCGACCACCAGCTCGAGCTCGCCGCGCTCGAGCCGCGACCACGCGCCGGTCGGCCCGCTCCGGACCACGGTGTGGTTCACCGCGTTCGGGTTGAGGCCGAGCTCGCGCTCGTACGCGGCAATGGCGTGGAGCGGCGAGCCGATGACCACGCCGCCGAACCGCGCGTACCGGCATGAAGCCCTCAGGAGAGATGCCGGCCGCCGTCCACCCGGACGGACTCGCCGGTGATGAAATCGGTCTCGATGAGGAAGAGCACGGCCTTGGCCACCTCCTCCGCGCCGCCCCAGCGACCGAGCGGCGTGGCGCGGCGCACGGCGGCGTCCTCCTCGGGGCTCAGACCCGGTGGCGCCAGGATGGGCCCGGGCGCGACGGCGTTGACCAGCACGTCGGGCGCGAGCTCGAGCGCGAGGCTCTCGGTCAGCGCCCTCACGGCGGCCTTGGATGCGTAGTACGGCGTGTAGCCGGCGTAGAGCGGGCGGCCGCTCACCGGCAGCCAGTCGCTCACGTTCACGATCCGACCACCGCCGGCGCGTCGCATCGCGGGCGCCGCATGGATCGCGAACAGCCACGCGCTGCGCGCGTTGGCGTCCATCGCGTCGGAGAACGCACGCGCGCCGGCCCCGGCGAGCGGGGTCCGCTCGTAGGTCGCTGCCAGGTTCACCAGGATGTCGAGCCGTCCGAGCTCACGCTCCGCGTCGCGCACCGCGGCTGCGACCTGCGCCTCGTCGGTGACGTCCGCGTGCAGCACTGCGGTGCGCACGCCGGCCTCGCGTGCCGCGGCGGCCGCCGCCTCGGCGGCCGCGCGCGAGCTGCGATACGTGAGCGCCAGCCCGCACCCGCGCCGTGCCAGCGCCTCGGCCACGGCCTGACCGATCCGCGCCCCGCCGGTGATCAGCGCGATCTTCCCCGCGACCTCCATGCCGCCCCCGCGTACCGGGCCTCGCGTCCCGCTGCAACGGGCTGATCCGGCGTGATGGCACCGTCGAGCGTCTCGTAGGCTGCGCCGCGTGCCGGCGGGACGGTCGGGGAAAAGGCATGCCCACGGCGACGAGCGTAGGCCGCGAGATAGAGCTCCGCATAGGCGCAGGCCGCCTGATCCCACGAGTGGTCCTCGCCCATCACCCGACGGCGCATGACGTCGATGTGCGCCGGACGGTCGTACCACGTCGAGACGGCCCATCCGATCGTGTCGGCCAGGCTGTCCGGACGGAGGTCATGGAACACGAAGCCGGTGCCGGCGCCGGTGGCCTCGTCGTAGGTCGTGACGGTGTCCGCGAGGCCGCCGGTGGCCCGAACGATGGGCAGCGTTCCGTACCGCATGGCATAGAGCTGGCTCAGACCGCAGGGCTCGAAGCGCGACGGCATCAAGAAGAAGTCCGCCCCCGCGTGCAGACGATGAGCCCGCCGGTCGTCGAAGGGGAACCAGGCGCAGAACCGGTCGCTTTGCGAGCCGGCTCGTGAGGAGAAAAACCGCTCGGCCTCGGAGTCGCCCGACCCCAGCATGATCAGCTGGACGTCCCACGCGAGGATCGCGTCGAGGGCGTGGGCCAGAACGTCGATCCCTTTCTGCGGGACAAGGCGGGCAATGAGCGTCAGGAGAGGAATCTCCGGGCGCACCGGCAACCCCGCCTCCTGCTGCAGGGCGGCCTTGCAGCGCGTCTTGCCGCCCAGATCGTCCGCGTCGAAACGTGCGGCGAGGTGCGGATCGGTCGCCGGGTTCCACTCCTCCACGTCGATGCCGTTCAAGATGCCGACGAGGTTGCCACTGCGCTCGGCGAGGACGCCGTCGAGGCCGCAGCCGTAGGCGCCGGTCTGGATCTCGCGCGCATAGGTCGGACTGACGGTCGTGAGCATGGTACTGCGGTAGAGCGCGGCCTTGGTGAGATTCACCGTGCCGAAGTGCTCGAACTCGCGGGGATGATAGTGCTCGGGCCCGAGGCCGGTGACGGCGAGCGCCCCCCCGTCGAAGACACCCTGATAGGCCAGGTTGTGGATGGTGTAGACGGTGGCACTGCCGTGCAGCGGATGCGCCCACTCGACGGTGTCGACGTACACCGGCGCGAGAGCGGTCTGCCAGTCGTGGGCGTGGATCACCTCGGGGATCCAGCCGAGCGCCTTCACGAGCTCGAGCGCACCCCGCGACAGGAAGGCGAAGCGTTCCAGGTTGTCGGGGTACGCGTCCGGTGGCGGGCCATAGAGATACGGACGGTCGAAGTATCGATGATGCTCGAGGAAGTAGACGGGTACCTCGCTGCGCGGGAGTCGGCCGAGGCGGACCCGAGCGTGGGCCGTCCCGAACCACATGGGGACCGAGAGGATGCCCTCCAGGGGCTCGAACTGCTGCCACGGCATGCCGGCATAGAGCGGCATGATCACGCGGACGTCCAGCCCCTGATGACGCAGCGCCTTCGGCAGGGAGCCAACCACCTCCCCGAGGCCGCCCGTCTTGGCGAACGGCGCGCACTCGGAGGTGACGAAGAGAACCTTCAGTTCGCCGGCCACGGGTCGAGGACCTCCACAGGTCGCGGTGTCATGACGCGTAGACGCGATAGTCGAGGTGAGGGAAGACGTTGTCCTTGGCCTCGATGTCGGCGAGCCAGGACTCCGTCACCCGACCCGCGCGCAACTCGTCATAGAGACGGTTGAAGCGGAGAATGTGCTCGTTTACCCGGCGGGTGGCGTAGGAGACGGTCGTCCCGGTGCGCATGATGAACGTCCAGTCGCTTGCCTGCATGAGCATGAGCTCGCGCGCAGCCTGATTGAGCGCCCGCACGGTGAGCTCCTCGGCCGAAGGATGGCGGTGCGCCAGCTCCACCATGCGTTCCCCCGCCACGTGGAGATGGCGGTAGACCCAGGCATTGCTCTCGTTGAGCCAGTACTCGTTGTACCCCTTCCACCCCCACGACGAGACGGAGGGGGTTGCGACCTGGTTGGTCGGGTGACGATCGAGGTAGTCGCCGGGCGTGATCGCCTCAACCGCCTGCTGGTCGTGGTGGAGCTGGCGAAAGAGATCGCCGAGGAAGATCGGCCCCTCGTACCACCAGTGGCCGAAGAGTTCCGCATCGTAGGGGCTGACAACCACGGGCGTGCGATCCATGCCGGCCGCGAGCTCTTCGGCCTGCCGTTGCCGCGCCATCCGGAAGTGCGCCGCGTGCTCCCCGGCGCGCTGCCGGGCGATCGTGGGATCGTAGACCCACTTGTCATGGAGCTGGTCGTGCGTGATCGCGTGATACTTGATGCCGGTGTACGTCCGGTGCCCTTCGGGGTGGACGTACGGGCCGACGTACTCGAGCGGCAGGTCGAAGCCAATGTCGCGGTAGAAGTCGCGGTAGTGCCGGTCGCCCGGGTAGCCCTCCCGCGCGCTCCACACCTGCTGGGAGGACTCGGGATCGCGCCCGAAGGCCGCCACCCCGCTACGGCAGTAGAGGGGCGCGTATGCACCGTAGACGGGAGCGCGATCGGCCAGCAGGATGCCGTGGGTGTCGACGAAGAAGTACCGGATCGCGGCCTCGCGCAAGAGCTCGTCGACCCCGGGGACGTATCCGCATTCCGCGAGCCACATGCCCCGTGGACGGCAGCCGAAGTGCCGTTCGTAGAGGTCGGCTGCGACGTGGACCTGCGCGCGCAACGCCGCCCAGTTGCGATCGAGGAGGGGAAAGAACGCGTGGGTGGCCGTGGAGGTGATGACCTCGAGGCGGCCTGCCTCCTGAAGGCGACGAAACGCCTGCACCAGGTTTCCTGCATGGCAACGCCAGGTATGGCGGATCGACCGGAAGCGATCCGAGTACATCTGTGCCAGCCGATGGTAGTGCGGCTCGGGGCGGGTGCGGTCGAGCTCCTTCTCAGCGAGCTCGATCAGCCGGTCGAGGTGTCGGGCGTAGCGCTCCTTCAAGAGGTCGTCGGTGAGCATCGTGATGAGGGGCGCCGAGAGCGAGACGGTACACCGGTAGGGGACGGCGTCGGCCACCAGACCCTCGAACATCTGCAGGAGCGGCAGGTACGTCCCGGTGATGCCCTCGTAGAGCCACTGCTCTTCCATCACCGTGGGATTCTCGGGATGCCGCACGAACGGCAGGTGGGCGTGCAGCACGAGCGCGAAGTATCCGCTTGGCATCGGATTCACGATTTCGCGGGCAGGGACTCCGCCCTGGTTTCCGTTTCCCCGCCACCCCCGGGATAGCCGAGCCAGTTCCCGCTGTGACGCTCGCTGGCGCCGAGATGCTTGCGCTCGCTTGCTCCGGCATGGCGCTGCTCGCTCGCACCCATGAGCCACCTCTCGCTGGCCCCCGAGTAGAGAATCTCGCTGGCACCGAGATAGCGGAGCTCGCTGGCACCGCGGCGGTAGAGCTCGGAGGCACCGCCCAGCCTGAGCTCGCTCGCCGCCACCATCTCGCTGGCGCCACCGGGGATGGAGCCTGGATGCAATCCTCCATGCGTGCCCACACCCTCATGCGCCTCCCACGAGCGATGGAGTTCCCAGATGGCCAGGACCTTCCTCTCCGCTCGCGCGGCGAGCCCCCGAATCACCACCTGCCAGGGACCGTAGACGATGTGGGTCCGGCCGTTCACGGCGCGGACCGTCACAGTCCCGCTGTACCGTTCCTCGACGGAGAGTGTGAGCTCCACCGGGTAGGCGAAGGGGCCGGCTTCCCAACTAGTGCGGATGAGTGGGCCTTCCCATGCGAACGCACTTTCCAACCCAGTCCCGAAGCCCTCGTCGCGGAGCATCCACTCGCTGTGTGTCTCCCCGTGCGTGTGGCGGATGTCCCACACCCGCACGGGCTCGACGTGTGCCGTCGGCGCGATCTGGCCGGGGGTCACGACCGACGAGTGGATTTCCGTCGCCGGCTCGCCGACCTCGCCGGTCGCCGCACGTACCGTGAGCCATTCCGCCCCACCGGGGGATGCCGGCTCCCGGCGCGGGAAGTCCGTCCGGCCGGACCGCGCGACGCGGACGAAGTATCCCTCGTGCGACTTGAGGCCGAGCTCGACGACCGCCGTGGACGCGGGCTTGCCGATGAAGAAGAACCACTGCCGGTCGGTCCGTGAAACCGAGTGATCGAAGTAGCCGTGGGCGTTGGTCCCGTCGAAGATGCGATTGGTGACGTCGTAGACGCGCAGGGTAAGCCAGGCCTCCCGGCCGCCCGGACCGAGGCCCGCGCGCGCCCGCTCGATCGCCTCGTCGGTCACCTCCCAGCAGACGTAGAGCCGCTCGGGGTCGACGACCATCGCCGTGACCCGATTCTCGCCGTACCCCCACGGAATGTGCTCGACCTCGACCGTGGTCTCCGTCGGACGCCCGAGAGCGAACTTGTGCGGCCGGTCGGCCAGCTCCTGCTCGGCGGCGACGGCCCGGGCCGCCAGGCTCTGCAAGGCGGCGTGGAACCGGGCGGCCAGCACGTCCTTGCTGAGTCGGTGAATGCCCGTGAGGCCGAGATACCGGGCGGATAGGAGCAGCTGACGCCGGGTGCGGCGCAGAAGGGCCTCGAGCGACGGTGCGATGAATCCGGAGACCGTGTCGTAGCAGGGAAGACCGAGCAGCTCCCGGATGTACGAGAGAACGGTCGCGGGCGACGGGGATTCCTCGGATGCCGGGACAGGCTCAGCCATGATCACCGGAGCTGCCCATGGGCTGGTCCGCTCCCTGGCCTCGGCTCGCAAAAGAGCTTCGCATCCGTACTGAGGGTTGGAAGGGGGGAAGCGTCTTGTAAATATGATTGGGTGCCGGTTGTCCATCGGCAGGTCCACCGGGGGGCACGTTCCGCTGCCCCGGCTGACGTGCATTCTCAGATCGACGCACTCGAGGCGACGACCGGCAGCGTCTTCCAGGCGCCGCCAATAGAATGGGTGGCTGAGGAGGGTCCGACGCCTGCAGGAGGTCCTAGAGCGCGAGACGGGGCGCTCAGCGCTACTGCTCCGTGGAGTCCTCGGCCCGGTCAGACTGAGGCCGGTCGCCCCCCAGATAAGGGAAGGCCTACTACCAAACCGAAACCACCCTTCAGCTCCTGGATCTGCTCCGTGACCCGGAGGGCGGTTCGAATTGGTTGCATCAGTGGAGGCGGGGAGAATCGAACCGGCCCATCGGGGACGGCGACGGACGAGAAGGTAGGTT
>DATILR010000329.1:0-6268 GCA_035476275.1 Binatus sp. (SeqCode) | reverse complement strand
GCGGCCGCGTCACTCGCCGTCCTGACGGAGGCCGTACTTCCCGATCTTCTTCTGCAGCGCCCGGACGGAGATGCCGAGGTGGCGCGCCGTGCGGGTGCGGTTCTCCCCGTGGCGGCGCAGCTCCTGGACGATCAGGAGTTGCTCGATGCGATCCAGCCGCTCGCGCAGCTTGCCGTCGCCCTCGGCGACGGCGGTGAGCGCCTCGTCGCCCGAGACGTCGGCCGAGAGGTGCGCGATGTCGATCGCCTCGCCGGGCTCGGCAAGGGCAACGGCTCGCTCGACCTCGTTCCGCAGCTCGCGGACGTTGCCGGGCCAGCCGTAGCGCTCGAGCGCGCTCAGCGCGGCGGGGGTGAAGCCGCGGAGTGCCTTCCCGGTGGCCGTGTTGTACTTCTCGAAGAAGTGCTGGACGAGGAGCCGGACGTCGCCCTGGCGGGCGCGGAGCGGCGGCAGCGCGATGGGGAACACGTTCACGCGGTAGAGGAGATCCCGCCGGAAGCGTCCCGCCTCCACCTCGGCCTTGAGGTCGCGATGGGTGGCGCAGATGAGCCGCACGTCCACCCGCACCGACTCCGACGCGCCGACCGGGCGGACGATGCCGTCCTCCACCACGCGCAGGACCTTGGCCTGCATGGTGGGCGACATCTCGCCGATCTCGTCGAGGAAGATGGTCCCGCCGCTCGCCTCCTCGAAGACGCCGTGGCGATCCCGCAGCGCGCCCGTGAAGGCGCCCTTCACGTGACCGAAGAGCTCGCTCTCGAGCAGGCTCTCGGGCATGGCGGCGCAGTTGACGGCGACGAACTTCCGCGCCCGCCGCGGGCTCGTGTGGTGGATGCAGCCGGCGGCGAGCTCCTTGCCGGTGCCGGTCTCCCCCACGATCAGCACGCTGGCCTGCGACTGCCCCGCCTTCTCGAGCAGCCGGAACGCCTGCTCCATCGCGGGGCTCGCCCCGATCAGGTTGCCGAGCTTGTAGCGTTCGCCGACCTCCCGACGCAGCACGCGATTCTCGGTCTCGAGGTTCTCGTTGGCGGCGCGGAGCTCGCCTACCAGGCGGACGTTCTCGGCGAGCAGCAGCGCGTTCTCCGTCCGCAGGCGATAGGTCTCCATCGCGCGGCGGATGACCATGGCGAGCTCGCGGTTCTCCCACGGCTTGGTGACGAACTGGTAGACGCGGCCGGTGTTGATGGCGCCGAGCAGGCTCTCGATGTCGGCGTAGGCGGTGAGGAGAATGCGGACGACGTCGGGGCGCTCCTCGGCGATGCGGGCGAGCAGCTCGGTGCCGGCCATCTCCGGCATCCGCTGGTCGGCGACCACCACGCCCACCTCCTGCTCGGCCAGGCGAGCGAGCGCCTCGGCGCCCGAGCGCGCCGTCAGGACGGGAAACTCGCCGTCGAAGAGCTGGGGGATCAGGGCGAGAACCTGCGGCTCATCGTCGACGACGAGAAGCGCCGGGCGGGGGGCCTCTCGCTCGCTCATCTCGTCTCCGCGGCCGCCGGCGGCGGGTCGAGCGGCAGGCGGATGGTGAACGTCGCGCCCGCGCCCGGCGCACTCGCCACCTGGAGGTCGCCGCCGTGGCGGGTGACCAGCGAGTGCGCGATGGCGAGGCCGAGGCCGGTCCCCTGCCCGGCCTTGGTGGTGAAGAACGGCTCGAAGATGCGCTCCTGGATCTCGGGGCCGATGCCGGGACCGCTGTCGCCCACCTCGACGTACACGCTGTCGCCGTCGGCGCGGGTGCGGACGTGGATCTCCCCTCGCCCCTGGATCGCCTGCACGGCGTTGGTGAGGAGGTTCATCAGCACCTGGTCGAGCTCGCCCGCATTGCAGCAGGGATGCGGGACGTCCCGGTAGTCCCGCACGATGGTGATGCGGTCGCGGTACTCCCCGTGGAGGAGCCGGAGCGTCCGCTCGAGTGCGGCGCGGAGATCCGTCGGCTCGCGCCGCTCGGGCGCGACCCGCGAGAAGGCGGAGAGCTCGCGCACGATCCGGGCCGCGCGCAT
The DNA here is from genome assembly GCA_035476275.1 of Binatus sp. (SeqCode). Taxonomy (GTDB): domain Bacteria; phylum Desulfobacterota; class Binatia; order DP-6; family DP-6; genus DP-23. The sequence continues at coordinate 4,274 of DATILR010000329.1, read as the reverse complement.
CGCCCCGTCCCGACAGATGGCGGCGTTCTCGAGCAGCTGCTCGAGCAGCCGGACCGTGGGCACGTCGGCGTTGCCGTCGAGCGTCGCGCGCAGCCGCGTGGCGGCGTCGTGGATCAGGTCGACGCTCGAGTTCACGAATGCCACCGGGTTATTGATCTCGTGCGCGATGCCGGCGACCAGGCGGCCGAGCGAGGCGAGCTTGTCGGCGCGCGCCAGGTGGGCCTGGGTGGCGAGCAGGGCCTCGTGCGTCTGCGCGAGGGCGCCGGTGCGGTCGGCGACGCGTTCCTCGAGGGTCGTGGTGATCTCCCGCACCGCAGCGTACGACGCCGCGTTGCGGAGCGCGACCGCCGCCTGGTTGCCGAGCGTGCGGAGGAGCCCGAGATCGCGTGCGCCATAGGGTGCCCCCGAGCCCTTCGGACCGAGCGCGAGCATGCCTTCCAGGCGGTCCTCCACCCGCAGCGGGACGACGAGGATCACGCCAGCCGCCTGCAGGAGGCGTGCGGCCGGGCTCGCTTCCGACACCAGCGACACCACCCGTGCCCCGGGTCCCGGGGAAGCGAGAAGTGGGTCGCTAGCCGTCACGGCGATCCCGGCCGCCGCATCCTGCAGAGTCGCCTCCTCCGCAGGGAGCAGGAGGAGGCAGGGGGTGGGGGCCATGGTCGCGGCCAGGGTCCTGCGGACGCTCCGCGCGATCTCGTCCAGGTCGAGCGACGCGACGAGTGTCCGGCTGACGGCCTCGATCGTCGCCTCGGCATCGTAGCGCGTGCGGAAGAAGACGCGATCGACCACCGCCTGCACGGCGCGCCGCAGGGGCGCCACGATCGCCACCACGGCCAGCGTGAAGAGGAAGGGCACCCAGGCCGAGAACCCCGAGCCGGCGCCCGGACCCACCGCGCTCGCCAGGCCGAGCAGGAGGACGTAGCCCGCCGTGACCGCGGCGGTGAGCACCGCGTAGAAGACGCTGCGCGTGAGGAGCGGATCGAGGTCGAGCAGATCGCGCTTCAGGATCGCGTAGGCGACCGCGATCGGGAAGAGCATGGTGGTGATGGGCAGCAGGTTGACCGGCACCCACACCCCGGCCAGACGGGCCGAGAGGTGCACGAGCGCCGGGATGCCGAAGGCGACGAGCGCCGCCATCTCGACCAGCTGGATGCGCGCCCGGTCGTCGGCGCTCGCGCGCCGATACCAGACCAGCAGCAGCGCGCAGCCCACCAGGGCGGCGGCCGCCATGTAGACGAAGCTCACCTCGAAGAAGGTCATCCACAACCGCGGGGCGCGGTCGTAGAGACCGATATCGAGCAGGGTTTCTCCCAGGGTCAGGACGCCGAGGCCGGCGAGCAGCGCGCCGGCCCGCCGTGGCAACGGCCGGTCGGGGAAGGTGAGCCCGAGCACGATGATCGCCGCCGGGGGAATCGCCTGCATGAGGGCGTAGAGCGAGCGGAAGTGGAAACGATAGAAATCACCCAGCGAAAGGATGAGCGTCATGCCCCACGCGCTCGAGAAGACGAACATGGCGATGCTCGCGGGGCGGCCCGGCTTCAGGTAAGCGACCACGAAGCCGAGCACGATGAAGAGGACGCCGTTCACCAGCCAGACCCCGAAGAGGGAGACGTAGTCGGCGAGCGTGAAGCGCATCACCGGCACGGTGCGCTCGACCGTTCCCGCGGGGGTCGCGAAGGAATAGCGCACGGGAGTCCCGACCGGCATCGTCCAGGTCTGCTCGACGAGGCTCGCGACCCGTTCGACGGGGCGTCCGTCGGCGGCGACGAGCTGCGAACCGAACGGCACCCCGGCGCGGAGACCGCTCCAGTACGTGAGCCCAATCGGCGCCACGATGCGGTTGCGGCCGAGCAGGAACCCCATGAAGGGCCGCCCGACCCAGAGCGCCGAGTCCACCACGCAGACCGCCGTGATGAACGCCGCGGCTGCGGCCAGGCCGTGCAGCAGACGACGCCCGTTCAGCATCTCGGCATGAGGGGAGGAGCAAGTTCCGCGCCATGGCTCGCGGCCCTCGCTGGCGTTGCGCTCGCCGCGAGCTTCCCGCCCCTCGGGTTCGCACCGCTCGGCTGGGTGGCGCTCTGGCCGCTGCTGGCGGCGGTCCGCACTCGGGCCGCCGCGGCCCGCTTCGCCCTAGGCGCGATCACGGGGCTCGTGTGGGCAGGCTTCACGGTTGCCCCCTGGCTCTATCCGGCGATCCGAAGCCATCTTGCTGCCGGCACGCTCACCGCAACTCTCCTCACCACCGGAGCCGTGTGGACCTATGGTGGAGTCTACCTCGCCGTCTTCGCACTGGTCTACTCGTGGCTACCCCGTCCGCGCTGGCTTGCGGCGCCGGCGGCCTGGGTGCTTCTCGAGACGATCCGCACGCACCTGCTCGGCGGCGCACCGTGGGCGCTCCTCGGGCATTCGCAGCACGCGCTCCTCGCGCTCGCCCAGATCGCCGAGCTGGGGGGCGTGGGAAGCCTCTCCTTCCTCGTCCTCATGCCCGCGGCGGCCCTCGCGGCCTCCGGCCGCGAGCGGATCATCGGACTCGCAGCAACACTCGTCGCGACGCTCGCGGCGGCGACGTTCGGAGCGTCCCGTCTGGCCGCACCGACTCCCGCCGCTGCGGGCGACTCCGTCGCGGTACGCGTCGTGAGCGGTCACAACCTCGAGGCGGACTCGCTCCGCGGCTACTTCCAGGCCACTACGGCAGGCCCACCCGCAACCCTGCTGATCTGGCCGGAAAATGCGGTGGCTGGCTACCTCGAGGACGATCCCGTGGCGCGGGCGACGGTCGTACGGGCGGCGCGCGATCGGGGCTGGCTTCTCCTCGGCGCGCCTCGCTACGAGGGTCGCGGCGCCACCCGACGCTACTTCAACTCGGCGCTGCTCTTCGATCCGGAGGGCGAGCGCCGTGGCGTCTACGACAAGCCATGGCTGGTGCCGCTCGCGGAGCGCTCGCCCCTGTCCTTTCTCCGCACGGTCGAGCGTCCCTTCACGCCCGGCGCTCCGCAACCGGCTCCCCTCGTTGCGGGACGTCTCCGGCTTGGTCCACTGGTCTGCTGGGACGCGGTGTTCCCGGAGCCTGCCCTCTCCTACGCCCGCGCCGGGGTCGACCTGCTCGTGAATCTCACGAGTGATCAGGACCTCGGCCGCGGAGCGCTCCAGCTGCTCGCCTTCTCCCGCTTCCGCGCCATCGAGACCCGCCGCTGGCTCGTGCGCGCCTCCGGCACGGGCGCCAGCTATCTCATCGATCCGCTCGGTCACGTGCACCAGGGAGACACACTCGGTCTGGTTCCCGGCTCTGGCCCTCCGCCCACCTTCTACGTACGCCACGCCGGAATCGTTGCCTGGGCCCCGGCGGTGCTGCTAGCCCTGCTCGTGGGCATCGGACGGCGCGAACGGACGGTCGTACCCCACCGCGAACGAGGTAGCGCCGTCGGAAGCTCCTGAGGTAGCACGGGAGCCGAACTGACGACCCTGCCACGGCATACGCACGGGCCCGCCTTTTGCAGCGCGCTTTTTGAGTTGGTGCCTCAGAGTCGCTACGCTAGGGCCTGACCGATGTGTCTCGGCCGTTCACTCGTCTTCGTCATCGGCCTTCACCTCGTCGCGCCGGCGCTCGCCGGCGCGTGGTGTCTCGGCGGGGCCCTGCCCGCCGCCTCCCCGGGTGGCGGCGTGACGACCAACTACTCGCCCGCTCGGGATGAGGACGACGACGGGCTCAACGACGTGCAGGAAGCGTTCTTCGGCACCGACCCCAACAACCCCGACACCGACGGCAACGGCATCCTCGACGGCGACGAGGACTTCGACCACGACGGCATCCCCAACAAGGACGAGCCGATCATCTTCTCCCTCGAGGCGTTCGACGACCCGTTCGCGCAGCCGCCGCGGGACTTCGCCCTGGTGATCGAGGGGACCAACCTCTTCAGACTCCGGCGGCAGCTCCGGGTCCAGTTCCCCGACATGCGCCGGTCCTTTCGCGTGCGACACCTCGGAAAGCTCAACCGAGACGTGCGCCTCTACCTCCGCCTGCCCCGTGAGGATGCCAAGACGCTCGCGGGAAAGCTCTTCAACGTTCGCGTCCGCCGGGACCCGACGGTTCGCGGCCGTAAGAATACGAACCTGGTCTTCTTCATGCGCATGCACTGCCCCGCCACCGCACCCATGCTGATGAAATCGGCGTTCGTTCACGTGAAGACGCGCTTGAAGGGTGTCCGCTACGATCTCGACTACGTCGCGATCGGCGGTTGCAACCTGCTCGATCGGAAGGGCGGCCGGGCAACCAC
>DATILR010000328.1:0-3126 GCA_035476275.1 Binatus sp. (SeqCode) | reverse complement strand
GGCGTCCTCCGCCAGCGTCGGTGTGTGTGCCGTGCTGGTCTCGACGAGATCGGCGAGCGGCGTGCTTTCGGGGCGGACCCCCAGGAGCACGACCGCCAGCGCGACAGGGATGGCCCGGCTCAGGGTCCTACGGTGGGTCAGGCCGGAGACGGGACGAAGGTCACGGCGCGTCGGGCCGCTTGGTGCGGATGCACCAGGAGCGACTGGGCGCGCGGGCAGGGCATCGTCCCCTCCTCGGCCCGTGGCGAAGCCCCTCGCCGACGCGAGTCCCGCGAGCACCCCCACGAAGAGAGCAAGCGTCGCCGCCGTCGGCAGCTCGCGGGAAACGCTCGCCGGCGCGATGACGCTCGGGCCGGCGAGGGTCGCTTGGTCGGGGGCCGGAACGAGTCGCGGCTCCTCCGTGGTGCGGGCGGTGGCCACATACGCGTCCTCGGCTACTTTTACCTGCTCCTCGAGCCGCGCCAGCTCGCCGCCCTGCGCCTCGAGCATGACGAGCCGCCGTCGGTACTCCTCCCGACCCTGCGCGAGCGCCTTTTCCCGTCCCCGGAGGGCGGCAAGCACCGCGCGCGCGGCCACGAGGTCGGTGGCGGCGTCGGACCGAGCCGATCCCCCGGCGGCGGCCGGGTCCGCGGCGGGGCTGTTCCGCACGTGCCGGATCTCGTCGTCGAGCTCCGTGATCCGCTTGCTCCCCGGCAGATAGTGGGCCAGGAGCTCGGCGCGCTTCGTCTCGAGCTCGAGGAGCTGCGGGCTCAGGCGCTTATCGACCGGGGGCGGCACGCGCTGGAGATAGGCGACCCGCTCCTCCTGCTCCACGCGGCTCACCTGGACCCGCGCGAGCTCGGTGTCGAACTCGGTCAGGCGCTGGCGGACCTCCGCCGCCTCCCCGCCGTACGTCCCGATCTTCTCGCGGAGCTCCCTGAGCGCGGTCTCGGACGTCGCGAGCCTCCCGCGGAGGAGGCTGTCGCGCTCGGCGTCCTGCCCGCCGGGGTGCGCAGCGGCCGCCGCCCGCTGCTGCGCGACGTACGCTGCTGTCAACCGATCGAGGAAGTCGCTCGCCCACGCAGGATCCGAACCGGAGAGGCCGACCTCGATCAGGTGCGAGCCGCGGAGCTGCGCCACCTCGAGCCGCGACCGGAGCTCCTCCACTTCGTGCCCGACGGAACGAATCGCGTCACCCTCTGGCCAGCGATGCTGCGACTCCAGGCGGTGCAGGAGACGCCGGACCGCCACCACGGCCGCCGCCAGACGGGACGGCTGCTCGACGGCCGGGAGTTCCCTCACGACTGCGGCCACGAGCGCGTGGCTCCGGAGCGGCGCGAGCGTCGACTCGAGGTCGGCGCCGCTCCCGGGGAGGAGGAGAACGGACGCACGGTAAGGCGCGACGAGGAGCGGACCGAGGAGGACGACCAGCGCGCCCACGACGCACACCTGCGCGACGAGCCGCCCGCGACCCACCCGTCCCCCCGCGGAGGTTCGCGCGGAAACCGGTCGGTGCGGCGCACGCATTCCTGTCCTCGCGCGCATGAAATGCTACAAGAAGGCTGGCGGAATGTAGGGCATGTCGGGCAGTACCTTCTTGATGTACTGCTCGACGATCAGGTTCACCTCCGCGATCCCCGTCCGCGGGACGTAGACTACGTCCGACGGCTCCAGCTGGAGGTCGGCCGACAGGTCCTTGCCGGAGATCGCACGATCGAGGGCGAGGCGATGCGGGCGGTACTGGCCGTTCGAGACGCGCATCAGCACGACGGTGTGGGGGTTCGCCGTGTCGCGAAAGCCGCCGGCGCTGGCTATTGCCTGGAGCGCCGTCATCCCATGGGCGTAGTTGATCGCGCTCGCGTGCGTCACCTCACCCGCCACGAATATCTGGCCCCCGAACGACTCTACGGCGACCGTCACCGTCGGGTCCAAGAGTTCGTGGGCATACCGTGCTCCCAGGATCCGCGCGAACGTTTCGGTCGTCTGCCCCGCCGCTTGGACGTCCCCCACCAGCTCGAGGGAGATCCTCCCGTCGCTCCTTACCGTCGCCTTCGTGTTGAGCTCGGGGGTGCCGTAAAAGCGGACGTTGAGGGCATCCCCGACGTGGATCCGGTAGGGGAGCGTCGCGAAGCCCGACTCGACGACGGGAGGATCGACGGACCGGCGTGCGGAGCAGCCTGCGAGCATGCCGAGCGTGGGGAGTGCCATGAGCAGCCACGCGAGTTCGATCCTTGCCGTCTGGACGCTGGCTGCCCGTAACACGCGCATCATAGCCGCTCAGTCTCGCTTCCCGATACGCCGCCGTCCCGTTCCCCACGCACCGCCTGCTGGCGTAACATCGGCTCGCTGGTCTGTCAACGAATTCTCTCAATAGTTTGAAATAGTTAGACGTGTACAGCTGGCTGCAGCGTCTGCCCTAGCGTCTGCTGCAGCGTGCGCTGGGACCCGAGATTACTCCCGGGGACGCTATAGAGTAGGCTGGGAAGTTTGCTAGGCAATTCATTACTTTATAATTGACAAGTCGCCGAATGCCGCGGTACCTACCTCGCCCATGTCGACGCGCACAGCACTCCTGATTCTGCTGCTCGGCCTCAGCCGGCCCGCCGCCGCGGGCCCGACCAACACCCCCCTTCCCACCTTCGCCGACGGGAAGCCCGCGCAGGCCGTCTACACCGCGCTCGGCGTGATCCGGAACAACAACCTCGAGACCGACGTCGCCTGCACCAACCTGGACGCGGCAGCGGCCGACGTCGGCTTCGAGGTGTTCGACGAGACCGGGGCGCTCCGGAACAACGTCGGCTTCGCCGGCACGCTCTGCAACACGGGCAGTCGCGTCGCGCAGGCGTGTACGGTCGACAACAGCACCGACACCGTCAACGGGTGTCCGGGAGCGGTCTGTCCGGGGTGCTGTGTCCCGGGCAGCGGGGCGATGCTCGCCGTGGCCCCGGGGCGGACGGTGACGATCGGTACCGCGGGGACGGCGGAGCTCCACGAGGATGCGACGATGGTCTTCAACACCGCGGGGAACGGGCTCCCCAACCTCCGGAACGGCTCCGGGCGGGTGGTGGCGACGTCGCTGAACGTCTTCTGCACCGCGATCCTCGCCGACAAGCTGCACACGATCTGTGACCCGGCGGCCCCCTGCAG
>DATILR010000327.1:0-14809 GCA_035476275.1 Binatus sp. (SeqCode) | reverse complement strand
CGACTGGGCCTGTTTTCCCCGCTTCGATTCCCCCGCCGTCTTCTGTCGTCTACTCGACGCGGAGCGCGGCGGGACGTTCGAGATCGTTCCCACCGACGTCCGGGAGACCCACCGGGCGTACCTCGACGACACGAACGTGCTGGTCACCACCTTCGCGTGTGCCCGCGGGGTGCTCGAGCTGACCGACTGCATGCCGGTCTCACCGCTCGACCCTGCCGAACCGACCAGGGTCCGTTCCTGCCACTCGATCCTCCGCCGGCTACGCTGTCGCAGCGGGACGGTGGACGTGAGGGCGACCGTTGCGCCACGCTTCGAGTACGGGCTCTTCGTGCCGCGCTTCCTCCTGACCGGGGAACGCAGCGCGGAGATCGTGGGGGGCGCCGACGCCATCTGGGTGAGCGCCTCGAAAGCACTCCAGTGCATCGGCGAGGGAATCGGGGGCCACTGGAGCCTGGGAGCGGGAGAAGAGATCTTGCTGGAGGCCGCCTGGTCTCCGTCCTCGGAGAGGCGGGAGCCATCGAGTGCACCTGACGCGGCCGAGCTCGCACGCCGGCTCGACAGCACGATCGCGTTCTGGCGCGCGTGGTTGAGCCGTTGCTGGTACGAGGGGACGCACGGCGCGGAGGTGCGGCGCTCGGCCCTCGTCCTGAAGGCCCTCACCTACGCACCCACGGGCGCGGTGATCGCCGCCCCGACGACGTCGCTCCCCGAGGCGATCGGCGGCAGCCGCAACTGGGACTACCGCTATACCTGGATCCGCGACGCGACCCTCACGCTCATCTCGCTCTTCGTGCTCGGCTTCCGCGAGGAGGCGGACGAATTCAAGATCTGGCTCGAGCGCACTGGTGCCGGCCGCCCGCAGGATCTGCAGATCATGTACGGCATCTTGGGAGACCGTTCACTCCCCGAGCTGGAACTCTCCCACCTCGCCGGCCATCGGGGCTCGGCACCGGTGCGGATCGGCAACGGGGCCGTCAAGCAGATGCAGCTCGACGCCTACGGGCAGATCCTCCAGGCGGGGTATCTCTACGCCAAGGCGGGCGGCCGACTCACCCCCGAGAACTGGCGATTCCTCGCCGGGCTCGCCGACATCGTCTGCACCCGCTGGCGCAATCCGGACCACGGTATCTGGGAGATGCGCGACACGCCCCGACACTTCACCCACTCGAAGCTCAACTGCTGGGTCGCGCTCGACCGCGCCACGCGCATGGCCGCCCGGCTGGGGCTGACGGCAGAGGTGGCGCGATGGACGCCCGAGCGCGATGCGATCCGCGCCTATCTCCTCGAGGAGACCGCCCCGACCGGCTGGTTCCAACAGGCGGCTGGCGTGGCGGCACCCGATGCATCGACGCTGCTCGTGCCCGCGCTCGGCCTGCTGCCGACGACCCACCCGCTGGTCCTGCACACGATCGATGTTGTGCGTCGCGACCTCGAACGCGAAGGGATCGTGTACCGGTACCTGAATCCCGACGGGCTCCCGCGCGGTGAGGGGGCCTTCCTCCTCTGCTCGTTCTGGCTCGTCGACTGTCTCACGCACGCGGGGCGCCTGGAGGAAGCGGAGGATCTGCTCGGCACGCTCCTCGCGCTCGCCAACGACGTCGGCCTCTACGCCGAGGAGGTGGATGCGACGAGTCGTGAAGCGCTCGGGAACTTCCCGCAGGCCTTTGCCCACATGGCGCTCGTCCTGTCCTGCGCTCACCTGTCGGCCGCCAAGGCCGGACGGGTCCCCTTCGAGGGCACGCACGACTACGCGGAGCTCGCCCTCGATCGGCTGCTCGCGCGCGGCGAACGCGCCATCGGCTAAACCCGCCTTGCGGGGAGTGCGCGGCACGTGGCAGATCCGTTCGGTGGTGAGCCTCGACTGGAGCCGCGTCACGTTCACGGAGCACATGACCGAGGCCGCGGCGGTGGTGGCCGAGTGCGAAGTCGTCCTCGACTTCGGGAGCGAGCGCGCTACCTATAGCGTGAAGGTATACCGTCCGCTCAAGGGCGGCGAGGGGTTCTTCGCGGTGGGCACGAACCGGGAGGACCCGGGAGCGTTCCGGCCGGTGGGCGACGCCGCGACGCCGGAAGAAGCCCTGCAGGCCTGCCTCAACGCGGCAGGCGTCCATCACCGTCGACGCGTCAAGCAGGCGGGCGGCTAGCGCGGGCCCGCCGAGGGGTAGCTCATGCGGACGATGACTCTCGTCGGCGTGCTCCTGGTTCTGCTCGGTGTCGGAGCGCTCGTGTACCACGGGATCTCCTACACGTCGCACGAACAGGTCCTGAAGATCGGGCCCGTCGAGGCGACGAGGGAAACCACCAAGACGATTCCCTTCCCTCCCGCTCTCGGGGTGGTCGCGCTCGTCGGCGGGATTGCCCTCGTGTTCCTTGGGGCGCGACGCTAGCCCTCGCCCGACGCCCATGAGCAACGGCGACGGGAGGGCCGTCCGTACCTTTCACGACCAGACCAAGCACTCCCCGGCGAGCCTTCGGGCGAACCGTCACTCGCTCGACTGGGCGAACCAACCCCTGCCGTTCAAGATCTACGACACGCTCGAGCCGATCGTCCTCCCGCGCGAGCTGCCCGCCATCGACGTCCCGGCCCTCGAGGCGATCGCGCGCGTCGAGAGCGGGACGGCTGCCGAGTGCGTTCCGGACCTCGTCACGCTGACGCAGCTTCTCTACTACTGCGCCGGCATCACCCGACGCATGACCTACCCGGGTGGCGAGATCTTCTACCGGGCGGCCGCCTGCACGGGCGCGCTCTACCATGTCGATCTCTACGTCGTGTGCGGTGAGGTGCCCGGGCTCGCCGCGGGCGTCTATCACTTCGGGCCGCACGATCGATCCCTCCGCCGCCTCCGTGCCGGGGACCATCGTCGCACACTCGTCGAGGCGACCGGCGACGAGCCGGCGACCGCCGCGGCCCCGATGATCCTCGTGGGCGCGAGCACCTACTGGCGCAACGCCTGGAAGTACCAATCCCGCGCCTACCGCCACTGTTTCTGGGATACGGGGACCCTGCTCGCCAACCTGCTCGCCATCGCCGCCGCTCGCGAGGTGCCGGCGCGGGTCGTTGCGGGGTTCGTCGACCGGGCGGTGGAGCACCTGCTCGACCTCGATCCCCGTCGTGAGGCGGCGATCGCCCTGGTCGCCCTAGGTCACACGCGGACCAGCCCGGGGCCGGCACCCGAGGCACCGCCGCTCGGGCTACACACCATCCCGCTCTCGGCCCACGAGGTCGAGTATCCCGCCATGCAGGCCGCTCACCTGGCGTCGTCGTTCGAGACGCCCGAGCAGGTCCGGGCGTGGCGCGGGGCGACGCCACAGCCTGTCCTCCAGCCTCCCGCGGGTTCGCTTTTCCCCTTGACGCCTCTCCCGGGTGCGAGCGGGCCGCGTGACCCGATCGACCGGGTGATCCTGCGCCGCGGCTCGACCCGCGAGTTCGGGCGGGTGCCGATCGGCGGGACTGCCCTGTCGACGGCGCTCGAGCAGGCAACGCGGGGCGTCCCGGCGGACTTCCTCGAGCCGCCCGGCAGCTCGCTGAACGACCTCTACCTGATCGTGAACGCCGTCGAAGGCATTCCCGCCGGCGCCTACGTCCTGCAGCGGGAGCGGGCGGCGCTCGAACTCCTCCGCGAGGGCGACTTCCGGCGCGACGCCGGGTATCTGGGCCTCGGCCAGGACATCCCGGCGGACGCGAGCGTCGACGTGTTCCTTCTCGGCGACCTCGACCGCGCGCTCGCACGCTACGGCGATCGGGGCTACCGGGCGGCCGCCCTCGAGGCCGGGATCATCGGCGGCAGGCTCTATCTCGCCGCCTATGCCCAGGGCGTCGGTGCCTCGGGGCTCACGTTCTTCGACGATGACGTGACCGCGTTCTTCTCTCCGCATGCGCGCGGGAAGAGCGTCCTCTTCCTGGTCGCGCTCGGCATCTCAGCGCGCCGTGCCGCCCGGCAGGAGACGACCTCTGCCTGAGCAGGCGCGCGACGGCTCAGTTGTCGTCTTCGAGGCGCTCGCGCCGGATCCTGATGGTGCGGGTGCGAACCAGGCGCTGCGTGGATTCGAGGGCGGTGCGCAGGGCAACGTTCTCGCCCATCAGACGGTTCCGCTCGGCGAGCGCATGGTCGAGCACTTCGTGGGCACGCCACCGTTCGAAGACCTGGCGGTCCAGCTCCGCCTTCATCGCATCGCGTTCCGCGATCGCCAGCTTGTAGGCGGCGAGGACCTCGGCCAGCGTGGGGTCGCCACCCTCCTGGAGCTCCCGGATGCGGCCGGCCGTCAATGCGCTGGGCGACAGCGGCCTGGCCAGGCCCCGCTCCTGGTTAGCGATGCTGATGCTCGTCAACTTCATTCGGCTCTCCTTCGACACCACGGTTGCGCGTCTCACCACCTGAAGCTCGGGCTGACGCTCGCCGTTCGCTCGCTCTGCCTGGGGATCCTCAATCGCCATGCGGTCCTCTTGGTCGCCCTTTTCCGTCTCTGTGGAGGCGTCTGCCCGGTGATCTCGTACGCGGAGGCCGGCGCGCGTTGAAATGCGCCCAGCAGAATCACGTGGCTGCTCTACGACCTCTCGGCCCGCCGTGTCAACGGAAAAACTTGCTAGACAGGAAGACCGCGCAGGTGCGAGCTCACACGCCTGGTGGCCCGCCGTGCCGCCGGGCGCCGCGCACAGCGTCCGCTTGCGCAAGTGCCCGGCAGGGTGATCAACCGCGGCTCGCCCGGGTGCGCTCGCCCAGCCGAGCGTCGAACTCCTCCGCGACCCGCTCGTCGTTCTCGGCCAGGGCCTGCGTGTCGATGTCGGCAAAGCCGAGGATTCCCATGTTCGCGTAGGCACGGCGGATCTTCGGCCCCCACAGGCCGATGTCCTTGATGGTGGGCACGATGCGGCTGAAGAGCAGGGAGCGGAACTCGCGCATCAGCTGCGACGACTCGACGTAGCCGACGCACTCCTCCACCGGCAGGCCGAGCACCTCCCAGACCTCCTCGGAGAGGAACCGGTCGCGCATCAGGTAGCAGGCCTCCACCGCGAACTCCTCGCGCTCGTCGCGCTCCGCCTGCGTGAGCTCCGGGTAGTAGTCACGGAGCGCGAGCCGTCCGAAGGCCACGTGGCGCGCCTCGTCCTGCATGACGTAGGCGTTGACCGCGGCCGCGAGCGTGTTCTTCGCCTGGTCACGGATGGTGGCGAAGGCCGCGAGGGCCAGCCCCTCGATCAGGACCTGCATGCCCAGGTAGGTCATGTCCCAGCGCGAGTCGCCGAGCACGTCGTTCAGGAGGCGCTTGAGCGTCGGCGTGATGGGGTAGGCGAGCTCGAACTTGTCGTGCAGCAGCCGCTTGTAGGTCTCGACGTGGCGCGCCTCGTCCATCACCTGCGTCGCGGCGTAGAACTTCGCGTCGACGCTCGGTACCTGCTGGACGATCTTCGCCGTGCAGACGAGCGCCCCTTGCTCGCCGTGCAGGAACTGCGAGAGCTGCCATGCCTGGAGATGGCGGCGCGCGTTCGCCTTCTCGCGCGGGGTGAGGCGCCCCCACACGTGGGAGCCGAAGATGGAGACCGACTCGTCGGGAAGACCCTGCGGGTTCTCGGGATCGAGGTCCTGCGACCAATCGATCCGGCTGTTCGTGTTCCACTGCAGGTTCTTCCCCTTCTCGTAGAGCCGGAGCAGCGGAGCACGTGCCTCCTCGTATTCCCAGCGGAAGACGGTGCCGAACGCGGACGGAATCTCCCAGGCCGTCTCCTCAACCGGGCGCGCATAGCGTTCCGTCGTGCTCATGGCGTGGCCCTCCGCTCGCCTCCTAGGCTCCTCCCTGCAAGCCTGTCAACGTGGGCCGCAGTTTGCGGCTCCTCTTGACTTCGCGCGGGGCGTGCTCATCCTAGCACCGCGTGTCCGTTCTCGAGACGATCGACCCACCCTCGCCCCTCCTCTTCGCGCTCGAGGGCCGGGCATGGCTCGAGTTCGCTTCTCTCCTGCCAGCGCTCCCGGTGCTCGCCCGCGCACCACGCGGCGATGGGCATCCCGTCCTGGTCCTGCCCGGCTGGCTCGCAGGAGACCGCTCGACGCAGGCGCTGCGTTGGTTCCTGCGCGAGCGCGGCTATCACGTACACGGCTGGAAGCTCGGCTGGAATCTCGGGCCGAGCGCGGAGATGGTCCGTGCCATCAGCCAGCGTTTCACCGCGCTGCGCGCACGGCACACGCGACCGATCAGCCTGATTGGCTGGAGCCTGGGGGGAATCTACGCCCGCGAGCTCGCGCGGCGCTTTCCGGACGACGTCCGGCAGGTGATCACGCTCGCCACCCCGTTCCGCGATCCGTGGGCGACCACCATGGGGCGGCTCTATCGCGGGCGCCGCGTACCGGAGGACGCGCTCCTCCATCACTACCTGCGGACGCCCGTTCCGGTCCCGTCGACGTCGATCTACAGCCGGACCGACGGCGTGGTGGCGTGGCGCAGCTGTCTCCACGACCCAGGACCGATGCGCGAGAACGTCGAGGTCCGGAGCAGCCACTGCGGCATGGGCCACCATCCGGCTGCGCTGCTCGTCGTCGCGGACCGCCTCGCGCAGCGGGAAGGGAGCTGGCGACCCTTCCGTCCCCGCGGCTGGAGCCAGTGGCTCCCCTTCCAGGCCTCGGTCCCCACCCCGGCCGCCGCCGGGTAGCCCTCACACCGCGGTGTCGAAGCTCCCGCGTTCGATCTCGTCGGCGGCGCGGCGCAGGATCTCGACGATCTTCCTGACCACCGCGTCGTCGGACCCGGCGCGCCACGCCTGCCGGTAGGCGAGTCCCGCCAGCCGCGCGAAGACCTGGTTCAGCTCCCCGAGCCCACCGCCGGCCAGACCGCGAAGCGCGTCACGCACGCGATCGAAGATGTCGTCGATCACGTCGCGATGCTCCTCGAGGAACGCCTCTCCGGCGGGTGTGATGTGGTACACCTTCTTCCCCTCGCTCTCCTCGACGCGCACGTACCCCATGTCCTCGAGGAGCTGGAGCGTCGGATACACGGTTCCGGCCGAAGGCGAGTACCACCCGCCCATCCGCTCCTCGAGCGCCTTCATGATCTCGTAGCCGTGTCGGGGCTTCTCCTTCAGCAGGCGCAGGATGACGTACTTCACCTCGCCCGCCTCGAACATCTGATGGCGCCGCCGGCCGTGACGCCGGCCGCTGCCCTCGGGACCACACCAGGCCCGCGAGCGCGGACCGAACCCGGCCGCGAAGAATTGATGAAAGGGCCAATCCTGATGCCGGTACCGCATGGCTCACCTCCGATGACGATATATCGTACGCTATAGCGGCTCTCTACCTTGCGCAAGTACCCGATTCCAGGTGACTTCCCGGGGCATGTGGCCGGAGCACCGATGCTGATCGGGATCGATCACCTCGTGATCGTCGTCCCCGAGCTCGAGCGGGCCGTGCGAAGCTATGGCGAGCTCGGCTTCACCGTCGTTCGCGGAGGGAAGCATCCGATCGGTACCGAGAACGCGCTGATCGGCTTTGCGGACGGCGCCTACCTCGAACTGCTCGCCTTCGTCGTCCCCGATTCCCCACACCCCTGGTTCGCCGCGCTCGCCAAGGGCGGTGGGCTCGTCGACTTCTGCCTGCAGACCGACGACCTGGATGCGGAGATCGACCGCTTCCGCCAGGCCAGCGTGGAACTGTCGGACCCCATGCGTCTCACCCGCGAGCGGCCGGACGGCTACCAGCTGGGATGGCGGCTCTCCTTCCCCCCCGCCGACCGGGCCGGCGTGCTGCCGTTCCTGATCGACGACGAGACCCCGCGCGACGAGCGGGTCCCGCGTCAGGTGACGCATCCGAACGGGGCCACCGGGATCGACACCCTGACCGTGGCGGTGCGCGACCCGCCGGAGCTCCGCCCGATCTATGAGCGCATCGGCGGGGCCGGCCGTGAAGTCCGATCGAATGACCTCCAGGCCGCCGGCTTCGCGGTTCGCATCGGTCCGCACGTCGTCGAGCTGCTCTCGCCCGCGAGCACGACGAGTCCGTTGACCGGCTGGCTCCGGGCACGTGGACCGTCGCCATACGCCATTCGCCTGAAGTCGCGGGACGGGGTGGTCCGCCCCCTCGACCCGGTGCGCACGCTGGGTGTACCGCTCATGCTCGCATGACGGCACGTCCGGTCACCTTCGGTTTCACGCTCCCGCAGCGTGGCATGTTCTTCGGCGTGGGAACCTGGCCCGAGATGCTCGACCTGGCCCGGCGCGTGGACGGATGCGAGCTCTTCGATTCATTGTGGGTCGGCGACAGCCTGCTCGCCAAACCACGGCCCGAGTCGCTGACGCTCCTGGGTGGACTCTCGACCGCGACGCGACGGGTCACGCTCGGGGTGGCCTGCATGGCGAGCTTCCCGGTGCGGGATCCGCTCCTCTTCGCCTACCAGTGGGCGAACCTGGACCTCATGTCGGGAGGCCGGATGCTGCTCGCGGCATGCACCGGCATCATTCCCGGCCTGAGCCCGCACGAGGGCGCGCAGTGGGGCGTGACGGACGCCGAGCGCGGTGAGCGGATGATGGAGAACATCGATATCTGCCGGCGACTCTGGAGCGAGGATCACGTGACCTTCACGGGCAGGTTCCGCGCGTTCTCCGACGTCACGCTCCGGCCGAAGCCCCTGCAGCAGCCCTGCCCGATCTGGATCGCTTCCAATCCACCCCCCACCGCCAACAAGGTCCTCCGCCGCGCGGCACGCAGGGCCGACGGCTGGATGACCGTGAACGTCCTCCCCGATCTGCTCGCCGCGAACTGGGCGCGGCTCGCCACGTTCCTGAAGGAGGCCGACCGCGATCCGGAGCAGTACCCGACCGTCGCCTACCACAACGTGAACGTCGGCCCCGACCGCCGGGCGGCGCTGGAGGAGTCGAAGCGCTTCCTCGACGAGTACTACGGTCCGGTCTTCGCGCCCCCGATGGTGGAAGCCTGGACCGCGGCGGGCCCACCGGCACGCTGCATCGAGGATCTCCGCAGCCTCGTGCGCGACGGGGCCAAGCAGATCGCCCTCCGCGTCACCGGCTGGCGGCAGGGCGAGCAATTCGAGCGGCTGGTCAACGAGGTCCTGCCCTGCGTATGAGCGCCGGCGGCACCGGTCGCCCGCTCGGAGAGGCGTCCCACATGCACGCCAAGGACGGAGCACGCGAGGCGCTCACCCGCCGCCGCGAGCAGCTCGTCGCCCTCAGCCATCGGATTCACGCCCACCCCGAGGTCGCCTTCGAGGAGGAGCAGTCGGCGCGCTGGACGGCCGACGTGCTCTCGGCAGCCGGCTTCGCGGTCGAGATGGGTATCTGCGATCTGCCGACCGCCTTCGTGGCGCGGACGGGAAACGGCCCGCTGCACATCGCGATCTGCGCCGAATACGATTCCCTGCCCGCCATCGGCCACGCGTGCGGCCACAACGTCATCGCGGCGATGGCGGTGGGCGCCGCGATCGCCGCCGCCCGGGTCGCGGACGACGTCGGGCTCCGCCTGAGTGTCATCGGCACGCCGGCAGAGGAGGTGTGCGACGCCGGCGGCAAGGTCCTGCTGCTCGAGCGCGGCGCCTTCGCGGACGTGCACGCCGCGATGATGGTCCACCCCGGCCCGGTCGACGTGGTGGAGCCCAGGATCATCGCCGCCACGATGTTCGACGTGCACTACACCGGCAAGGAAGCCCACGCCTCGGCGTTCCCCGAGCTGGGCATCAATGCGGCCGATGCGCTGACCGTGGCGCAGACGGCGATCGGCCTCCTCCGCCAGCACTTCCGGGCCTCCGATCGCGTCCACGGATTCGTGACCAAGGGCGGCGACGCGGCCAACGTCGTCCCCGCCCACACGAGCGCCAGGTACATGGTGCGCTCGTCGACCCTCGCCGATCTGGAGGAGATCCGCACCAAGGTGAACCGCTGCTTCGAGGCAGGCGCGCTCGCGACCGGCTCGCAGCTGGCGATCGTCGGCGGGAGCAAGCCCTACGCAGAGATGGTCCACGATCACGCGATGGCAGGCGTCTATCGCCGGAACGCCGAGGCGGTCGGGCGCGAGATCCCGCAGCTGGGACCCTTCGCCGATCGGTTCGCCGCTTCCACCGACATGGGGAACATCTCCCTGGCGCTTCCCTCGATCCACCCCATGATCGGCATCGAGTCGCTCCCGGCGGTGAATCACCAGCCGGAATTCGCGGCGCATTGCGCGAGGGAAGCCGCCGACCGGGCCGTGTTCGACGGGTCCCTGGCGATGGCCTGGACGGCGATCGACCTGGCCGCCGATGCCACGCTGAGCGAGCGGCTGACCCGACGCTGAGCGAAAGAAGTGACGGTCAGGGGCCGCCTTCGTTTGCGCGACACGTGCCGCAGGGGTAAGTGCTCGCGACGCCTTCTGACGATGCCGGCCGACGAACGAACGCCCGCTCGCAGCACACGTACCAGATGACCCTCGGCCGCGGGATGGAGCTCGCGGTCCGCGCCCTGGTGGCGCCGACCCTCCTCGCCGCCCGCTGGCTCCCGACGCGCGACCGTCCGGCCGACGACGCTCTGCCCGTCACCCGCGCCTCCTTCGGGCTCGGGTTCAAGATGCTGCTCGACGAGGTGTTCTTCCTGACCGAGGTGCTGTCTGCCCCGACCGCCTCGCTCGCCGACCGGCACCGGTTCCGCGCCGAGATCACCGAGGCTCTCGGGCTCTACGCGGAGCGGGGGTGGCTCGACGAGCCGCTCGGCTACCATCCCGCCCCGCCGCCCGCGAAGCCGACCGAGGCGCGCCGGGGGGTCGCTCGTGGGCTCGCCTTCCAGCACCTTTCCTTCGACAGCGGCTACGCGCCGCACCCGGGGGAGCCGGGACGCGCGCGCTGGCTCGACCACGTTCCCAACCGCACGGCCCACGCGTGGGTGCTGGAGCATGCCGGCCCGCCGCGCCCCTGGCTGGTCTGCGTGCCGGGCTACCGCATGGGCCATCCGCTCGTCGACTTCACGGGGTTTCCCGCGGCCTGGCTCCATCGTCGGCTCGGCCTGAACGTCGTGATCCCCGTCCTGCCGCTGCATGGGCCGCGACGCATCGGCTCCCGCAGCGGCGACGGCTTCCTCTCGGGCGACTACATCGACACGGTGCACATGCAGGCGCAGGCGGTGTGGGACGTCCGGCGCCTCATCGGCTGGCTCCGCGCGCGCGGCGCGCCGGCCATCGGTGCGTACGGGGTGTCGCTCGGCGCCTACACGACGGCGCTGCTCGCGGCGCTCGAGGCCGACCTCGCCTGCGTCATCGCCGGGATCGCGGTCACCTGCTACGTGAGCGCCGTCCGCTGGAACCTCCCACCCTTCCTGGTCGCGCTCGCCGAGCGCTTCGGCCCGCCGTGGGCGGACGTCGAGCGGCTCTGCCGCGTCATCTCTCCACTCGCCCTTCCCCCGCGTGTCGCCCCCGAACGCCGCTACCTGTTCGGTGCGCTCGGCGATCGGCTCGCCTCGCCGTACGACACGACCGCGCTCTGGCAGCACTGGGGGCAACCCCGCCTGGTCTGGTACGAGGGCGGCCACGTCTCCTTCACCTGGGAGACGCGGGTGCGCGCGCTGCTGCGCGAGGCACTGGCGGCGTCGGGGATGGGGGACGACCCGCGCTGAGCTACTGCCCCGGGACGCCCGCCTGGCCGGGCTGGAAGCGGAAGATCTGATAGGGCGCGTGGGCCCGCATGTGGGCCGCGCGCTCGAAGAGGACGTGCTGCAGCGCGCTGCAGGTCACGTACAGCCAGCCGTCGGGCCCGAAGCTGAGACCGTCGGGCCAGCGGAGGCGCGAGTCCTTGACCAGGGTACGGAGCTTTCGATCCTGACCCAGCGTCAGGATGGCACCGTGCTCGGGATCGGTGAGGTAGACGTTGTCCGCGACGTCCATGCTGAGACCGTCGCTCAGGGGCTTCGGGCCGAAGTCCTCGACGCGCGCGCCGAGCGCGCCGTCGCCGAGCGCGGTGTCGTCCAGGTCGCGGGTGGCGATCCGGGAGAGCCGGTCGCCGCTCACCGGGCCGTAGTAGAGCCACTCGCCGCGCTTGTCGAGTGCGATGGAATCCACCCCGATGCGCAGCGGGAAGAGGCCGAAGACGAACATCCGCCGCTCGGGGGTCTCCAGCACGTAGTCCTTCGCCTGGACTGAGGGATGGCGCTCGAGCAGGCGGCGACTCGTACGGCTCGCGATGTCGTAGACGATGAGGGCGGGCTTCTGCCGGATCGGGTTCGACTCCGCGATGTAGATCTTCTGGCCGGCTGGATCCACCTGGAAGTCGTTCAGCATGGAAAAGAGGCCCGCGACCTCGGAGGGGAAGTCGTACTCGTGGACGACGGCGTTCGTCTCGAGATCGAAGGCGAGGAGACGCGGCTGACCCCATCCGTAGTGGGCGTAGTCGAGGGCCCAGAGCCGACCCTGGCCGTCGATGCGGAGGGAGAGGACCGACTGGTAGCGCTCCTGGAAGGCCGCGTCGGGATAGGGCGAGGGCTTTCCCCCGATCAGCTCGGCGACCGCCATGGGTGGATCGCCACCGGGGTGGAAGGTGAAGAACACGCGGCCCGTCCGGGACACGGCGATGTTCCCGGGGGGATGGTCGAGGTCGACGACCAGCTCGAGTGCCGACGCGGGGAGGACCGGCGCCGTGGTCCGGTCCTCGAGCCGCATGCCGTGGCAGGCCGCCACGAGCAGGAGGGCGGGAAGCGTGGCGCGCCGCCACCGTCGCATGGGCGGCCCAGTAGCACGGAAGCCTCTCCGAGCCCAACGCTTGCTCCTGCGCTCGCTCTTGCCGGCCGCGCGAGGTCTCGTGTAGCTTCGCTCGCCGATGTACCTCGACTACACGCCCGCGCAACGGGAGCTGCGCGAGGAGCTGCGCGCCTACTTCGCCCGGCTGATGACCCCGGATCTCCAGGCGGAGCTCTCCTGGAAGGAGGGCGGTGGGCCCCTCTACCGGCAGGCACTCCGCCGGATGGGCGGTGACGGGTGGCTGGGCATCGGCTGGCCGCAGGAGTATGGCGGCCAGGGCCGCTCGCCGATCGAGCAGTTCATCTTCTCCGACGAGGTCCAGCGCGCCGGCTTCCCCCTCCCCTTCCTCACCCTCAACACGGTCGGCCCGACCATCATGGAGTACGGCACGCCGGAGCAGAAGCGCTTCTTCCTGCCCCGCATCCTGGCCGGCGAGTGTCACTTCTCGATCGGCTACTCCGAGCCGGGAGCGGGCACCGATCTCGCCTCGCTCCGCACGCGCGCCGTGCGCGACGGCGACGACTACGTCGTGACGGGCAACAAGGTCTTCACCAGCCTCGCCGAGTATGCCGACTACATCTGGCTGGCCGTCCGCACCGACGCGACCGCCAAGAAGCACAAGGGCATCTCGATGCTCATCGTCGACACCCGCCTGCCCGGGTACAAGTGCACGCCCATCTGGACGATGGCAGGCGTGCGCACCAACGCGACTTACTACGAGGACGTGCGGGTGCCGACCTCGTCGCTCGTAGGGAGGGAGAACGAGGGGTGGTGGCTCATCACGAGCCAGCTGAACCGCGAGCGGATCGCGCTCTCGCCGGTCGGTCCCCTCGAGCGCATGCTGGGCGACGTCCGGCGCTGGGCGGAGGAGACCCGTCTCGCCGATGGACGTCGCGTGATCGATCAGGAATGGGTACGCCTGAAGCTCGCGCGGGTCCGCGCGCGCTGGGAGGCGCTGAAGCTGCTCGTGTGGCGTCAGGCCTGGTGCATGACGCAGGGCAGCCTCAACTTCGCCGATGCCTCCGCGGTCAAGGTCTACGCCAGCGAGTTCTACGTGGACGCGTACCGCGACCTGATGGAGATCGTCGGCCAGCGCAGCTACCTGAAGGACGGCTCCCCGGAGGCGGTCCTCGGCGGCCGGCTCGAGTTCATCTACCGCGCCACGCTGATCCTCACCTTCGGCGGCGGGACGAACGAGATCCAGCGCGACATCATCGCCATGGCGGGCCTGAAGATGCCCCGCTCGCTGCGCTGAGGGTCGAGCGATGGACTTCGCATTCAGCGAGGAGCAGGAGGCCCTCCGCGAGCTGGCGCGGAAGATCCTCGGTGATCACACGGCGCACGATCGGCTGAAGGAGATCGAGAAGGGTCCCGACTGGTTCGACCATGCGCTCTGGATGGAGCTCGCCAAGGCGAACCTCCTGGGGGTGGCGCTGCCGGCCACGCTGGGCGGGAGCGGCCTCGGGTTCCTCGAGCTCTGCGTGCTCCTCGAGGAAGTGGGGCGCGCGGTGGCGCCCGTCCCGGTGTGGCCGACGCTCTTCCTCGGCGCCCTGCCGGTCAACCAGTTCGGCACGGCGGAGCAGCGCGAGCGGCTCCTGCCGAAGGTCGTGAGCGGCGACGGCATCCTCACGGCCGCGCTCGTGGAAGCCGCCTCCGAGGACCCGACGGCGCCCGCGACGACCGCCCGCGCCGAGGGACGAGGGTGGCGGCTCGACGGCGTCAAGGTGTGCGTTCCGGCCGCACATCTCGCCGCCCGCATGCTGGTTCCCGCGCGCACGGGCAACGGTGCGGTCGGCCTCTTTCTCGTCGACCCCCACGCATCTGGCGTGGACCTCGCCCGCCAGACGACCACCAGCGGAGAGCCACAGTTCCGCCTCACCCTGGCGGGCACGCCGGTCGAGGCAGCCGACGTGCTGGGCGACCCCGCGGGCGGCGAGTCCGTCCTGACCTGGCTGGTCGAGCGGGCGGTGGTCGGCCTGTGCGCCCTCCAGGTCGGCGTCACCTCGCGCGCGCTCGAGATGACCGCGCAGTACACCTCCACCCGCGAGCAGTTCGGGAAGCCCATCGCCACCTTCCAGGCCGTCGCCCAGCGCGCCGCGGACGCCTACATCGACGTGGAG
>DATILR010000326.1:0-6447 GCA_035476275.1 Binatus sp. (SeqCode) | reverse complement strand
GCGATGGCGCCGCTCCTCGTCCTGATCATCGCCGTGGCGGGCCTGGTGCTCGGTCGAGCCGCCGCCCAGGGCCGGCTGGTCGACGAGATCCAGGGCCTCATGGGTCCGGACGGCGCGCGCATGGTCGAGGGGATGGTCGAGCACGTGAGCTCCCCGGGCTCCGGCATCATCGCCACCGTGGTGAGCCTCGCGACCATCGTGCTCGGGGCCTCGGGAGTCGTCGGCCAGCTGCGAAGCTCGCTCAACCGCATCTGGGGTGTGCGGGCGACGCCGGGTGGAGTGCGGGGAATGCTGCGTCAGCGGCTGGTGGCGCTCGGGCTGATCGTCGGCATGGGGGGCCTGATGCTCGTGTCGGCCGCGCTCTCCGCCGTCCTGGCGGCGGTGCACGACGTGCTCGCGGCGGACGTGCCCGAGCTGGCCCGCCTGCTGCCGGTGGCGAACTTCACCGTCTCGTTCGCGCTCGCGGCCGTGCTCTTCGGGATGATCTACCGCACGCTGCCCGACGTCGACCTCGGGTGGCGGGACGTGATCCTCGGGGCCTCGGTGACCGCGCTCCTCTTCACGATCGGCAAGTCGCTCCTCGGCCTCTACCTGGGCCGGGCGGGCGCCACCTCGATCTACGGGGCCGCCGGCGCGCTCGTGCTCGTGCTGCTCTGGATCTACTACACGGCGCAGATCCTGCTGGTCGGCGCCGAGTTCACCGACGTCTACTCGCGGCGCTACGGCTCGCGACGGCCGCTCGCCTCCGAGTCCGCGCCCCTGGGTCAGTCGAGCCCGTAGCGCTTGCGCTTCCGCCAGAGGGTGGTGGCGTTGATGCCGAGGCGCGCCGCGGCCTCCTCGAGCGTTGTCGAGTCGCCGAGCACCTGCTGGATGTGGCGGCGCTCGAGGTCCTCGAGCGAGAGGTCGGCCGGGGTGGTCGGCGAAGCGCCTGCCGGGGCGGGGGCGAGGAGGCGATCCGGGAGGTCCTCGGTACGGATCGTATCGCCGCGTGAGAGGACCACCGCCCGCTCGATGGTGTTCATGAGCTCGCGCACGTTTCCCGGCCAGCGGTAGCCCATGAGCACGCGCCGGGCCTCCGGCGCGAGGCGGAGCGGCGCGCGGCGATGGCGAGCGGCGAGCACTCCCAGGAGATGGTCGGTCAGCGCGGCCAGGTCGTCGCGCCGGTCCCGGAGTGGCGGCAGGGTGACGTTCACCACGTTCAGTCGGAAGAAGAGGTCCTCGCGGAAGCGCCCCGCCCGCACGTCCGCCTCGAGGTCGCGGTTGGTCGCGGCGATCATCCGCACGTCGACCTCGACGGTCTGAGTGCCGCCGAGCGGCTCGAAGCGACGCTCCTCGAGAAAGCGGAGGAGCTTCCCCTGCACCGGCTGCGGCAGATCGCCGACCTCGTCGAGAAAGAGGGTACCGCCCTGCGCGGCGGCGATGCGGGCCGGCTTGTCCTTCCAGGCGCCCGTGAAGGCGCCCTTCATGTGACCGAAGAGCTCGCTCTCGAGCAGGTGCTCGGCCAGGGTCGTGCAGGCGATGGTGACGAAGGGCCCGGCGTGGCGCGGGCTCCAGGCGTGGATGGCGGCGGCGAGCACCGTCTTCCCGGTCCCGCTCTCGCCCGTGAGGAGCACCGTGACGTCGGTCGCCGCGACCTGCCGGACGGTGGCGAGCGCGTGCCGCATCGCGGGCGTGCTCGAGTCGAGCAGCACGGGCTCGTCCAGCGCCTGGCGCAGGCTGACGACCTCGTGGCGGAGCCGCTGCACCTCGAGGACGCGGTCGAGCAGCAGCCGCACCTGCTCGAGCGTGAAAGGCTTCACCAGATACTCGTAGGCGCCGGTTTTGATCGCCTCGACCGCCTGGGGCACGGTCGCGTAGGCCGTCATCAGCACGACGACGGCATCGGGGCGGCGGGCACGGATCTCCTTCAGCAGGGCGAGCCCGTCCATGTCGGGCATGCGGATGTCCGAGACGACCAGGTCGAAGGCATCCTCCGCGAGCGCCGCGAGCGCCTCCTTCGCATCGCCGGCGCCCCTGGTCCGGTGGCCGAGGCTCCGCACGTAGCTCGTCAGGTGGTCGCGGATGTTCTTCGCGTCGTCGACGATCAGGATGCTCGCCATCAGGGCCTCAACGTTGCGGAAGCTCGAGCGAGAAGCAACTTCCCCGGCCGATCTCGCTCTCGAGGACGATGCGTCCGCCGTGGGCCTGGACGATGTCCCGCACGATGGCGAGACCCAGACCGGCGGCGCCCACGTCCCCTCCGTCCGCCACCTGCGCGAAGCGCTCGAAGATGCGGTCTTGCTGGTCGGGGGCGATCCCGGGCCCCGTGTCCCGCACGGCGACGACCACGCTGGCCTCGGTGGGCCGGGCACTCAGCTCGATCCGCCCGCCCGCCGGGGTGTAGCGCAGGGCGTTCGCCAGGAGGTTGGAGAGAGCCCAGGTGAGCTTCGTCTCGTCCACCGGGAGGACGAGGCCGTCGGCCGGCACGCGGGCCTCCAGCGTGATCCGCTTCTCCCGGGCCTGGATCTCGAAGATGCGGACGACGCGCTCGATCACGGCCGCCAGGTCGACGGGGCGGCGCTCGAGCGCGATCGCCATCGCACCCGAACGCGCCAGGTCGAGCAGCCGCTGGGCGAGGTCCTGGAGCTGGGCCACGTCCTCGCGCAGCGTGCCGAGCAGGTGGCGTTGCTCGGGGTCGAGCGGGTGCTGCTCGAGCCGTTCGACCGCCATTCCGAGGGAGGTGATGGGCGTGCGGAGCTCGTGCGAGAGGGTGGCGACGAGCGCCTCGCGGCGGCGCTCCTGGTCGCGCAGATGGGTCACGTCCTGCAGGGCCACGATGAGGCCGGCGGGCGATCCGTCGCGGGAGCGGAACGGCGTGGGCCGGAGCACGTAGTGGTGATCACGACCGCGGAGGAAGAACACGATCTCCACCCGGTCGCCCTCGCGCTCCGGATGTGCCAGGAACTCCTGGATGGCCGCTCGCAGCCGCAGGTAGTGCGAGTGCGCCGTCGCCAGCGCGCCGAACGGACGCCCGAGAACGCTCGGGCGGTCGACCGCGAGGAGGGTGCTCGCCACCTCGTTCATGTGGACGACGACGCCCGCCGGATCGAGGACGATGAGGCCGTCCTCGATCGCCTCCATGACGGCCTCGGTCTTGGCCTTCTCCTCGAGCACCACGTCGACCTGCGTGCGCTCGATGGCGATCGCCGCCTGACGGGCGAGCGCCTCGAGGAGCTGCCACTGTGTCCCGGTGGCCGTGGCGCGGAGCGCGAGGACGCCGACCACGCCGCGCGCGGTGGCGAGCGGCTCGTACAGCCAGTCGCCCGCGGGGGGTGCCCCGGCGCCGCGGCCGCCGGCCCGGTCGTGCTCCGCCACCCGGTTCGCGGCAGCGAGTGCGGCCGCCGGCAGCTCCGTGCCGGGCGGGTGACTCGCACGAGCGACGAGCCCGCCGATTCCCGGCAGGAGGACGACGGCCTTACCCTGGAACTCGTCGGCAAGATGCCGCGCGACGATGGCGCCCAGATCGTCGATCCCCGCTGCGCCGGCGATCTCCCGGCTGAAGGCGTAGAGGGCCGCCGTCCGCGCCTCGCGTTGCCGGGCGCTCTCGGCCTGGGCCCCGATGCGCGCGGTGAGATCGCTGGTGAGCACGGCGACGATCAGGAACACCAGGAGGGAGAGGACGTCCTCCGCGTGGGTGATGGTGAAGGTGTAGACGGGGGGGAGGAAGAAGAAGTCGTAGAGGAAGAGGCTCACGACCACGGCCACGATCGACGGGCCGAGGCCCCCGAGCACCGCGGTGGCGAAGACCCCCGTGAGGAACACGATGGCGACATCCCGCAGCCCCACGAGGTGGGTCAGGATCGATGCCACGAGCCCGGCGAGCGCGGGCAGGAGAAAGGCCAGCAGGTAGGAGACGGTGCGCCGGACGGGCGAGGGATCACGTCCCTCGGCCCGGGCTGCGCTCACGTCCGACTGCGGTGACGCCTGGACGTTACTCCTCGACGGGGAAGGTTCTGCCGAGCAGATCCACCCGAGAGAGATTCTCCAGAATCGCCTGCCGGTCAAGGCGCCCGAGCGTCGGGTCGAATGTGGCGCCGGCTTGCGTCGGTGCGGGGGCCTGTTACGAGAAGGGAGAATGGAGAGCACGGTCTCGACGGACGCCTACGCGCGGAAGCTCTTCGGCAACGCCGCCATGTTCAACTTCGTGGTCGCGCTGGCGCTGCTGTTCCTGCGACCCTGGCTCGCGCCGCTGGTCCGGCTCGACCCGGTTGCCGGCACCAACCTCGTCTTCGTCTATCTGTCGGCCATGCTCATCGGGGTGTTCGGCTACACGTACCTGCGCATCGCGCAGGATCCGACGCGCTTCCGCCCGTTCATCGAGCTGGGCGTGATCGGCAAGCTGCTGGCGGTCGGTGCGGTCACGTGGCCCTGGCTGGCGGGCGACATCGGCTGGCAGCTGCCGCTGCTCGTCAGCGGCGACGTGGTGTTCGCGCTCCTGTTCATCGGGTTCCTGCGGCGCACCCGCCCCGTGTGACGCTCGCCTGACGTGGGGTAGGCGGCGTGCACACTCGACTCGCCGTCGAAGTGGGCGGGACGGGGGAGCTGCTCACGACGCCGGGCTCGCTGCGCTATACACAGGCCCCGCGGCCGTCTGCCTGAGGCGGCGTCAGCAGGGCCGGTAGCGCGCCCCGCGCTTGCGTACGGGGTCCAGCAACGACAGGTCCGTGGGCGCGACCTCGTACCCCTTCGGATGCGGCGGCCGCGCCTCGAGCCCGTAGTGCGCGAGCACCCGCGGGTGCTTGTAGTAGCACCCGAACGTGAAGAGCATGAGCATGGGCGGGAACGCCTGCTCCGAGCACGACAGCTCGTTCAAGACCTCACCTTGCTGCTCTTCGGCGAGGGCGGTGAACCGGTCCACCCCGCGCTGCCGGGCGAGACGATCGAGGGCTGCGAGCGATTCGACCACCATCGCATGCATCGCCGGCACGCGCTGCAGCGCCTCGTCGAGGTCCCCGGCGATCCCGAGCTCCCCCGCCCCGGGCAGGACGTCGTCGTCACTCCGCGGAATGAGCCCGTCGAGGACCGGCGCCAGCGCGCGCCGCTGATCGTCGCTCAGCATCAGTCGAACAGGTTGCTCAGGTTCCGCTTGATCGAATCGGCGATGTGGAGTGCCAGCGCCTGGAGGGTGTTGGTCGGGTTCACGGCGGCCGCGGTGACGAAGATGCTGCCGTCGACGATGAAGAGGTTCCGCACGTCGTGACAGCGGCCCCACTCGTTGACCACCGACGTCGCGGGATCGGTGCCCATGCGTGCGGTACCCATGAGGTGCCAGCCGGCCATCGTGAGCGGCGCCTGGACCATGGTGTCGTACGCGCCGGCGGCACCCAGGAGCTCCTTCCCGCGCGCCACGGCATGCTCGAGCATCCGGGTGCTGTTGTCGCTCAGCCGGTAGGTGACCTTCGGGGCGGGGATCCCGTTGGAGTCCGTGAGCTCGGCGTCGAGCGTGACGCAGTTCTCGGGGTCCGGCAGGTCCTCGCAGATGGCGGCGATGCCGGCGGTGCGATCGACCAGCTGGGCGAATCCCTCGTGATGTCCCGGCCCCGGGAGGACGCGGCCGCCGGCGATCCCGTAGAGGGCGCTCGTGACCGGCCCGAAGCCGCGTAGCATCTCGAACGAGTAGCCACGCACGAAGTCACGCGAGGCGTCGGTCTCGTAAAACTCGTGGCTCATGAGCGAGCAGCCGGGTGGACCCTTGTAGCCCTCGAGCGGCTCGACGAAGAGACCCGTGATGATGGCGTAGGGGTGGAACATCAGGTTCTTGCCGACCAGCCCGCTCTGGTTGGCGAGGCCGTCGGGGAATTGCCTGGAGCGCGAGTTGAGCAGCAGGCGCGGCGTCCCGATCCCGTTGCAGGCGACGATCACGACGTGGGCGGCGAGCCGCCGCTCGCGGCCATCCGCGTCGTAGTAGGCGACGCCGTCGGCCATGCCGTCGGGACCGACGGTGATCTCGCGTACCCGGCAGTGCGTGCGGAGCTCGACGCCGTGGCGGATGGCGATCGGCCAGTAGGTGACGTCGGTGCTGGCCTTCGCGCCCTGAGGACAGCCGAGCAGACACGTACCCGCATTGATGCAGCCGGCGCGGCCTTCGTAGTCCTGGCTCGCGATCGCGCTGTCCGACGGCCACCAGTGCCAGCCGAGCCGGTTGAAGCCCCGCGCGAGCGTCTCGCCGAGCTTGCCGAGCGGAATCGGCGGGAGGGGGAACTCCTTGGGCGGATCGGCCGGGTAGGCGGGGTCGCCGGTCAGGCCGGAGACGCCCATCATGCGCGAGTTCAGGTTGTACCAGGGCGTCAGGCGCGCGTAGTCGAGCGGCCAGTCGTCGGCCACCCCGTCGAGCGTGCGGGCGCGGAAGTCGGACGGATGGAAGCGCGGGAAATGCGCCGCGTAGAGGATCGTGCTCCCGCCGACCGC
>DATILR010000325.1:0-1543 GCA_035476275.1 Binatus sp. (SeqCode) | reverse complement strand
CGCTGAGCGGCCTCTTCCTGCTGCTGAACCTCGTGTTCGCGTTCGCCTACCTGGCGGTCGGGGGCGTCGAGGGTGCCCAGGCGGGGTCGCTCGCCGACCACTTCTTCTTCAGCGTGCAGACGATGGGGACGATCGGCTACGGCGTGATGCATCCGCTCTCGGTGGGGGCCGAGGCCCTGGTCACCACCGAGGTGGTCGTCGGCGTGTCGCTGGTCGCGCTCGCGAGCGGGATCCTGTTCGCCAAGTTCAGCGTGCCGCGGGCCCGCATGCACTTCGCCGAGTGGGCGACGATCTCTCCGTTCGACGGCGTCCCGACGCTGATGTTCCGCCTCGGCAATGAGCGTGCCTCGCAGATCATCGAGGCGACGGTGCGCGTCGTGATGGTGCGCACCGAGCGCACCGCCGAGGGCGTGACCTACTACCGCTTGCGCGACCTGAAGCTCGAGCGCGACCACTCGCCCGCGATCTCCCGCTCCTGGAATGTCATGCATCGCATCGACGCCTCGAGCCCGCTGCTCGGCGCCACGCCCGAGACGCTCGCCCGCGACGAGGTGGAGCTGATGGTGACGGTCGTCGGCATCGACGAGACCTCCGCGCAGAATCTGCATGCGCGTCACACGTACTTCGACGAGCAGGTCCGCTGGGGTGCCCGCCATGCCGACATGGTGTCCGAGCGTCCCGACGGGAGTCTCCAGCTCGACATGCGTGAGTTTCACCGGGTCGTGCCGACGACGCCGACACCGACGTTCCCCTATCCGCGCTGACGCTCGCCGCTCGGTGGCTCGAGTCTTTCCCGTTGCGGCGAGAGCGGTGTTCGCTAGTCGACGTACCCGAGAGCCCTGAGACGCTCCCTCGTGTTGCCGTCCAGCTGCGGCTGGGTGACGCCGGGACGATGGGTCGGACGCCACGCCCCGGTCCTCCACTCCGCCAGCCGCTGCTCGCCGTAGCCGACGAGGAGGGGCGCCCCATCCGCGAGGTTGTGGGTCTCCTTGGGGTCTGCGCCGAGGTCGTAGACCTCCACGCCTCCCTGGACGCGCCCCGCGTTCTCGATGATCTTCCATCCCTCGACCTCGACCGCCTCCAGCGACGGGCCGCCGAGGTTCGTCTGACTGAACGCCTCGTGCCGCTCCGGGAGCGCGCCGTCCTCTTCCAACCCGAGCGAGTGCCCGTCCACGTGGTCGGGGACCGGAACCCCGACCTGCGCGAGGACCGTCGGCAGGATGTCGATCTGCCGGGCGAGCGGCATGACATGTCGTCCGCCCTCGTCCCCGCCGGGGAGGCGGATGATCAGGGGCACGTGTGTCACCTCGTCGTAGAGTGTCCGCCCGTGGGAGAAGCGGCCGTGGTCGTGGAACTCCTCACCGTGGTCGGCCACGAGCACGATGAGCGTGTCGTCGAGCACGCCCAGCCGTCCGAGATCGGTCAGGAACTGCCCGATCGATTCGTCGGGGTTCACCGGAGGAATTGGGCCGGGTCGGAGCTGCCGCTCCCGCACTTTTGCGAGGTCCACCTCACCTGTTTTTCCTAGAGATGTCCCTGCTGC
>DATILR010000324.1:0-27135 GCA_035476275.1 Binatus sp. (SeqCode) | reverse complement strand
GATGCCGAGCACGCGACCCTTGAAGCCGCGGAGCGCGGCGCCGAGCACGAGTCCCGCCTGCGTCCCCGCGCTGCTGCTGGCGAAGACCATGGCATCGATCACCAGCTTCTGCGCCGCGAGCTGGTCGATCGCCTCTCCCATGTCGAGGAGCAGGTTCCCGAGCCGCCGTTTGGACCTCGCAGGGATACAGAAGCGCGGCATCGATCGGTCGACGGCCTGAGCTGACGGCATGTCGGCAAGCGCCGACATGTGGTCGTAGTCGTTCGGCATCGCGAGCGGGAATCGAGGCGCGAGGCTCGAAATGACAGGACTTTCTGGCTGTCCCGGCGTCCTGGTGGTCGGCACGGCAGTTGCCCCGGTGTGTGGGCATGTCCGGTACCGCACATCATGGGGGCGATTGGTTGCCAGTCTTCCTCCTCGCCGCCTTCCTGGTGCTCACGCTGGGAAGCCATGCCGCATGGCCCGCGACAGGGGGAGGGCACGGCGGCGGCTTCTATGGCGGTGGCCACGGCGGCGGGGTTTTCCGCGAGGCCGAGAGTTCGGGGGTGGCGGCCTCGGTGCGAGACAAGTCCCGCACGAGCATCACCACGACCATGACGGCCGGCCATTCTTCGTCCCGTACTACTACGACCCCTTCTATGGGTACGACCCGTACTACGGATACAACCCGTACTATCCCGGCTACCCCTACGACGCGTACTGCGACCGGTATTCACCTTATTACGCCCCTCAATACTGCTACTGGGACGGCCCGTAGGACTGCGGCGATGGAGCTCCTACAGTCCGAGCTCGCGCCAATGGCCCGGACACTCGACCCCTGCTCGCGGTCAGGGCCCCCTCGATCATCCGTCTCTCGCGAGCGACGCCGGCTTCTTCCCGAGGCGGCCCGACTGGCCCGCGCAACACCCGTCCCTCGTCATCGCGGTGGAGAACATCAAAGAAGCGATGCGGAAGGTAACGGATGCGGGCGGTCAAGTGCTGGGTGAGCCGATGGAGATACCTGGAGTGGGACGATACGTCTCGTTCACCGACACCGAAGGGAACCGGGTGAGAATGCTCCAGCCCATCCCCCGCAACGGGCATGCGCCGAAGCCGGAACCGACCACCACGCGAGAGGCGATCATGATCCGGGTGAGTGCGTTTCGGTGGGTACCCCGTTTGCCCGAGGTCTGGTACGCGATCTCCGCGTGCGCTGGGCGTTCGAGGAGGCGGGACTTCCGTACGAGGAGCGGCTGATCGGGCCGGAGGATGGCGAGGCTGGCTGTCAACAAAGCGCTCGCCGACCAGATGGCGGCCTTCGCCCCGTCGACCACGCAGCGGCTTGACACAGAAGATGGTTGAGCGTAAAGTAATCTTTTCGTCTCGGTTGACCTCGGTGGATCTTCCCTTCCGACCTCCAGTCCGAGACCGCCTCGCGCATGAAGGGCCTCCGCGCGGTTGGTGCCTGCTAAGGCCGCTACCGGGAGGTTACGATGGGATTCCCTCGAGGCCCGCTTCGCACGCCGGCACCGGTCCGTAGCCGCGCTGCCGTCTACTCCGTCGGGCGACGGGTATATGTGGCGTGCGCAAATGAGCGACCGGCGCGCGTCGCATTGACGGATGAGGCCGGCACGACCCCGCTCATGAGCCTGGGCGACGGCACCCAGGTCGCGATCCTCGCCTGGCGGCCAGGCTGGGCCGGCGCCACACGGTACCGCGTCCGCGCCACGGACTCCGGTCTCGAAGGCTGGCTCCCGGTCGGCAACCTCCGCGGTACGGAGGCCGCCATCGCGTCGGTACCCACCGCACCGCCTGCGCCGGCCGTGGGTGCCGCGCCGCTTCGCGTCGGGGAGTCCGCGGAGTCCGGCCGCCGGTTCGGCCAGCACTCGCACGCCGCCAACCCGCGGAGCTCGCGGGCCATGCCCGCGTCAGCGCTCAGTGGGCCCAGCGCCTTGGCGCCGGAGTCCGCGCTGCCGGAAGCCGGGAACCCTCAGGAGTCCAGGCGGCGGTTTGGCCAGCGGTCGGACTGAGTAGCGTTTCGGGCTGCGCTCATTCCGGCCTCTCCTCCGGGACCAGCACCTCCGCCGGGGTGGTCTCGGCCTGCGGGACACCGGCCGCACCCTCCCCCGCCGCGGCGAGGGCTGCCTCCTCCACGCGCTTCTGCTCGAGGTGCACCCGAGTCGCCGCGAGAATCCCGCCGACGCGCTCCGGCCCGATACCCTCGATCTCCGCCACCGTGTCCTCGTCGGACGCGGCCAGCTCCTCGGCCGATTTGAACCCGGCCTGGTAGAGTAGCTCGGCGGTCACGTCGCCGACGCCGGGAATGGCCGTGAGCGAGGCCCGCGCCTGCCGCGCTTCTTGCTCCAGCTCGGACTCGCTCCGCAGGTCGAGCTTCCAGCCCGTGAGCTGGGACGCGAGCCGCACGTTCTGGCCCTTCTTCCCGATGGCGAGGGAGAGCTGATCGTCGGGGACGATCACCTCCATCGCGCGCCCATCCTCGTCCATGATGATCTTCGACACCTGAGCGGGTGCGAGCGCGCGGCAGACGTACTCGGCGGGATCGCTCCTCCAGAGGACGATGTCGATCCTCTCGCCGCGCAGTTCCTGCACGACCGCCTGCACCCGGGTCCCCCGCATGCCCACGCATGCCCCTACCGGATCCACGTCGGTGTCGTTCGAGATCACGGCGATCTTCGCCCGCCCGCCGGGCTCGCGGGCCGCCCCCTTCACCTCGACGATGCCCTCGTAGATCTCGGGAACCTCCTGTGCGTAGAGCTTGATGAGCAGACCCGGATGGGTCCGGGAGAGAACGATCTGCGGCCCCTTGCTGCTGAGCTCGACGTCGAGGATGTAGGCCCGGATGCGGTCGCCCTGCCGGTAGCGCTCCCGCGGGATCTGCTCTCGCTCGGGCAGGACGGCGTCCGTCCGCCCCAGGTTGACGATGATGTTCCTCTTCTCGAAGCGTTGCACGATGCCGGAGGCCAGCTCGCCCTTGCGATCCTTGAACTCGCTGTAGACGATGTCCCGCTCGGCATCGCGCACGCGCTGGATGATGTTCTGCTTGGCAGCCGGGGCGGCGATGCGGCCGAACTTCTCTGGCGGCAACTTGACGAGCAGCTCGTCGCCGATCTCGGCCTCGGAATCGAGCTTGTCGCGCGCCAGGGCGAGGGTCACCTGATTCTCCGGGTCCTCGACGTGCTCGACGACCGTCTTGATCTCGAAGAGCTCCACCTCGCCCCCGTCCGGCTTGAACTTGGCTTCGATGCGCTTCTCGGGACCGAAGGTCTTCTTGGCGGCTGACAGCATCGCCTCTTCGAGCGCCTGGACGATGATGGCGCGGTCGATACCCTTCTCCTTGCTCACCTGGTCGATGACACGAGTCAGGTCCGGCAGCATGGCTAGCGCCCACCCACTAGCTGCGTGCCGCAATCGACGCAGAAGGTCGATTGCCGACGTCGCGCGGCGGCGTGCTTGCTCTCGCTGCAGTGCTGCGCGGCAATCCGAGCATTCACGACGTTCCCGCACTGCGGGCAATGGCTCACCGGCGCATCAGGGCGTCGATGATTCATGTTCTCGCATGGACGGAGGTTCATTCGGGGCGGGGGCAGCATTGGTATCCTCCTCGTCGTCAGAACGGTCTCGCCCTGACGTCGTCGCCGGTAGGCGGGGCACTCGGTTGCGTCGCTTCGCCCGGACGAGCGGTCACGAGGTTGGTTTGAGGGCTACCGGCGCCTTCGCAGTTGGACGCGAGTGATCCACCATCAGGAAGGTGGCGCGCGCAACGGTGATCAGCACCTTGCAGCGTGGACAGTGCGGACTCATGCTACTGCCAGTTATTCCTTCCAGGTAGGAGAGGGAGGCGTTGCAGTGGGGACAGGGCCCAAACCACGCTGTTGCCATGAAACCTCCTATCGCCATGCGATGGCGGCCGGGGTAGCGATGACCCCGGATGCGGGAACGGCTGGTAAGAAACGCACATCCATCGTCGACCTGGAGCCGCGGCGCAGAGAGACCTGGGCGAGCCGCTCCTTCCCGGAGATGTGCGCGGAGACTTGGATGGATAGGGTGCCGTCGCCACCCTCGGAGGCGCCATCGAACGTCGCCATGAGCGGGCGAAAGCCAGTCGGGGGCGGGGTGGCCAAATCGAACTGGGCCCGGAACCCCCGGACGCTCACCTGCACGCCGCGCCTGCCGAGCTGCGCGAACTGATGCTGCACCCGGGCGAGGTCCGCACCGGTGCTCGCCGCGACCGTCACCTCGAGGTGCGCCCCACGGCCCGCCCGCATCGCGTCCTCGGCGATCGTCTCGGCGACGTACGGCGTGAGCCACCCCGTCCATTCGAGGGTACCAGCCGCCTCGCCCGCCGGCGACACCAGACGTGACCAGAGGCGAAGCGGCGGCTCCGCGCCGCGCGCTTCCGCCCCGCAGCGCGCCCGGATGAGATGGCCGATGGCATGCACGAGCTCGCCGTAGGTCCGCACGCGATCGAGGAGACGCTCCGGTACGCCGATCGCGAACTCCGCCTCGAGCGCGAGCGTCAGCTCGACCAGATCGAGTGACTCGGCGGCCAGGTCCTCCCGCAGAGAGACCGTGGAGACGAGCGCCTCGACCTCGACGCCGAGATGCTCGGCGACCAGGCGTCGCGCACGCGGTTCCACGAACTCGTACATCCCCCACCTCCCCAAGACCCCCGGAACCTGCCGGGCCGCTCGTCGCAGGTACGCGGGCCGTCGCATCCACCGACTCAGCTTCCCCATGCTGTTGGCCGTTGCCTCCCGGGCGGCTTTGTAGAGCGCCCCCAGGACGGAGAGACCTTCTCCCCCCACGACCACGATGGACCGCAACAGCATAGCACCTCCCTGGTCGGCCTGAATGGACGCCAACCGCGCGGAGGCCCGTGAGCGCGAGGCGGTCTCGGACTGAGAGGCTAAGAAGCGAGAGGCTACCGGAAGGTCGCCTGAGATCAACCGGGACGGCAACGCCCACTCTAGTCCCAATGGTGTCGACTGTCAAATTTCCTAGCGTGACAGTCAGCGATCCATTTTTTCTTGCAGCAGCTCGATCGGTCGCGCGTCCGATCCGCGTTGACGCCGTCGTCACGCCTCCATATACTCCGTTCGAGCCCGTTCAGAGCCCCGCAGCGCGACGCGATCTGTGCAGGGGCCCAGTCCCTACCCACGTGTGCTCGGCGCGGACTCCGGAAGGAGAACCGTGCCATGGGTAAGGACGACACCGATGATCTCGTACCGTTCACGAACGTCAGGGTCATCAGGTCAACAGG
The DNA here is from genome assembly GCA_035476275.1 of Binatus sp. (SeqCode). Taxonomy (GTDB): domain Bacteria; phylum Desulfobacterota; class Binatia; order DP-6; family DP-6; genus DP-23. Next base: position 21,875 of record DATILR010000324.1, on the reverse strand, counting down.
TCCCGCACTGCTCTGCATGGTCCGCAACCAGCGCGTGTGGCTGCTGCGGAGCCAGGTCAGCGGCAGGCTCCGACGGACCGGCGATCGCGGTCGGCTCCTCATCCGCCGCACCGTCGCATCCGATCGGGGATTGATCCAGCCCGGGGCGAAAGCGGTCTTACCGCCGCTGCGCTCCCTCTCGCGGCGCCGCTCCCTGGGTCAGCTCCACTTGGTGCGAGGCGATGAGGGGAGGCCGCTTGCCAACTAAGGGCAGAGCCTGCCGAGCGGAACTGGGATGCTGAACCGTCTACGTCACGCGCTGGCACGCCATTGGGAATGGCCGTGGCGGCGAGAAACGGGTCTCGACCCCGCGAAGAAGGAACAGGATGCACGTTGGGGCGCGGCGCGCGCCCGCTTCTGGGCCGAGCTGCATGCGGGACAACGTGAGGCTGAAGCGCATCGCGCAAGGCCGCTTCCATGATTCGCGATTCAGCGATCGGCAATGGGACGCGACCGATGCGCGCTGGCGAGCCCGAGAAGCGGCTGATGGTCGCCGTCTTGCAGGCGGTGGTGGATGACTGCCGGGGCTCGCGCTACCGGCGGGGGCCGGGTCGATTTGCACCCCCCGACCGCAAACACAACCGGCAGGCGAGGGCCTACGCCGCGAGCGTGGACCGCGCGTGGCCGTTCAGCTTCGAGAACCTCTGCGACGCGCTCGACGTCGATGCGCGCTCCCTGCGGCTGGTGCTGCGGCAGGCAGCCGGTGCAACGGCTCCGGTAGGGTAAGAGGGCCGCATTCAGAATCCCGTGGGCTAAACACCCGTGGGGGTTGAATCAGAGGAGCTCTTCGATCACGTGAACCGGCCCGTCGGCGCGAATCTCCCCGGTGCCAACGGCAAGCAGCCGGTTCACGAAGGAATATTTCGGTGCGGCAGTCTCGAAGCGCGGCACCGTACGAAAGTAGGGAGCTCCTGGTGCTCCGTCGTCACGGATGCCCTCGAACGTCATGTGGATGAGGGCGCCGTCGTCGGTCTCCAGCGTGATACGTAGGTCGAGCTCGACGACGCCGTCCGCGCGTTTGACCGTCCAATCGTCGCCGCCCGGCAGCACCTTGCCGCGAAGTCTGTCACCTTCGAACGAGCCACCGGTGATCGGAAACGTGACGCGCGTGCCGCGAGGTCCGGCGGCGATGTCTTGTGTGGGTGCCGTGTTCAAACGAAGCGTGATCAGGGGACGCGATCGCATGGCAGTTTTTTTCCTATCGGACGGTGATGCAGAGGAAGCCGCGAGAGGCAGGTGCGCGCATCCAGCGAGCGTCGCGAACGCGGCAAGCTTGAGAACGTCTCTTCGTCGAGCGTCCACGGGGGCCTCATAGGATCTCGTGGATCGTGTAGATGGGGCCTTCGGCGCGCCGATCGCCGCTCGATACGGCGAGGAGGCGATTCAAGAACGCGTACTTCGGGTGCCCGGTCTCGAAGCGGGGCGTGGTCCGGAAGTAGTAGGTCGAGGGATCGACGCTCTCGCCGCGCGCGAGCGCCGCGATGACTTCCGGCGGCCCGTGACGAAGCCCGAACGAGGTCATGTGGACGAGGGCGCCGTCGTCGGTCTCGAGTGTAAGACGCAAGTCGAGCTCGAGGACGCCATCTCCCCGGAGGAGCGTCCAGTCACCGCCACCGGGTAGCACCCTTCCGCGCAGCCGCGGGCCCTCGAAGTGGCCGCTCGCTATCGGTGCGGTGACGCGAGTACCGTGAGGTACTGCGCCGATTTTCTGTACGCCGACGACCGCGACCTGCAACGTCATCAACAAACGGGAATCCATTCGTCCACCGCCCTTCGCTCTTTCAGTTGGATGGTCGCTCCCAGAAGCCCCCCAGGTTCAGCGCGCTTCTTCGGCGCGAACCGCGATCGTCGTGAGCGCGCGCCGGGCGAGAACGCTGAACCGGCTCGCGTGTTTCTCACCGTCAAGCGTAGCGATACGCTTGGCGGGTAACGGCACCTCGAGTGCCGTCATCCCCTCCACGACGAGCTGCCGGCGCAACGGGAAGCGGCGTTGCGCTGCCGTCCGGATGACCACCCGTAGCGGCGCGTTCGTCGGCTGATAGATGCGGAGGACCAGGGCAGCATCATCTGCCGTGCCCGCCTTGGCCGCCGTGAGGATGGCAGACTTCGGCGCCGCCGAGGCGAGGGACAGCCGTCTCGGCAAGTCACCCGCCGGCTGCCCCGCCACGGCAAGCAACGGCGTCGCGAAGCCCAGGGCCTCGCGGAGCTGCTGACCCGTTCGCGGCCCCGTCACGCCGGCCGGCACGCGGATGGCGTAGGAAACGGCAACCTCGTGTGTATCGGTCCCCTCGGCACCCTCGAAGTCGCACTGCTCCCGGTTCGCGTTCCGCCAGAGGGCACCGAGCAACAAGCCATCGTGGCGCACGGCCCAGGCTGCCACGCCGGGATGAAAGATCGCCGCGCGCGCCACGCCGCGGAACTGCGGCACGAGGAAATCATGCGTGGCTTCGAAGGTGAGCGGCCCGGCGCGCTCGGGTCGCTTCCGGTCCCAATGGTACGCGGTCCCGTGAACGAGGTCGTCGATCGGTCCTGCGAGGGGGAAGTGCACCATGACGGACGTGCCCGGTGCTGCCGAGCCCGTCGAGATCATACGGAGAAACGGCTCATCCGCGACGAGCTGGTACTCCTTCCGGAACCGTTGTCCGCCGGCGACCGTCTGCGCCACCAGGCGCACGCGTAGCGGTCCGGGCTCCAGCACGGTGAGCGCGGAAGCAGCGCTCTCCCCGGAGAGCGGCTCGAGGCTGCACCCTTTCATCTCACTACCGAACCGATAGAGCCCGCCCTGGTCGGAATAGGGAACGAGCGCATTGCCGACCTGGCCCGGGCGGATGAGCTCCTCCCCGGAGTGCTTGTCGAAGAGCGAGGTGATCCCCCAGCCCGCGTCTTGACGGAGGACGACGCGCAGGAAGGCGTTCTCGAAGACCGCCATCGCCCCATCCTCCTGGAACGTGAGCACCGTCCGGCCGATCGCGGTGGTGGCCAGGTCCTCCGTCGCGTAGCCGAGGCTCGGCAGACGGGCGGGGAAGAGCCGGCCGCCTTCGGCCGACGCTTGCTCGAGCCTCGGCGAGGGGGCGTTCACGGAGCGCGCCGCGTCGGAAGCGGGCACCTCGACGAGCCCCCGCCGTGCAAAGCCAAGCGGGTTGAAGACGACGATCGTCTTGTTCTCACCAGCGGTACTCGGCTTGATCGCGGCGGCGATCTGCGTGAGCGCTCGCGAGCGTTCTGCCTCGCCTGATGCTAGCGCGGCGGTGAGCCGAGGGACCTGTTCGTCCTCATACACGGGATCGAGCGCCGTGCCCGTGATGAAGTCGTGATGGTTCCCCGGCACGAGGCTCTCCCATCCCACATGGATGGCTGCCGTGCGGGCGTGTACACCGGCGCGCCAGCCAGCGGGATCACGCCGGCCGACCGCATCGGCGATCGCGCCGAACGTTTCGGCCGCGAGCAGTGCCTGTGTCGCGCGCAGGTGCATCGCCTTGAGCAGAGGGCGCGTGGCGTAGAAACCGGTCCAGTAGGGGGTCGGATCGAAGCGGCGCGTCGGCAAGACCGCCCGATGCGCTCTGACGAGCTGGACGTAGTGATCGAAGGTCGCCGCGACCGCCCAGACGCCAGTCCGCCCATACTCGTTCGTGTTCCACGCATCGACTAGATCGAGAAGGTTCGGGCGCGGGCGAGCGAAGTCACAGCCGACCGGAATGAAGATGTAGGGAGTGCGCGAGGCGTCACCGTCGGTCGAGATGAGGCGGGCCAGTGCGTCGGTCGGCTCATGCCCGGGCTCCGGCCCGAGGGCCCAGTCGCCCTGGCAGTACCCTCCCGGCATCCAGTGCGCGATCGTGCGCGAGCCATCCGCCGCACGCCAGACGAAGTCGACGCCGTCCCGCAGGAGGTGCGCCGCCGTGGACCCCGGGTCGGGTGGTTCGAATCCGAGGGATTGCAGGGCCCCGGCGACGCCCGGCACGCGTCCGAACCCGACGCCGTCGAGCCCCATGGCTTCCAAAACGATCGGGAGCTGAGAATCGTGGCCAAAGTCATCCGGAACCCATGCCTCCCGGATGGGAAGCTTCAGCGTCGCATCCACCCACGTCTTACCGACGAGATAGTCGCGGATGAACGACTCGCCAGGTGGGAGCAGGCTATCCGGCGAAGTGATGCCGCCCCCGACGATCCGCAAATCTTGACCCACGGCGCGCAGCGGCTCGACCATCTCCGGATGGACCTCGACGAAGCGCGCGAGATAGCCCATCTCGGCAACCGAGTAGTAGTAGTGAGCCTTGGAGCCGTGGAAGCGCACCAGCAGGCCCACGGCGTCCGACAGGATACCGTCGACCGGACCCGGCAGGAGGAGGAGAAAGGGGTCGACGAGGGGGCCCTGGAAGTACTCCTCGAAGGTGTGGCGCCAGTCCCAGTCGAGGTGGGACGATTGGCTGACGATCGCCACCCGGCGCGCGTCCGGCGGGACACCGAGTTCTTGACGCACGCACGCCTCGCTCGCATTTGCATCGCCAGGCACCGGACAGGTGAGGCCCCGGTGGGAAGCGTGCGCGTGCACGGGGAGTACCGTGCCCAGCGTCAACGAAGCGAACACAAGGACGCCAGGGGTTGACCAGCACGCGGCCAGTTGACGGAACGCCATCACGCAGTGCTCACGAGTACAAGCCGCCGCGGCGAGGGACAAGGCCACGAGGGCACCGACGTACGCAGATGACCTCGTCGAGCAGATTTCATCTTGACCATACCGGCCCGGATCCGGTTGACTCGGCGACCATGTCGCGCCTCCTCCTCCCGACGGTGCTTGGATCCCGACTATCAGCCGGTGGCGGACGGGAAGGCCGTGTTGCAGCAGCGGGGGCAGCAGCTCGCCGGCTTGATGGCCGCGATGAGCGCCTTCCTGCGCTGAGACCTCGAGCTATCCCCCCAGCACGACCGTGATGACCACCAGCACGACGCCGATCAGCGTCAAGCCGGTGGCGATGCGGAGCGACCTCCCGCCAACGATCTGCCCCCAGCGCATACCGAGCAGGAACAGCAACGTCAGCGCGATCAGGTTCGAGAGCCGGATCGCGAGGTTCGGGTCGGGCACCAGGAGGTACGGCACGACGATCGGAAGCGTAGCGACCAGTACGACCAGCGAAGCGGCCGCCCCGCCGAGCAGGTCCTCGCGCTGGACGCGCACTTCTTCGGGCCCTCCTTGCCGGAGAATTTCGAGGACCCAGCGATGGAGCTGCAGGCGTTCCTGCGGAGAGGTCAAGTCCATGAGCGGCCCGTCGAGCTCCTTGCCGATTTGCTGCAGAGCCGCTTCCTCCGTGGCGGCGCTCAACAGGTCTCGGACGAGGCGGGCTTTCCGTCCTCGCTCGAACAACGCGCCCAGTACGTGCGTCACGCCATCCACGATGGCCCAGGCCAGATTGCAGCCGAAGATGCCGATGAACAGCGCGCGATTGTTCGCCTCCTCGCCTCCGAGCCGCACCGCGGCGCCGAAGCCGAGGGCCATGATCAGGCCAAACAGGGCTTCACCCAGCCGGCCCGCGGGGTCGAGGTGACGTCGGATGAACGAGAGCACCGGGACCCTACAGGTGGACGTGCGTAAGCGACACGACCACGGCCACCAGTAGTGGAGGACGCACGAGGCTCACGGGTCGTCGGCCTCTGGCACGCGCGATTGCTCCACCGCCCGGTATTGTGTCCCCGTGACCACGATCTCCGTGCTCGCTCGCACCGTCAGCTCGACCGGCTCACCGATTGCCTTGGCGGTGCCTTGCTCGACGGCGAGGATCTCGCCGGGGACCGGCACCCGCGGCGCCACCACGTCGGCCCGCACCACCCACCCAACGTCTTGCCGGACCGCGTCGACGGCGGTGACGAACACGTTCGGCAGGCCCTGGAGCCGGCTTCGGACCGCACCTTCGACGGCCTCCCGCTGCCGCAGCTCATCCGCGGACGCTTCCCCGAAGTGCGCTTCTCCGAGCAGAATGCGCCCTTTGGACGTGACGTCCACCGATGCGGCCGTTCGAACGACGACCCGGACATGGGTCTCCGCCAGGCGCTCGCGCAGCAATGCTTCGAGGCGCGCGACGTTGGCGGGCGACGGGCTGCGCGGGCTTTCGATGGAGACGACGAGGACCGGCCCGCTCGAAAACTCCACCAGCTCGATGTCCTTCAGCACGATGTCCGGTCGAGTCGCGACCACCTCGCGCGCAACCTGCTCCGCCTGCTGAACCAGCTGCATCTGCGGCGCCAGGGGCTCTTCCGTCACACGGCCGTTGAGGCTGAGATAGGGACGCACGTTGGCGGAGCCGGTGGCGGTGACGTCCTTGGTGAGGTTGCAACGCACGAAGAGACGGACCGGTCCGCCCAGCTGGCTGGCCAGCGCGTCCTGGATCTGCTTGACACGCGGGGGGGAAATCACGCGCGGCGCGCTCACGGTGGAGAGAACCTCCACGGCGTCCTTGCTGCGGCTGAAGTCCAGGCTCACCAGGGCGGTGTTCGGCTCGCGTGACAGCTGTTCGTCGAGCACGGCCGTGATGGTGCGGGTCGTGCGGAGAGTTCGGACCATCGTCGCGAGGTAGTTCGTGAGCAGCGCGGTGACCACGACAAGACCGATTGCCGCCGGGGCGAAACGTCGCGCGAGGCCACGGAGCGAACCGATCTCCGCTCGCGTCACGAACCCGGCGGCGACGAACAGGACGGCGGCCACGGCGAGGACGGCGAGCACGTTGGCGAAGAAGAGCAGGAAAGCGCCCCAGGCGCCCTGGTAGGCGCCGTACGCGAGGCACAGGCCGAGAGCGGCGATGGGCGGATTGAGCGCCGTGGCGATCGCGACGCCCGGGAGGGCGGGGCTGATGCGCTCGTCGATCATCGCAAGGCCGCCGGCGAAGCCGGCGAGCGCGGCCACGAACAGATCGATGAGCGTGGGGCGGGTCTGTGCCAACAGTACCGGCGTGGGATCGAGCATGAAGGGCATGAGGCCCAGCACGAAGCAGAGGGCGGCACCGAAGGCCGCCCCGCCGAACTCGGCCAGCACCGCGGTACGCAGGAGCCGCAGATCCCCCCGCATGAGGCCGAGCGAGATGCCGAAGATCGGCGTCATCAGCGGCGCCACGACGTTCGCGCCGATCAGTGTCGCATCACTCCCGACGATCAGCGCGAAGCCCGCGATCAGCTCGGAGAGCCCCAGCAGGACGTAGTACGCCGCCGTCGGCCTGGAGCCCACCTGGATGTCGCTGAGTACGGTGGCGCGGCGCTCCGGCGAGACCGAGGCAATGTCCAGCAGCGCGCGCACCCATGTTTCGGGCCATGACTGCGGGCGCTGACGAGACACCGGACCGCCTCCACCCGGCGACTCGCCTCGTTGCTCGGCCTGGCTCACGGGTGCTGGCGTTCAGTACGGATCGAACACCGAGGGCCCGGTTTTGCCCCGCGTTCGCGGCCCCGCAGGCGCCGGCTTCTCCGACGGCGCCGGAGAGGGTTCTGCTGATTGCGTCGTGGCGGGGATCTCTGGAGCCTCGCTCGGCTCTTCCCCGGCGGGCGCCGCAGGTGCTTCAGCGCTGGGTTCGGGTGTCGCCGCCTTCGCAGCCGGCAGCCGCCAGAGAAGCATGGTATTGTTCACCCATCCTGCCAGGCCGCTCGTGTCGGCCTTGACGTAAGCATAGCCACGCTCGACCTTGTAGCGCCTGACCTTTTCGTGCAGCCCGAGCTTTCCGACCACCTTCGAGGACGAGGTTGGCTCGCTGTAGACCTTCAGCCCGGCTGCAGCCGCGTAGTACGTTTGCCCGGTTCCCGCGGCGGCTTCCGACGACGTCCCTCTGTGGAACCAGCCGCTCACGGTCCTCTGAACGGAGCAGGCCGAAAGAGACAGCCCGCCGGCCAGCACCGCAGCGAGCATCACCGCCGGAGCGAATGGACGAGGAAGTGAGCACCCGGACGGGCGAAGGGCCGGGAGGTCAACTCGCGCGGGTGGGTGAAACTTCGACCCTTCGCGCTGGAGATTCCCAGGCGGTGCCGTTTCCACGTCGAGTAGACCCCATATGCGATCAGAATGACGAATGCCACTCGCGATCGGCGCTGTCCTCTGGCACCCAGATGTAGGCCTCGAGCACGGGAAGCCGGCGGCAAGTGCGGCTGGCATGGGGGTGTCGCTGTACGGCATGGCTGCTACTCCTCGCGTTCGATCGTCCGATCTCAACCCCTCTGGACCCGCGTCCGCCCGCGGACCCGTGCGCCGACATCAGAAGGTGAAATTCATGTAGAGGTAGCCGTTGATCCAAGTTGCCGATCCGTTCACCGCCTCGCGAAAGCCTTCGTTGGGATTCGCCACCGAACAGGTTGCCGTGAGCGACCACCAGTTCGTCAGCGCCACGTCGGCGATCACGTCGACCTCGTCCGCGAGCGAGCGGCTCACACGCGAGGGTGTGAGCCCAAAGCTCTGATTCCGGTTGTCCAGCAGGAACTTGTAGTAGATCAGGTTGAGGGTCAGGATCTCGCTCGGTTTGAGCAGCAGACGCACCTGGTTCGATCGCAAGTTGCTGTCCGAGAGGACGTACTCTCCCAGGAGCTCCCCCTGGAACCAGGAGCCCCAGTCCGAGAGCCCCGTGAAGAGCGAATCGAATGCCCGCGTCCCACCGCCGGTGAACGACGCATAGCGGTAGCTGAGCTGGGGCTTCCAGGGCAGGCTCGAGAGCTTGTACGCAGGCGTGACGTACCAGCCGTAGGCCTCGGACAGGCCGGACGACTTCGCGTTGCTCTCTCGGACGAAGGATGTCTTGTAGCTCAGGCTTTCCAGGGCGGGCAGCGGGATCGCCTCGTGATAGACGTAGATGCCGTTCATCCCGTCACGGGAAGCGGTGTCCGACTCGTAGATGTCGAAGTACATGAAGCCCACCTTCAGGTACTTCATGAGCCAGTCGTCCTTGACGTATTCGACCCGCCCGGCGCCGAGGCGGGTACCTGTATCCGGGTCGTCGTTGTACTTGAGGTGCACCCCCTCGAGCATGAAGCCGTTGAGGTTGAGCCTGGCGATCCCCGTCTCCCGGAACGCCTTGCGCGGGGACAGCCAGTTCGCGCCGCGGTTGGTGCTGTCCTGGCCTCCGTCCCAGAAGAGGAGGCCGTCGAAGACCTGGTAGTTCTGGTTCCCGGCGCTGAGCTCGATGGCGTTGTGGCCGAGCTGCGGGAAGAGGTCTTCCGACTGCCACGCGAGGTGCGCGCTCTCCAGCGTGTACTTGGTGACGGTACCCCTGGAGCCGTTGCTGACGGCTCCGTCGGGTCCGCTCGCGGTGAGAGAGTAGACGCCGCTGACCCTGCCCTCCAGCGTTCCATAGCTCCCCGTCGGGTAGCGGGCGTTCAGCCCCACTTCGTTCGAGTGCTCGAACCAATTGTTGGCCTTGTCCACGGGTCCGAACGACCACTTCCCGTTGAAGCCCGGGTTGCCCGAGGCGGCGGTGAAGACCTGCGCATTCAGGGTTGGACTGAAGTAGAGCGGCCCGGTCTTGAGCTCCCCGAAGCCGAGCGTCTGCGGAAGTCGGGGACTCGCGTCGGCCGGCGGGCCGCCGGCCTCCCCGACGCTCAGCGTGATTCCGCGCGGCCCCGCGCCGACCTGGAGTCCCGCGCCCTTCACGTCCATCACGATACGCACGCCCTTGTCGTTGCGCATCACGAGCTTCCCCGTGCCCCCACCGAATGCGCCTCCCGAGGCCAGGGCCGTGTAGTTGCCGTTCAGGTCCTCGATCTTGGTGAGACCGAAGACCTCACCGACGCCCTCGAGCGAGGCGGTCCCGAGGCCACCGAATACGAAGCCATCCACGCGCACCGGGTAGGTCTTGCCCTGGAACTCGACCGACGATGCACCCCACGCAAAGCCAACCCCGAGCGCCGCCGTCCGGCCGCGGAGGGTGAGCGTCGCATCGGCGGCGGCGTGCGCGGGGCCGGATGCGGGGCTTTGCCCTGCTTGTGCCGCCGCGACGACGATGGAGATCGCCGCGACCGTCCCGCAGAGCGCGGAACGCGCCGGGCGGCGTGTCACTCCACCCCGTTTCGGTGACCGCCGGACACCTTGGGATACTTCCGATTCAGGAGCTCGATCTCGAGTCGTCCGGCCTCGAGCGAGAGCGGTGGATCGAAGTGAATCGTCACGCCAGCGGCGTTTCGCAAGCCCTGGTCGGAGGGCTCGAAGACGCCCTCGATGTCGCGTGCGCGCACGAGTCGGCGAACAGCCCCCACCGTCTTGGCCGGCTGCGCGACGCCCCGCAGTGTGAGTAGGTACTCGCTATCCCGAAAGGTCATCACGCCTTCGACGAGGTTGCCGCTGAGGCTCGAGCCTGAGGTCGACGACGAGACTGCGATCGTCGCCACGGGCGCTTCGTCGGCGTGCGCGGGTGCGGGCAGCACGAGCGCGAGGAGGACCGCGCTAGCCATCACGCAGCTCAACAGCTTGTCGCGCGCACCCCTAGGCGGCAACCGTGCCGCCTCTGGACCCCAGATGGCATACGAGAATGCGCCCCGAAGCATCGCGAGACGTCTCTCTCTCTCCGTGGCATCCTTCCTAGGTGCCCCTGGTCGACGCGTCTTGCCAATTGGCGCCAGTCCGTGGCGTCGTCGCGGCGAGTCGGGCTGTTCCCGAGCCGTGGTCGAGTCGAGCCTGCGCGCAGGCCGTTTCTTGACGCGGCGGCGGGTTTCGACGAGTCTGCCATCCGATGGGCCCGGAGCGCGCTTCGCCCCGGCAGATGGACGGGTGAGTAGACGCCCCCTGACGGCCGTCGTGGCGGCGTATCGTCGTCACCGCTTCGCCTGGCTCTTCGCCTCGCTGCTCCTCACGCTCGGGGCCGGTCCCACGCTCGAGGCGGTCTACTCCCGCCAGAACCCGTTGGCGCTGTTGCTGGGCCTCAACCTCCTGGCGGCGATCGCGAGCGTCGCGCATGAGGCCGACATGCGCATTCCGCTCTTGCTCGGCGTCGTCTTCGTCGTGGCCCGCACCCTCCGGGCGGCCCTCGCTCTTCCCGGCCTGCTCCAGGTCAGCGACGCGCTGTGGCTGGTCGCGGTCATGCTCGCGATGGTGGCCACCGCGCGCCACGCATTGAGTCGCGGGGTCGTGGATGTCGAGCGCATCCTGGCGGCCCTGGACGCGTATCTCCTCGCCGGGCTCCTCTTCGGCGTGGCCTACTGGATGCTGGACGGCTGGTGGCCTGGGTCCTTCGGGGGCAGCACGGCCGGCAACCTCGACCTGTTCAGCGGGATCTATTTCAGCTTCGTCACGCTCGCGACGCTCGGCTACGGCGACGTCATCCCGGCGAGCGAGCCGGCGCGGGGGCTCGCCATCGTCGAGGGAGTGAGCGGGCAGATGTACCTGGTCGTGCTCGTCGCACGGCTGGTCAGCCTCCACTCGCAGCAGCAGGACCACTGACCACCCGGGCGCTGCCCGTTCCCGCATCCAGCCTCACGACACCCCGACGTGCGGCACCTGCGGCTCCGGCTCGTGCACGGCCGGCGCTGGCGCGGCCTGCCGTCGTGCCGCCCGGCCGTCGGTGCGACCGCGGATCACCTCGTAGAAGACGGGCGTGAAGAAGATGCCGAAGAAGGTAACGCCGAGCATGCCCGAGAAGACCGCGATGCCGAGCGCGAACCGCATCTCCGCACCGGCGCCGGCGGTGCGGATCAGCGGCAACACGCCCAGGATGAACGCGAAGGACGTCATCAGGATGGGACGCAGCCGCGTCTTCGACGACTCGATGATCGCCTCGCCGCGCGGCATTCCCTGGTCCTGGAGCTGCTTGGCGAACTCGACGATCAGGATCGCGTTCTTGGCGGCCAGACCGATCAGGACGACCAGGCCGACCTGGGTGAAGATGTTGTTGTCGGATCCGACCAGCCAGACACCGCTAATGGCCGCGAGCAGGCACATCGGCACGATCAGGATGATCGCAGCCGGCAGGGACCAGCTCTCGTACTGGCCCGCGAGGACCATGAATACGAGCACCGCCCCGAGGACGAACACGAAGACCGCCGTGTTGCCGGCCAGAATCTGCTGCAACGTCAGCTCCGTCCACTCGAAGCTCATGGTCGTGGGGAGCTCCCGTCCCCCCAGCGCGTCCATGGTGGCGACCGCCTGCCCCGAGCTCACACCGGGCGCCGTGTTGCCGGCGATCTCCGCCGACGGGAACATGTTGTAGCGGTTCACGATCGCCGGGCCCGTGGTGTTGCGGACGGTCACCAGGGTCGAAAGCGGTACCATGCCGCCGTTGCGGTTGCGGACCTTCAGCTGGCCGATGTCGTCCGGGTCGACGCGGTAGGCCGCGTCGGCCTGCACGTTCACCTGCCAGTTGCGCCCGAAGCGGGTGAAGTCGTTGGCATACGCCGAGCCGAGATAGATCTGCAGGGTCTGGAAGACGTCGTTCAGGGAGACCCCGAGCGCCTTCGCCTTCGCCCGGTCGACGTCGAGGTAGAGCTGGGGCTGCGAGGCCCGGAAGCTGCTGAAGAGACCGACCAGCCCGGGCTGCGCCGTCCCGGCGCCGATCATCGTCTCGACGGCCCCCTGGAGCGCCTCGGGACCGGCGTCGGCCCGGTCCTGCACCTGGAGCTTGAAGCCGCCGGTGTTGCCGAGGCCGTCGACGGGGGGTGCGCCGAACGTGACCACGATCGCGTCCTGGACCTGCCGGAACTGCGCGCGGAGGTTCGCGCCCACCGTTGCGGAAGACAACTTCGCCCCGACCCGCTCCTCGAAGTCCTGGAGGATCACGAACATGCCGCCGACGTTCGAGATGTTGTTGCTGGTGAGGATCGAGTAGCCGGGAAGACGGATGGTGTGCGCGACACCGGGCGTCTTGCGGACCATGTCGTCGAGCCGGACCATCACCTCGTTGGTGCGCTCGAGGCTGGCGCCGTCGGGCAGCATCGCGTTCACGACCAGGTATCCCTTGTCCTGCTCCGGGATGAAGCCGGTCGGCACGGTGCGGAAGCCGAGCCAGGTGAGCACCATGAGTGCGGCGTACGCGAGGAGGACGATCCCGGTCGCGCGCACGAGCCCCGCGACGATGCGGCCGTATCCCTCGGTCAGCCGTTCGAAGACCCGGTTGAACCCCTTGAAGAAGCCGAGCAGCACGCGGTTGACCCGCTCGTTCAGCCGATGGCCGAGGACCCCGCCCGCGGCGACGACGATGAGGCGGACGGCCCAGAGTGCCAGCGGGCTCCCGTGCGCCTCGTGCCCGTGCCCCCCGGCCGACAGGCCGAACAGGTGCTGGACGCGACCCGTGACGAAGAAGTCGGCGAGCAGCGCGAAGAGGAGCACCACGGCGGTGAGGGGAAGGGCCTCGCGCCGCTCCTCGCCGTGCGCGTGCGGCTTGATCAGGGTGACGGCGCGCGCGGGCGCCATCGTCATCGCGTTGATGGCCGAGATGATGGTCGAGGCCGCGATGGTGAGTGCGAACTGCCGGTAGAACTGGCCGCTGATCCCGGCGATGAACGCCGTGGGGATGAACACCGAGCTCAGGACCAGGGTGATCGCGATCACCGGGCCGGTGATCTCCTCGAGCGCCTTGATGGTCGCCTCGCGCGGCGGCAGGCCCTTCGCCATCCAGCGCTCGACGTTCTCGACCACCACGATCGCGTCGTCGACGACGATGCCGATGGCGAGCACGAGGCCGAAGAGCGAGAGGTTGTTGAGCGAGAAGCCGAGCATCGCCATGACGAAGAACGTCCCGATCAGCGAGACCGGGACGTCGATCATCGGCAGCAGCGTGGCGCGCCAGTCCTGCAGGAACACCAGGACGACGATGAAGACGAGGACGAACGCCTCGAACAGCGTCTTGTAGACCTCGTGGATCGACTCGTCGACGAAGATCGTCGTGTCGTAGACGATCTTGTACTCCATGCCCTCGGGGAAGCGCACCTTCAGCCGTTCCATCTCGGCGCGGACGCTCTCCGCGGTCGCGAGCGCGTTGGCCCCGGGCAGCTGGAAGACCGCCATCGTGACCGATTCCTGGCCGTCGAGGTAGCTCCCGACGTCGTAGTTCTTGGCGCCCAGCTCGACGCGGCCCACGTCCGAGAGGCGCGTGATCTCGCCCTGCTCGCCGGTCTTCACCACGATGTCGCCGAACTGCTCGGGCTCGAGCAGCCGCCCGAGCGTGTTGACGGTGTACTGGAAGTCGATGCCGGCGGGTGCCGGGGGCTGGCCGATGCGCCCGGCCGCGACCTGCACGTTCTGCTCCTGCAAGGCCTTGAGGACGTCCGCGGCGGTCATGTTGCGCGAGGCGAGGGCGGTCGGATCGAGCCAGACGCGCATGCTGTAGTCACGCGCGCCGAGGAAGCTGACGTCGCCCACCCCCGGCAGCCGGGCGAGCGCGTCCTTCACCTGGATGGTGGCGTAGTTGCTGAGATAGAGCTGGTCGTACCGTCCCCCCGGAGAGAGGAGATTCACGCACAGGAGGATCATCGGCGACTTCTTCTTCACCGTGACGCCCTGGCGCTTCACCTCGTCGGGCAGCTTCGCCTCGGCGATCGAGACCCGGTTCTGGGTGAGCACCTGCGCGAAGTCGAGGTTGGTCCCGACCCGGAAGGTGACGTCGAGGTTCATCTGCCCGTCGTTGGTGCTCTTGGACAGCATGTAGAGCATGTTCTCGACGCCGTTCACCTCCTGCTCGATGGGGGCGGCGACGGTATCGGCGACCACCTTCGCGCTCGCGCCCGGATACGTCGCCGAGACGTTCACCGTCGGCGGGACGACCTCCGGGTACTGCGCGATCGGGAGGGCCTGGAGCGCGACGCCACCGATGATCACGATGACGATGGAGAGCACGGTCGCGAAGACCGGCCGATCGACGAAGAAGCGAGCGAACATCGTCGGATCCTACGAGGCCGCCTTGGGGGGTACCATCGCGGCGGGCGGGCCCGGGCGCATGCTCACCTTCTGCGGCGTCACGGTCACGCCCGGGCGCACCCGCTGGATCCCGTTCACGATCACCCATTCGCCCGTCGCCAGTCCCTCGGCCACGGAGCGCAGCCCGCCGTGGATCGAGCCGAGCTTCACCGGCCGGTACTCGACGACGTTCTGCTCGTTCACGACCAGGACGTACTTCCGGTCCTGGTCGGTGCCGATCGCCCGATCGGTCACCAGGACACCGGGCTTTGCCTCGCCCACCGGCAGACGCACGCGGACGAAGAGTCCCGGTGTCAGGAGCCCGTCCGAATTGGGCAGCACCGCACGCACGTGAATCGTGCCCGTCGACGGATCGATCTGGTTGTCGAGGAAGTCGATCGTCCCCCGGTGGGAAAAGTCGGTCTCCTCGGCGAGCCCGACGTAAACGGGAACCTCCGCCGCGCGGACGTTCTCGGGCGAGGCCGTGCCGTCACGCGCGATGGTCGCCTTCCGGAAGCGTACCAGCGCGCGCTCGTCGGCGTCGAAGTTCACGTAGACGGGGTCGAGGCTCACCACCGTGGTGAGCAACGGTCCGCCGGAGGCGCCCACCACCACCAGGTTGCCCTGCGTGACCTCGGCCCGGCCGACGCGGCCGGCGATCGGTGCCGTCACGTGCGAGAACTCGACGTCGAGTCGCGCCTGCTCGAGTTGAGCGAGGTTGGCCTTGAGCTCGCCCTCGACGGCCCCCTTGTCGGCGATCGCGCGCTCGAGGTCGCGGGCGCTGGCGGCCCCGGACGGGCGCAGCGTCTGGTTCCGGGCCACCTCGGAGTCGGCGCGGGCCAGCTGGGAGCGCAGCCGGGCGACCCCCCCCTCGGCCCGCAGGACCGCGGCCTCGTACTCCCGGGGATCGATCTCGAACAGCGGATCGCCGGCCTTGACGACCGTGCCGTCGGTGAAATCGACCTTGGTGATGTACCCCGTCACGCGCGCCCGCACCTCGACGCTCTCCACGGCGCTGACCCTGCCCGTGAACTCGAGCATTTCCTGTACGGGCTCCTCGATCGGCTGGCTGACCGAGACCTCGGGCGGAGGCGGCGCGACCACCTTCGTCCCGCCGCCACATCCGCTGCAGGCGACCACGACCGCCAGCAGGCACGACCCGAGGATCGAGGCAGCCGGCGCCATACGTCTGCTGGTTACCACTGTGGCCTCCACCAGCGCCAGCGCCACCAGCCGCGATCGTGCTCGGTGCCGGTGCTGGCCGCGTGTTCGATGTTCTGTTGCTCTCGCTCCTTGAGCAGGTCGCCCCACCGCGTGCGGGTGCGCATCTGCTCGGCGGTCTCCTCCGAGATCACGCTGCGTCCCTCCCAGGGCTCCCAGCCCCCGCCCAGGCTCTTGTAGAGCGTCACCAGCGTCAGCGCTTCCTGGCCCTCGCTGAACGCGAGCTGGTCCTGTTGCTGCACGAGGAACTGCTGGGCGAGGAGGACCGTCGTGAAGTCGACGGCCCCCTCCGCGTACTGGCGTCCGACGAGATCCACGACCTTCTCGGCGGCCGCCACGCTCTGCCGGAGGGAAGCCGTGCGTAGCACCGCACCGCGGTGGCCGGCGATGGCACTCTCGACGTCCGCCTGGGCGCCGAGCACGGTCGTCGTGTAGTCGTTGACGAGCGCCTGATACTCCGCGTCCTGCACGCGCACGTTGTTGGTGATGCGCCCGTAGTTGAGGATCGCCCAGCTGAAGGTCGGGCCGCCGAAGGCCTCGAAGCTCCGCCCCTCGAAGAAATTCTCGGCCTTCTCCGCATCGAGGTTGATCGACCCGACCAGCGACAGATGGGGGAGCAGGTCCGCCTTGGCGATCCCGATCTTCGCGCTCTGCGCGGCGAGCAGGCGCTCGCTGCGCCGGACGTCGGGTCGACGCCGGAGCAGATCGGCGGGGACCCCGACCGCGATCTCGGCCGGAGGGCTCGGAATCGGCGTCGGGGCGTCCCCGACGAGCTCCTCCACCCGCCGCGGCGGGACGCCGAGCAGGGCCGAGAGCGTGCTCGCCTGCTCGTCGATCGACGCCTCGAAGCTCGGGATCTGCGCCTCGGTCGCGTGCAGCAGCGTGGCCGCCTGGGCGGGGTCGACGTCGGTGACCGCTCCGTGCTTGGCACGTTCGCTCGCGATCTTGTAGTTCCCGCTCTGCAGCTCGACGTTGTGTTGCGCCACGGCGAGCTCTTCCTGGGCGGTGCGGATGCCGATGTAGTTGGCCGCGACCTCCGCCAAGAGGGAGACGAGGACGTCGTCGTAGTTGGCCACCGCGGCGAGCAGCTCGGCGTCCGTGGATTCGATGCCCCGCCGGAACTTGCCCCAGAAGTCGAGCTCCCAGCCGACGTCGAAGCCCAGCAGAAAGTCGTTGAAGCTGCGCTGGGGAGGCACAATGACGACGTTCTCGCTCGCCACCGTCCGGCTGTACGCGCCCACCAGGTTCTGGGTCTGTGGGAACAGCGTGCCGATCGCGATGCCACGACGCGCCTGCGCCTCGATCACCCGCACACCAGCGGCCTGGAGAGAGGGGTTCTGCCGGTAGGCCTCGGCGATCAGGTTGCTCATGGTCGGATCGCCGAACGACTCCCACCACGGGCCGATCGGCTCCGAGGAGGGGGCGATGCCGTCGCCCTCCCTGGGAATCCAGCTGGACGCCACGGGTGCCGTGGGACGCTGGTAGTCGGGCCCGACCATCATGCATCCCGTCATCGCCACGACCGCGAGCAGCGGTGCGAGGTTCCGCGCGCCAGCGCGGCGCACGGTAGTCATCATCGCCATGCGCCGTCCTTCCCTCACGTGGTTCTCAATCGACGATCGAATAGACCAGGCCAAACTGGAAGGCCCTCCCTGGTATAATCCCCACACCTACAGGGGACCCAACCCGGCATCTTGCCATCTGGCGCCAGAGTAGCCGGCGGGTCTCGACCGCATTCGCGTCCACTGTGACCCCTGGCCACACCGCGGCTAGGTGCCCTACGCCCGCTCGAAGGCTTCGATCGCCTCGGCGACCGAAGCGCGTCGCGAGATCGTACCGAGTCTGGCGTCCAGGCCCTCGGCTCGCAGGATGTCTCGCACCGTGGCATGCGCTTCCGCCAGCCGCAGCACCGCACGGCGCGCCTCGAGCTCGGCGCAGAGCCTGGTCAGCATGCGCGCGCCGGCGAGATCCACGTACGGCGACGTCGAGAGGTCACAGACCACCAGCCGGATTGCGTCCCCCTGCGCATCGACGTGCTTCAGCACCTCGCGCAGGACGTGGTCGACGTTGAAGTACATGAGCGACGCCTCGACGCGAAAGACGGACACCATCGGCAGCCGCTCGTTGTCGGGATGGCGCGCGAGGTCGGAGAAGCGCGTGGTGTTCGGAATGCGACCGAGGATGGCCACGTGAGGGAAGGCCGCGCGATGCAGCAGCAACAGGATCGAGGCGACCACGGCCAAGAGCACGCCCTTCAGGATGCCGAGGAGCAGGACGCCGACCAGGGCCACCATCGCGACCCGGAACTCGAGACGGCTCACGCGCCGGAGCCGCCCGATTTCCCGCAGATCGATCAGGCCCTTCACCGCGACGAGCACGATCGCGGCCAGCACGGCCTTCGGCAGATTTCGCAGCAGGCTCGTGAAGAACACCAGGCAGACACCGAGGGTGGCGGAAGCCACCACCAGCGCCAGCGGGGACTTGGCGCCCGCCTTCTCGTTCACGGCCGACTGCGAGAGCCCTCCCGCCACCGGATACCCGTGCCCGAGGGCGGCCATGAGATTGGCGCCCCCCAGGGCGAGCAGCTCCTGGCGAACGTCGATATCGTAGCCGTGCTTGCTCGCGAGCGCCCGCGCTGCCGATACGCCCTCGACGTAGGCCAGCAGCAGGCATGCCGCCGCGAGCGCCTCGACGCCGTCGACATCGCGCGCCCGGATTCCCGGAAGGCCGAACGCCGGGAGGCCGGCCGGGATTGCTCCCACGGTGGTCACCCCGTGGTCGGGCAGCCGGAGGACGGCAGACGCGACGATCGAGAGCGCCACGACGGCCAGCGCCACGGGTCGTCCCGGCATGAGACGATCCCCGAGCAGCAGCAGCACCAGCGCGCCGGTCGAGACGGCGAGGACGACGGGGTTGGTGTCGCCCAGCTGGTGCATCAGGGTGGCCATACGCGTGAGGAAGTGGTCCCCGCCGCCCGCTACGCCGAACGCGCTCGGAAGCTGCGTGGCGGCGATGCTGAGGCCAGCGCCCGCCTTGAAGCCGAGGAGGATCGTGTCGCTGACGAAGCTCGTGAGCGTGCTCAAGCGCAGAGCCCAGGCCGTCACGGCCAGCCCGGCGACCAGCAGGGCGGCGAGCGACGCCACCTGGGCCAGCCGCACCGGATCGCCGGCGGCCATCGGCGCGATGCTCGCCCCGACCAGCAGGGAGATCGCCGATGTGGGTCCGATGGCGAGGTGGCGCGAGGACCCCAGCACGGCGTAAGCAAGCCCTCCGAGCATGTAGCCGTAGATGCCCACGACGGGCTCGAGTCCGGCGAGTGTCGCATAGGCGAGCGCCACTGGCACCGCGTACGCGGCCAGGGTGACGCCGGCCAGACAATCCGCGAAGAGCCAGGTCCGCTGGTAGGAACCGATCCAGGCCAGCGGGCGGGCGGCCGATTCTCGGCGCGGAGGGTTCGCCAGCGCACCGGCCATCCTGATCACGCGGCTCGTCTTCATCGACGGGTTCCTCGAACGGGTCGGAGAATGTGCTCGTCCGGGCTGCCGATTTCTTGCCCTCCTGCGCCACGAGGTCGAACGCCATCCGTTGGTCGCACGGCCGCCCCGCCAGGGTCCTTCCGGGCGGCGCCGCCGACCGGTCATGGCGCGAATGGGGTCTTTAGAAGGCCTCCTCCGACCGGAGGGCGGTTCTACGCTCGTTCTTGGCGGAACCTGCGGTATGTTGTACTGGCTCGTCAATCGGGAGGGTTTCGATGCGCGCCGTGATCCGTCTTTCTGCCGTGGTCCTCGTGTTCGCTGTCGCCGTTGGGCCAGCGTTCGCGAAGAAGACCAAGCCCACGCCGTGCTCGGGCCGCTTCCTGCTCGACGCGGGCGAGTCGCTCGTGACGGACGCGTCCTCCACCGGAACCGACGCGCTCACCGTCGCCGACCGGCAAGTCACGATCGGGAGCTGCTCGGCGACGGCCTCGCTGGGGAGGACCCGCAATGGATGCCCGGCCGGAGAGCATCACGGATGCTGGAAACTGCGCGCCCGCTGGAGCTCGTGCGGCGCTCTCGCGAAGCCGACATTCGCTGCGACCATCAGCTACGACTGCAAGAAGCTCGTGGGAACCCTGCGCGCGAAGCATCAGGCCCGCCGGCGGTTCACCGCGAGCCTGTCGGGCTGCGACACGGGTGCGGTCGCCTACGCGAGCACCTGGGAGGCGATCCAGAAGACGATCTTCGTCCGGCACGACTGCGCGAACGATCTCTGCCACGGAAGCGCGAAGCAGGGCGGTCTCGATCTGCGTCCCGACGTCGCCTACGCGAACATGATCCAGGTGCCGTCGACCGAGGCGCCGTCCATCAACCGGATCGAGCCCGGAGACGAGCGGCGAAGCTATCTCTGGCTGAAGCTCCTCGCGAAGACGTCTCCCGAGAAGCTGGCCGCCAACCTGCCGCCCGGCGTGCAGCTCGCCGGCAGCCCCATGCCGAACAACACGAGCACCCTCACCACGGACGAGCTCGAGGTGCTCCGCCAGTGGATCTACGCGACCGCTCCGGAGACCGGCACCGTGGCGGGGACGCAGACCGCGCTGAACGTCTGCCTACCCCCCGCCGAGCCGATCACCGCCATCCCGCTCGACCCGCCCGCCCCCGACAAGGGCGTCCAGTTCACCCTGCCACCCTGGAAGCTCGAGGCGCACAGCCAGCACGAACTCTGCTACGCGACCTACTTCGATTTCACCGACAAGGTGCCGGCGGAATTCAAGATCCCGGCGCTCGGCGCCGCGAACGGGTGCTTCGATCCCAACGGCTGCTTCGTCTGGGACGTGCAGACCCTCCGCCAGGATCCGCAGAGCCACCACCTCATCCTCAATCTCTTCGCCGGCTCCGTCGATCAGATCCACGACCCGTCGTTCGGCCAATGGACATGCAACGGCGGGGAGCGGGACGGCCAGACGTGCGAGCCGACCGATCTCACGTCGTGCGGCAGCGGCTTCTGCCGAAGCGAGATCCGCGAGACGTTCGCCTGCATCGGCTACGGCCCCGCCGTTCCCGGCTCACCTGCCCCCTTCTTCGCGATCGGGGGAGCGCAGAAGGCCGAGGCCCGGCTCGACTTCGCGCCGGCCGTCTGGGCCCCGACGCCGCTGCGCGGCATCCTCTACTGGAATCCGCATGCCTTCAACCTGACGGACCAGGACACGATGATGCACGGGTGGCTGAACTACTATTTCGCCCCCGACCGCCAGTACCTCCTGCGGAACATCTTCGACATCTCGGACATCTTCGGCGCCACCGGGACCCCGCCGTACCAGACCCAGACCATCTGTCACGACTACTTCTTCGGAAGTGACGCCTTCGGGGGCTTCAAGAGCCCGCAGCAGGCCCAGCTCTTCAGCCTCTCCTCGCACACCCACCGGCACGGCCAGCACTTCTGGGTCACCGATCCGCAGCACGGCGACCAGCTCCTCTACGAGAACTTCATCTACAACGATCCGCCCGACAAGACCTTCGATCCGCCCCTCGTGTTCAACGCGGGCGACAGGCTGCATTACTGCGCGCTGTACAACAACGGCGTGACATCCGAGGGGTCCCCCGACCCGACGCTCGTGACGCGCGCCTCGCACGTGCCGCCCAACGCGCCGTCCTTCTCGCACTGCACGCCGGAGAAATGCGTCGCCGGGAAGATGAACCCGCCGGCGAGCTGCACGACCGACCAGGACTGCGACACGGGACCGGGCGCCCACGACGGCATCTGTGACGCGTGCGAGATCGTCGGTGGGGAGAGCACCGAG
>DATILR010000323.1:0-7296 GCA_035476275.1 Binatus sp. (SeqCode) | reverse complement strand
GTCGGCGTAGCTGAGGATCGCGAAGGCCAGGCCGACGCCCTGCGCCAGGGGGACGAGCGGTACCAGCGTGTCGAGACGCTTTCCCTGGACGTAGATCGAGATGGGTGGACCCGGGACGTTCGTGCAGATGGTGTTGATGGGCGCGGCCGCCATCTGGAGCTGGGCCACGACGCGCTGCAGGGTGGGCGGCAGCACGTCGATCATCTCGATCATGCGGTTCATGCGCCCGGCCTGGCCGCCCTCCTTGAGGAGGGCCATCGCCATCCGCACCTGGTGGAGGCGTTCGACCGGATCGAGGATGCCGATCGGGAGCGGCGCCATCATCATCGACACGCGATTCCCGAGCTTCAGGTGCTCGTTCGGGGTCCGCACGTTGACCGGCACCATGGCCTTGAGCTCCATCCGGTCCGGGCGGTGACCGTGTCCGAGCAGATAGGCACGGAGCGCAGCGCTGATGGTGGCGAGGATGACGTCGTTCACCGTCCCGCCGAGGCGGTTCTTGATCGCCTTCACCTCGTTCAGGGAGAAGCTCGTCCAGGCCAGCTGGCGGAGCACGCCGACGTGGCCGTTGAACGGCGTGGAGGGCTTCGGGCCGAGGAGGATGCGGCCGATCTCCATCATGGCGTCGGTCGCGGCACCCAGCTCGGCCAGCGCCCGCCGCGGCTGGCGAAGCAGGTTACCGACCGCGCCGGCCGTGTGGAGCCCGTTCGTCAGGGTGTACCGCGCGCCGCGCAGCAGCCGGGTCGAGCTCGACGGGAGCGGGGGTGCCTCGAGCACGCCCTCGGGCGGCGCCACGGGCGTCGGCTTCGGGCTGGGGTCGAACATCACGTTCAGGAGCTGGACGCCGCTCACCCCGTCGATCATGCAGTGATGCACCTTGCAGACGAGGACGCTCCGGTCGCCCCGATAGCCGTCGATCAGGTGGACCTCCCAGAGCGGGCGGGCGCGGTCGAGCGGCTGCGCGAAGATGCGGGCCGCGAGCTTGGCGAGCTGGGCGTCGTCCCCCGGCGGCTTCAGCGCGTGCGACAGGACGTGGTGGTGGATGTCGAACGCCGGATCCGGCTCCCACGTGGGATGCGCGAGGTTGAGCGGCACGGGCACGACGCGCTGGGTGTAGCGCGGGATGAGGTGGAGCCGCGCGTCGAGGTCGCGCATCAGCTGCTCGAAGCCGAGCCGGCCCTCGACCGTGTAGATGCCGGCCACGTGCAGGAGCTGCCCGGCCCGCTCCAGGTAGAGGAAGGCCGCGTCGAGGCCCGACATCCGATCGCCGGCGGCCTGGAATGCGCTCATCGCCGTGCCTCAGGTGCCTTCGAGCACGAACGTGACCTGCACCGTGGCCCGGAACTCGGCGATCTTCCCGTTCTCGACCGCGGCGTTTTCCTTCAGCACCTCGATGCCGGTGATCCCGCGCAGCGTCTTGTTGGCCCGCTCGAGGGCGTTGCGGATCGCGTCTTCCCAGCTGTGGGGTGAGGCCCCGATGACCTGGGTGATGCGTGCCACTGCCATGGTCTGCTCCTCACTCGAGAACGAAGATGATCTTCATGTCGACCCGGTACTCGACGATCTGCCCGCGCTCCACCTTGACGCGCTTGTCGAGCACCTCGAGGCCGGTGATGCCGCGCAGCGTCCGCGTGGCGCGCGCCAGCCCCTCCTCGACCGCCTCGCGGAAGCCCTCCCGCGAGGACGCACGGATCTCGGTCACCCGGGCAACGGCCACGCCCGCCGCGTAGCAGACGTCGGCGATCTGGCGCAAGACCACGCCCCCGGCCATACTCCGGCGCATGGCGGCGCTTTTCCTCCTCGCCCGCCGCCACCTCCGGAGCCAGGGCATCCGCATCGTGCTGACCGCCGGCGGGGTGGCCTGCGGCGTGGCCCTCGTGGTGGCCATCCGGGTCATCAACGCCAGCACGCTCGGCGCCTTCACCGACGCGATCGAGGACCTGGCGGGCACGGCCGCCCTCCAGGTCCGGGGCGCCGGGCCGTTCGCCGAGTCGGTCGCGGATCGCGTGCGGGAGGTGCCGGGGGTCGAGCACGCCGTCCCGATCTGCACCGCCACCTTCTTCGTCGTCGATCCCCCGGCCAGCGGAGAAGCGCTCGCGGTGTTCGCCGCCGACGTGACCGACGGGCACGCGATCCGCACCCTCCACCTCGTGCAGGCCGGCGACCGGGTGGTCGACGATCCCCTCTCCTTCCTCGTCGATCCGCGCAGCATCATCCTGACCGACACGTTCGCGACGCGCCTCGGCCTCCGTGTCGGTGCCCAGCTGCGACTGCGCACGCCGGAGGGCATCCAGACCTTCACGCTGCGCGGCATCCTCCCCGCCGGCGGCGTCGGGCGCGCCTTCGGCGGCAACCTGCTGCTCATGGACGTGATCGGCGCTCAGCTCGTGCTCGGGCGCGAGCGCCTCATCGACCAGGTCGACGTGACGCTCCGGCCGGGTGTCCAGGTCGAGGACGCCGAGCGGCGGGTGAATGCCGTCCTGGAAGGAGGCCTCGAGGCCGTGCGGCCCGCTCGGCGCGGCGAGCAGATCGAGCGCTACCTCCAGTCCTTCCAGGCGCTGCTCTCCGGCGTGTCGGGTCTCGCGCTCCTCGCCGCGCTGTTCGTGATCGGGAGCGCGGTTGCCACCTCGGTGCGTGCCCGGCGGCGGGAGATCGGACTCCTCCGCTGCATCGGTGCCGAGCGACGTCACGTGCTCCGGCTCTTCCTCGGCGAGGCGCTGGTGGTCGGCGTGGGCGGCACGCTGGTCGGCGTGCCGCTCGGCCTCGGCCTCGCCCGGCTCCTCCTCCCGACCGTGCGCGAGTCGGCCGAGCTCGTGTTCGCGATGCGCTTCTTCACCGCCGGGCTCGACGTCTCGCCCGCGACCCTCGCCCTGGGCGCGGCCGCCGGCCTCGGGGCGGCACTGCTCGCCGGATTCGTGCCGGCGCGTGCGGCAGTGCGGGTGATGCCGCTTGCGGCGGTGCGGAGCACCGATCGGCCGCCGCCGCGTCGCGCCGCCGTGCCCGGTGCGGTCGCGGCCGCGGTGCTCGTGACGGTCGTCGGTCTGGTGGCCGAGATCCGCTTCGACTCGTCCTGGGGCGGCAACCTGGCCGCGTTCGCCACCGACCTCGGCCTCGTCGTGCTCTTCATGCGCGAGGCGCGACGGCTGAGCGCGCTCGTGCTCCGGCCGCTGCGCGGGCGCGGATGGCTCGCCGTCGAGCGCCTGGGCGACATCCCGCCGGAGCTGGCCCTCGCGGGTGGCGTCCTCGCGCTCGGCCTCGGCCTCATGATCATGGCGAGCACGCTGGCGCGGAGCTTCGAGGCCTCCGTGCTCGACTTCATTCACCACCAGGTGCGTGCCGACCTCGTGGTGGCCTCGACAGCCACCACGGGATGGATCGAGTCGCCCGTCCACGAGGACCTGGCCGGGCGGCTGCTCGCCGTCCCCGGCGTGGCGCGGGTCGAGCGGGTCCGCCTGGCGGAGCACGAGTACCAGGGCGTGCGGATCAGCATCGACTCGCTCGACGACACGGCGTTCGCACCCGATCGCACGGGGGACTTCACCTTCGCGGCCGGCGACCCCGCCAGCGCCCTCGCCGCCGTCCGGAGCGCCACCGGCGTCCTCGTCTCGCGCAACTTCGCGCGCCAGTTCCGCGTCGCCGTCGGCGATACCCTGTCCCTCGCGACCCCGGCGGGACCGCAGGTGGTCCCCGTCGTCGGCGTGGTCGTCGATTACGTCTCGCCCCGCGGGAGCGTCATCCTCTCGCGACCCCTCTACCAGCGCTGGTGGGGCGACCACGCAGTGAACCGCTTCCACGTGCTGCTCGCGCCCGGCACCCGCACCGAGACGGTGCGCGAGGCGATCGCCGGAGGGGTGGGCGCCGAAGAGAGACTCAAGGTGCTGACGGTGCGGGAGCTCTACGCCTACCATCAGGACGCCGTCGCGCGCGCCTTCCGCTTCACCCGCGCGCTCGAGATCCTCCCGCTCATCGTCGCCGCCCTCGGCCTCGCCGAGGCGCTGCTCGCCGTATCGCTCGACCGCCGCCGGGAGTTCGCCCTCCTGCGCGCCGCGGGCGCGACGCGCGGCCAGGTGGCGCGTTCGGTGATGGGCGAGGCGGGCGGCGTCGGACTCCTCGGGCTCGCCGGCGGAGTTGCGATGGGCCTCGTCCTCGCGCTCCTCTGGGTGCGCGTCAACTTCCGCTACCAGATCGGCTGGGACCTCGACTTCCACTTCGCGACCGGGAGCCTCCTCGCGGCCGCGGTCGCCGCGCTGGCGGTCAGTCTACCGGCCGGTCTGCTCCCGGCCCGCCGCGTCGCCCGACTGCCGGTGATGGAAGCGCTGCGCGAGGGATAGCAAGGCCCGGGACCGCGGCCCCATACCCGCTGCTCAGCGTCCGTTCTCCAGGGTCGCCACGTTGAAGAAATCCGGGGCCACACCCGTGTCGTAGTGCACGTCGCGCATCTTGAAGTCGGTACGGGTGGCCTCCGGGACGTTGGCGACCTCGCTCTCCATGGCCATCGCGTAGTTCTGCACCCGCTCGTAGCGATGCAGCAGGACGCGCTTGAAGACCGGGCCTTCCTTGGAGTGCACGTCGATTCGCCAGAGGAGGTAGTCGTCCTTCCCGAACCACAGCCGGTAGCGGGAGTAGGGGAACTCATCGTTCTTCGGGAGGAGCTCCACGACGTAGCACGACTTCCCGTCGACCGTCTCCTCCGCGGGTTCGAGCGTCGCCCGCGCCTCGTCGTCGTTCCACTGCTGGATGCGGACGATGAGCTCGAGGTCGCGGTAACTCAGGTCCGTCCCGAAGAAGTTCTCGTCCCGCTGCGCGTCCCCGAGCCGGCGCACGCGCCGGGCGGAGGGGGTCCAGAGCCACTGCTGGTCCTTCTCGCCGCGGGGGGAGAGGTGGAGGAAGCGCGATCCCTTCACGTCGGACGGCCCCGTGAACTCGATCAACGTCCGGTGCTCGCCCCGGGGGTCGGTCTGCTCGGTGATGTCGACCTCGCGCGTGCGCGCGAGGGTGTCCTTCTCGTAGGTCTCCATGGTCGCCCCACCGGTGCGATCGTGCCAGGTGGAGAAGCCGTTCCGCTTCTGGGCGGTGTCGATCACCTCGCGGCCCGTGACGGCGACGGCGGGCCGGGCGGCGCCCCAGGCGAGGGCCAGCACGGCAGCAGCTGCGAATCGGTTCATGCGAACCTCCTGCGGACCACGTCCTCGGGGCCGAGGGGAGACATGGGATAGTCGCGGCGGTGGAGCGCGATCTCGGCGCTACCAGCGTGGCGCATGGGATTCAAGGGGTGCGCCAGCCCGAGGAGCACGACGGGCGCGAACAGCATGCAGCCGACGAGCCCGAGCAGCGGCTCGCCGATCCAGAACGTCAGCGTCAGGTTGAAGGCGACGATGCCGAGGTAAACGAGCGGCTCGAGGAGCCCCCCGTAGCGGAGACGGTGCACTCCCGCCGACGGCCACCCCGTCCACCGCTCGAGGAGCTGGAAGACGGCGAGGGTCACGAGGGCGACCAGGAACCAGCCGGCGTAGTTGCTGAGCGGCACTCCGAAGTGGATCCCGCCCTCCGGGTAGTAGTAGATCTTCCCGAGGAACCACCGGTCGCCGCGCACCGTCAGCGGATCGATCACCAGGTCGAGCAGCATGGTGAGGAAGGCGCCCGTGAAGAGGACGCTGCGAGACGTCCGGATGGCCCGCGTGTCGGCCACCTGGAAGTCGCCCGGCACGCAGACCAGCGGCGCGTAGAGCAGGATCGCGACCGCGTACCCGAGGTAGCAGAGGAAGCTGAAGGAGAGCGAATCGAAGAAGGGGACGTTGGACAGCCAGAGCTCCTGGTCGCGGGTCGTGTCGAGGTAGACGTAGAGCCCGAAGGGGAAGCCGATGCGCGTCGAGGTGAACTCGGCCGCGTAGGCGATCGCCCAGGCGATGAACGTGAAGGCGACGGTCTTCGCCCATCCCATCTTCGTGACCGCGGCCACCAGGTAGACCGCGAGGAAGACGAACACGTACGGCCGCAGCACGACCGTGCCGGCGAGCAGGCGGAGCAGCTCGGTCATCGTCCGCCCCGGCGCTTCCCGCCGAGGAGCTGCTCGAGGGCGCTCCCCACCGCGTCGCCGACGGTGCCGCTCGGGAGCAACCCCCGCGCGACGCTGGCGGCAAACGCCGGATCGGGCGTCACGCGGGGGTGACGGAGCGGGCCCTCGATCCGGAGCGGGACCGTCAGCTGACCGCGGGCGTCCACCAGCACGGCGCGCGCGCGCGAATGGCCCACGAGGTCGTCGGTGAGGGCGGACGAGGCGGCCACCCGGAGCGTGACGTCGACGTTCCCGTCGAGGCCGAGAGTCCCCGCGCCGTGCGCCTCGTAGCTCGGCGCCGTGAGCGCCAGGTCGTCCGATCGGACGCGACCGCCGGCCAACCGCCCCGAGCCCGAGAGCTTGGTGAAGCGGAGGTCGTCGCCTTCGAACAGATCCGGGTACCGATCACGCAGGCGCTCCGACGCCGCCGTCCCGAGCACGGTGGCGAGCGCGTCGCGGAGCGTGCGACCGATCGGGATGCCCGTCAGCCGGCCGTCGGCGACCGCGAACCGCCCGTTACCGTGGAGACCGTCACGGAAGCCCGCGGCGCCCGGCGGGGGACCCTCCAGGTCGGCGTGCAGCTCGAACTTGCCGGCGGGACGTGCGCGATCGCGGGGCGCCGGGAGCTGCGACAGGTCGAGACCCGCGGCCTCGACGTGCGCCGTGAGACCCGCGTCGGGTCCCGCGCTGGCGAGCCGCATGCGGCCGTCCGTGGTACCGCCGAGCAGACGGACGTTCCCCCGCTCGAGCGTGACGAGCGGTGGGTTCACGACAATGTCGCCCGCGAGCTTCTCGAAGGGCAACGTGCCGAGCGCGCCCGGGCCCGCCGTGACGGTTCCTCGATACCCCGGCCGTCCACCGGCCAGGTCGAGCACCCCTTCGCTCAGGATGTTCTCGAGGCGGAGATCACTCGTCGCGAGGTGCGCGCGCACGGAGATCGGGACCGGTCCGCCGAAGTGCGGCTCGCGGGCGTCCACGGCGATGTCGTCGAGGAGCAGGGTGCGGCCGTTCGCGAGCTCGCGGTAGCGGACCGTGCCATTTCGCAGCCGGAGCGCGAGCAGCTGCAGCGGGGGCGCCACGCCCTTCGCGTCGCTCGCCTGCGGAGCATCCGCCGCCTCGCTCCGCTTCCCCAGGGATTCGACGTTGAGGCGGCCGGAGGCGTCGCGGAGCAGATTCACGACGGGCGCGTCGATGGTGATGCGATCCACCACCAGCCGCCCACGCAGCAGCGGCAGCAGGCG
>DATILR010000322.1:0-8477 GCA_035476275.1 Binatus sp. (SeqCode) | reverse complement strand
CCCGCGGCCGGCGCAGGCCCGCTGGACGTCACCGTCACGTACGAGGTAGGTGGCCTCCTGTCGCGAGTGGAAGCGAACCTCCGCCCGAATCGCCGCGCGACGAAGTTCCACTTCCCGTAGCGGCCGGCTGAAGCGTCGCCTTGAACCCTGGACGCCTGCAAGCTAGATTTTATCGAGTGTCCGGATCCGGCAGGCGTGCCTGCTCCCTGGTGGTCGTCCTGGCCTTGCTCACGAGCCTGGTGGCGACCCCTTCGCGTCCCGGCGGGGCGCACTGCACGCCGACCTGCCCCATGCACGTCCAGAAGGTGGGCTGCCATCACGGCCACCACAGCCTGCCGTGTCATGGAAGCACCGCCCCCGGGCTGCGCGGGCGTTGTGGTCATGCGCCCGAGGCGGCCATCGCAGTGCCGCTCGTGCGGGGTGTCCTGCCCGCCTCCGTGGCCGTTCAGCCAGCAACCGTCTGGGCCCCGGCCCACGCGCGCATCCGCTCATCGCGCACGCTCTTTCCTCCTGCACCTCCGGGTGAGCCTCCGAGACCGTCGTAGCCGGCCGCTCACCCGACAATTGACGGTTGCGCCGCGCCCCCGCGCGGCGGACCAGGAGGTGCCCTTTGCGAACGTGCGCGGGCGCCGTGGGTGCGGTGCTCTGCTGCCTGGTGGCAGCTGACGCGTATGCCCATGGCGTCGTTGGAGACCGATCATTCATTGAGCCATTCATCGCCGAAGACGTGAATCCCAAGAACGAATTCGTCATCGCCCGCCCGGAGTGGGATCACTCCCGCGACGGGAGTGCGCTCAGCGTCGGGTTCGGGCTCGAGAAGAAGATCTCGGATCGGTTCAGCCTGACTCTCGACACGGAGTGGGATACCACCGAGCCCAAGGGTGCGCCGCGCGAGAGCGGCTTCAACAACCTCGGCATCACGGGGAAGTACGCCTTCTACATCAATCCCGCGCACGAGATGATCTTCTCGGCCGCTCTCGAGGCCACGGCGCCGACGGGCAGCAAGGACGTCGATGCGGAGCAGGACTGGGCGTTCAAGCCCTTCCTGCTCTATGGCAAGGGCCTCGGCGACCTTCCATCCGCCGTGAAGTACCTGCGCCCGTTCGCGCTCCAGGGCGACGCGGGCTTCGAGATCTCGATCGACCACGACCGCACCACCACCTTCGCGCACAACATCTCGGTCCAGTACAGCATTCCCTACCTCCAGCAGTCCGTGCGTGACTTCGGGATCGGGTGGCCGTTCAACGACCTGATCTGGGACACCGAGTTCAGCTTCGAACATGGCGTCAACGGCGAGGAGCATGGAAAGACGAGCAGCTTCGTGACCCCGGGCATCGTCTATATGGACCGCTGGGTCGAGCTCGGCGTCGCGGGACGTTTCCCGCTCAACGGCAACGCCAACCAGCAGTTCGATTGGGGCATCGTCTGGATCGTCGACCTCTTCATCGACGACATCCTGCCCTGGACGCGCTGGCAGCTCTTCGGTGGGATGCAACCTCCCAGCGCCGTGCCGGGCGGTGCCGCGTCATGAGCTGGCGCGTGTCGGGCTGGGTCATGCTCGTGGGGCTGCTCCTCCTCCGCCCTCCGCCGCTCCACGCCCACGCCTTCCTCGATCACGCCGAGCCGCGCGTCGGCTCCAGCGTGGATGCGCCGCCGTCGTTGCAGCTCCGCTTCACGGAGCCGATCGAGCCGGCCTTCTGCCGGCTCGAGGTCATGGACCCGGCGGGAAAGCGGGTGGACACCTCCGCGCCGGAGCATCCGGCGCCGGACGCCCTCCGGGTCCTCTTGCCCCCGCTTGCGCCGGGCGAGTACACCGTCCGCTGGGCGGTGGTCTCGGTGGATACCCATCCCACGGAGGGAAGCTTCACCTTCTCGGTGAAGAAACCTCGGCCGTGAACGCCCTTCTCGCGGGCGTGGGATGGCTCGATCTCGCCGCCACCGCCACGCTCACGGGCGGGCTCATCTACGGGCGCCTCGTCGCCGTGCCCTCGGCGGCGGGCGCCCGGGCGCTCCGCGTCGCCGCCGCAGTTCTCGTGCTGATGCTCCTCGCGGAATTCACCTTGACCGCGCTGCGCATGCGCGCGGTGGCGGAGATCGGTACCACCACCGTGCTCGCCGAGCTTCCCGTGACGCGCTGGGGACGGCTCTGGGTCGTCCGTACGCTCGGCCTGGGCGTCATGGCGGCCGCGCTGCGGGTGCCGCGTCCGTCATGGTCCCTGCTGGCGCCACTCGGCGCCGTCTGGCTCCTCACCCGGAGCTTCCAGGGCCACGCGGGGGCGCATGGCCCAGTGCCGGCGGTCATCGACTGGGTGCACCTGCTGGCGGGGTCGGCGTGGCTCGGTGGTCTCGTCCAGCTGGAGCTGGCGCGGGACGACCCGACGCCACACGTCGCGCGGCGGGTGCGAGCGCTTGCCACGGGCGCCCTGGCCCTGGTGATACCGGCAGGAATCTATGCCGCGCTCCTGCACGTGCCGAGCCTCGATCGGCTCCTCGACACGCCGTATGGCCGGACGCTCATCGTGAAGCTGGCGCTGGTCGCGGTGCTGCTCGGGCTCGGTGCGGTGAACCACTACCGGCACGTGCCGGCCCTGGTCAGCGGACGGACGGAGGCTGGGGGCAAGCTCCGGCGCACGGTTCGCATCGAGGTCGTGCTCGGCGCCATCGTGCTCCTCCTGAGCGCGCTCCTCGGCGTTCTCCCCATGCCGCACGAGTTCCAACCCTGAAGGCCGGCTGCGCAGCCCTCCTCCTCTGGCTCGCGATCGGCTGCAGCAGTGCGGTCGAGTACACGGGGGTGGGTGACATCGTCGCCGTCGACGAGGCAGCCAGCCGCGTGACCATCCGCCACGACGACATCCCCGGGCTCATGGGGGCGATGACGATGGCGTTCGTCGTCCGCTCACCCCAGATGCTGGCCGAGGCTCGCCCCGGAGCCCGCGTCCGCTTCGGGCTCGTGCAGGACGGGAACGAGCTGGTCGTGACCCGCATCGTCCCGCTGGCGATGGCCGAGGGCCGGCCCGGGTTCCACGACCACACGCCGCACCACGGCGGGGTGGTCGCCATGGTCGGCATGCTGCACCTCGAGGCCGTGGTCGCGCGCGACGGCCGCCTGCGGGTCTACCTGACCGACGTCTGGCGGCGGCCGCTCCCGCTCGCCGGCGTGACGGGTACGGTCACCGTGAGCCTGCCGGACGAACGACGACCCTTGCCGCTCGCGGTCCGCGACGACGCGCTCGAGGCGGATGCGCCGCCGCTCACCGTCGCCGAGCTCCCGGCCCACGTGCAGCTCACGCGCGCGGGCCAGCCGATCGAGATGCACTTCGTCCTCCCCGTCGACCCCGGTGCGGCGGGAGCGGCCGAGGTGCCGCTCGACGGTTGCCTGCCGCCCGCCGCGCGCCCGGGCTCGGCGTCGCGCCTGCCGCATTGCGTGCTCACCTTCCACCAGCCGGTGACAACGATGGCAGTCGAGCCCGACGCGTCGACCGTGCTCATCGCCGTGGTGGACGGCGGCGTCACCGCCTGGCGAATGCCGGCGGGCGAGTTCATCCGCGGCTTCGCCCCGCCTCCGCCCATCGCCGTGCCCGGCGGCGGCGAGCCACACCCCGATGCGGCCAACGCCGTCGTCGTCAGCCCCGACGGGCGCGAAGCGGCGGTCGCGCTCGAGAACCGGCTCCTCGTCCATGCCACCGACAGCGGCCGCGTGCTCCGGGAGCTGCCCGCGTTCCGCGGTGTCGTCCGGGCGCTCGCCTGGTCACCCGACGGCAAGACGATCCTGGCCACGGTCTTCTACGACGCGACCGCCCACCTGCTCCTGGCCGCCGACGGACGCGAGATCCGCAGCCTACCCGTCGAGCGCGAAGGCGCGGGCGTGGCCTTCACGGCCGACGGCCGGGTCGCCGCGGTCGGCAGCGAGCTCGGCCAGATCGCGCTCTTCGATCTCGCGGGCACGGGATCTCCGCGCCTGCTGGTCGATTCGCGGCGTGCCATCGAGGCGCTCGACTTCGCCGATGATCGGCTCCTGTCGGTCGGGGGAGACGGCGTGCTGCGCGCCTGGGACGTCGCAACCGGTGCCGTGAGGATGCGAGCACCGGCTGCGGGTGCGCTCTTCCGGCTGGCGGTCGCGCCGGGAAGCCGTCTGGTCGCGAGCGCCGGCCTCGACCACGCCATCCGTATCTACGACCTCGACGGTGGTGCCCTGGTCGAGACCCTCACCTGGCACGAGGCCGCGGTGTGGGGCCTCGTCTGGGTCGGGCCGTGGCTCGTGTCGGGCGATGCCGCGGGACGCGTGGCGCTCTGGGACCTGGCGGATCGCCTGGCGCGACCCTGATCGGGAACGACCTCAGTGGCCCGGCGCGAGCGTCGCCGCGTTACACTCCGAGCCCGGGGCCGCCCCGGGGACCGGGTCGTAGTACGCGCCCGCCAGCGCGCACACCTCGTCGTTCGGCGTGTCGCCGGCCACCACCTTGGCGGGCACGCAGGCGCCGGTGAAGGTCCGCGTGGGATACGCGGGATCCGCGACGGGACACTCGGGGGAGGCCGGCCCCGCGGAGGTGCAGGGCTTCGCGGCGCCGCCCCCCGACATGCCGAGCGCCGTCCCCGGCGCCACGCCCGCCGATTCCTCGCAGCCGAGCTGCACGCTGTTGGTGACGCCGTTGTCGTCCCAGCACGCGTAGTGGAGCGCGTGGTCGGCGGGCAGCAGGCTGGGCGGC
The DNA here is from genome assembly GCA_035476275.1 of Binatus sp. (SeqCode). Taxonomy (GTDB): domain Bacteria; phylum Desulfobacterota; class Binatia; order DP-6; family DP-6; genus DP-23. Next base: position 3,771 of record DATILR010000322.1, on the reverse strand, counting down.
GAGAAGGCGAGCACTCCCGGATCGGTGTAGTCGAAGGCGCCGAAGAGATGCGTGCGGCCCGTCTCGAAGGGGTTGGGGACGCCGCCTGGCGGGTTGGCGGGAAGCCCGTCGGCCCCGAGCAGATCGACGCCGAGGAAGCGCCCGTGCTTGTGCATGTGGCCGGTGAGCAGCACGACACAGGCGTCTCCCGTGGGCGCACTGCCCCCGAGCGTCGTGATCCCCGCGCCCCAGGCGTCGCGCACCGCGGGCGATCCCGGATGCGCCGCGTTCAGCGCCGCCGTGGAGTCCTCGGTGGAGCGCACCACGCCGGGCGGCACCTCGAGCCCGAGCTCCGCGCTCCGCTCGAAGATGGGCTGCGCGATGCGACCGACGGCGCCCGGGTGCGCGCGGCGCAGCAGGACGACCGCCGAGGCACGGCGCGCGCGCGACGTGGAGTTCGTCCACTCGCCGTCGAGGAGGATGCCGAGCCCGTCGGGCGGGCCGCCGGGCGTGGCCGGTACCGGCGCGAGTCGGAGCGCGACTCCCGGTGGTAGTGAGCCGCGCACCCGCTTCCCCGCGCCGCTGGCGAAGAGCTGACGGTGATCGCGGTCTGGCGGCCCGAGGTCGAGACACCCCCGGCTCTGCACGACGCGACCGGCTTCGCTGGCGAGCTCGCCCAGCTGCTCGCCGGAGTAGACGTAGACCAGGAAGTGGAACACGCCCAGCCCCACCTTCGGGCCACCATTGCGGATCTCCCAGGTTGCGAGGTCGAAGGGCGTCGTGGTCGGGACGCGGATCAGCACGCACGCCTCGACCGAGCCGCTCGCCGGGATGCTGACCTTCGGAAAGCGGAGGTGCAGCGTCTGCTTGGCCGGGGCCGCGGCGACTCCCGACCGGAGGACGGCGATCAGCAGCAGGGCGACGGGGAAGAGGCGGCGGGACATCGGCGGACCGATGCATGAGAGCACGGCGCGCGGGGAGAGTCGAGCAACGACGTACGCTCGCGCTGGGCACGAGGGCGCGATCGCCGCCATCCATCGTGCGCAGGTGCTGGAGCACGTGCACAGTCCCGCCGCGTTCCTCGACGAAAATGCGCCGGATCCTCTTGCCCGGCGGTGCCTGCTATCTTACCGTGATCAATCGAAACGCGTTGGAGATCGTCGACCTGAAGCGGCGCGAGTCCCTGACGCACCGCCGGTGGGCCGTGGCGCTCCTGGCCGCCGGCGTGCTGGCGCTCGCAAGTGGGCGGGCCGGAAGCAGTCCCCTGCCGATCCGCAGCGCCGCGATCCAGGTCGACGCGGGAGGCGACGTGTACGTCGTCAACCCCGATTCCGACACCGCCGCGCGACTCTCGCCCGTCGCGGCCGGGACTCAGACCCTGCGCTGGGAGAGCGCGGTCGGTGCGCATCCGCGGACCCTCACCGTCGTCGACGGCACGGTCTACACGGCGAATCAGGACGGCGACAGCGTGTCGGCCCTGGCCGCGAGCGGCGGCGCGCGGGCGCACGCGGATGTGCCGCTCGGCTTCGGCTGCGCGCCGTTCGCGATCGCTCCCAGCCCGGCCGGCGACCGGCTCTACGTGACCTGTCAGGGCACGCGGGAGCTGGTGGTCCTCGGGCGCGGCGATCTCGAGACGATCGGGCGCGTCGGCCTCGACTGGCCGGCGCCGCGCGGTCTCGCCGTGAGCGCCGACGGCGGCCGCGTCTACATCGCGCACTTCCTCACCGTCGAGCCGAGCAACGACGCCCATGTGAGCGAGGTCGACACCACGGCGCTCGCGCTCACCTCCCGCCGCGTGCTCACCGTGCCGCCCGACCGGCGCACGTGCGAGACGCGGAGCTCGGGGCAGGGGACGACGACGGGCGTGAGCGTCGTCGCCCTGACTCCGGCGGGCAGCCCGGTCGCGAACCAGCTCTGGGTAGGGGGCACCCTGGAGAACAACCTCGCCAAGGGACTCTTCGAGCGCTACGCGGGGTTCCGCGATCGTCCGGAGCGAGCGCTGTTCGACCTCCCGTGCCCGGCCGACGACCTCTCCGTGTCGTGCCGCTTCGAGACCTTTCCGCGCGGGAACGCGACCGCGGCGCTGAAGCGGAACCTCTTCACGGCCTCCTTCGGCGACATCGCGCGCGCGGTCATCTGGAAGCTCGACCTCGCGTCGGGTGCGGTGGTGGGCAAGCTCGACCTCGACGGCGCCAGCAACGCGACGGACCTCGCCTTCTCCGCCGACGGGACGGTCGCCTACGTCGTCGACCAGATGCTGCACAGCGTCTACCTCTTCAACACGCGCCGCGGGCAGGACGGGAATCCCGCCACTCTGTTCGCGCCGGTGGCGAAGTCGGGACCCTTCGGCGCCGATCCGTCGAAGCCCTGCGACGGAGATCCCGCGAGCGTGGTCGACGAGGCGCCGTTCGTCCTGTCGCCCGAGGTCCGCATCACGGCTGCTCACGGTGGTGATCCCGTGCAGCTCGTGGGGGCGAGCGCGACGGTGGTGAAGACCGGCGTCGATTTCGACGCGCGCACCTACCAGACGACCCTCGCCGCCCGGCTGGCGGATCCGGCAGCGCCCATGCCGACGGCGCGGATGCGAGCGGTGCCGGACGCCGCGGGGACGGGGCCGATGGGGGTGGCCCTGTCGCCCGACGGCTGCGTCGCGTACGTCGCGAACTACCTGGCGCGGAACGTGGTCGCGGTGGCGGCGAGGGGCAACGATCCCACGTGCACGGTCTCGGGGCCGAGCATCGACTTCCGCTGCGCCGCCGACGTCGCTCGCCCGTGCCAGTCGGCGCTCGAATGCAGCGCGGGCGGCCTCTGCGGGCATCCGGGGGGCGGCAGCTGCGTGACCGACGCCGACTGTGCGCCGGGGGGTGGCCCCTGCATCGTGAGCGGTGACTGCATACCGCTCGTGGTCGGCGATCCGGTGACGACGACGGCGGCGGATCCGGTGCCCGCGGAGATCCTCGACGGGAAGATCCTCTTCAGCACCGCGGCACGGGATGGGAGCGTGCCGAACGGCCTCGGGCTCACCGCGCCCGCGCCGCTCTTCGACGGCGTCGCGAAGGGCTGCGACACCGATCCCGCAGGTAGCCCCTGCCGCGATGACGCGGACTGCTCGCCGGGATCGCGCTGCGTCGTCGCGAGTCTCCCCGGCGAGGTGGTGAGCACGGCGCACGAGGCCTCCCTCGTGGCCTGCACGACCTGCCACCTCGACTTCGGTGGGCAGGACGGGCGCACGTGGGACTTCTCGCAGTTCGGGTCGAGCCTGCGAAACACCATGGACCTCCGCGGACGGGCGCTGGCGGCCCCGGGCACCTGCGACGCGGCGCTGGCGGCCGATGCCGCCACCGCCGGCGCACCCTGTCACTTCGACGCCGAATGCGGCAGCGGCTCGCTCCCCAGCGCCTGCCACTACGATCCGAACGACGACGGCAAGTTCCCGCCTCACCTGAGCGCCGCCGACCGCGCGCGGTTCCTGAATCCGATGGTCACGCTGCACTGGAACGGCGATCGCATGGAGGTCGAGGCGTTCGAGTTCACCTACCGGTCCCTCCTCGGTGCCGCCGACTGCGACGGCCGGGAGACCGATCCCGAGCGGTGCCTCGGAGCGCTCCTCCCGCGCAGCCTTCTCGTGAGCACCGCCGCCATCCCGGTGGCCGCCGGCTTCGAGGGCGATCTCCAGTCGACGCTCCGTAACCTGGAGGTCAGTGATCCCAGCGGACGGCGCTTCAACGCGAGCCTCCGCCTGACCCACGTCGCCGACTTCGTCTACAGCCTGAGCCGCTTTCCGCGGAATCC
>DATILR010000321.1:0-1961 GCA_035476275.1 Binatus sp. (SeqCode) | reverse complement strand
CCCGGCGCGAGACCCGTCAGGACGCCAGCGAGGACGTGGCGCGCGGGGTCCGGAGCAGCCGCTCCACCGCCTGCCGGAGATCGGCCGCGGGCAGCGGCTTCATCAGGACGGGCGCGGCGAGACGCATGAGGAAGTTCGCGTACTCCGGCGTGTAGCCGCGCTGGAGCGAGAAGATCAGCGGCGGCGTGGTGCCGCGGCACGCCTCCTTCAGCATCTGGTAGAACGCGGGGCCGTTGATGCCGGGCATCGTGAGATCGGCCAGCACGAGGTCGTAGTTGTGCGTGGCGAGCAGCGTGACCACGTCCGCCTTGGTGGCGGCGGAGTCGACCACGTGCCCGGCCTCCCCGAGCGCCTGGGCCGCGCCGGTGCGCTCCCGCTCGTCGTCGTCGACCACCAGGATGCGGCGGCCGGTCGGATCCGGGCTCATCGGGACGCCAGATCGCCCGGCGCCCCGCGCCGGGCTCCGAACTGGTAGAGGATCTCGTCCGCGGTGCGCGTCATCCGGCCCGCGAGCGTCTGGACCGCTTCGTGGAGCTCGTCACGCTGGGAACGGAGCGCATCGTTGTCCTCCTCGAGGCGTCGCACCTCGGCCGCGAGCGCGGCCCGCTCGCGCTCGAGCGTCTCCGCCTCGTCGTGGATGGAGCCGGCCGCTTCGAGCCACCCGCCCAGCGTCTGTAGGAGCTGCCGGCCCTCGTCGGACCAGCGGACGATCTCCTCGCTCACCGGGCTCACCTGGCCGGGCCGGCCGCCGGTGGCCGCGGCGGCCCGGTCGGTATCCTCCGCGGGCCGGCGACCGCACGAGAGGTCGCGCCGCACTCCGCTCGGGGTGAGGTCGAGCACCGCGAAGATCCGCGAGTAGGACAGGCCGGCCGCTTCGTTCGCCTCGTGGATCCACTGCGGCTGCTCCGCGCCGAACAGACACAGCCCCCGCGCCTCCGCCGGGAAGACCGCGCTGCTGATGTAGCGAACCTGTTTCCCGGCTCCCTTCAGCCGCGCGCATGCGCTCACGAGACCCTTCAGCTCGGTCCGGAAGCGCTCCGGCGGTATCCGACTCAGGTCACGCTCGACGGCGAACAGCGGCATGCGGTGATCTCCTCGTGACGCTACACGGCGTCCCGCGCATCGTAGGCGTCGCGGCGCGACGGCGTCAAGCGCCGGCGCGAGCCGTGGAAATGCGGGAGGACAAGCGCGCGCGGGCGAATCACCGCGTCGGATCAGGCGACCGCGTGTGGCGGCGCGCCGGCACCGCGCCAGACTTGCTCATTCGTGATGCGGCGCCCGCGGGCCCGCATCAGGACGTGCAATTCTCGTGTTGTGGACGGCTGGGGATAAGTGGATAAGTAGCTCCGAGAGGCCAAATTGGCGTGGACACGCAAGACCCCTTTGTTATAATCCCGCCCAGCGTAACGAGCTTTACGTCGGGAGGATGTCGCATGATTCGCCTCGGGAATCGCCCCTGGATCGAAGAAGACGAGCAGACGCCGATCGGCCTGGCCGACGAGGACGACAAGGAAGAGGACGAAGAGGACAAGGAGGACGACGACGACCTCGACGAGGACGATGACATCGACGACGAGGACGACGACTTCGACGACGACGACGATTTCGAAGACGACGACCTAGACGAGGACGACGACGATGACGACGAGGCGGAAGTCGAAGTCGAAGACGACGCTGAGGACGAGGGCTAGCCGCAGTTCCTGACCCGCAGGCCTCCCGGGAGGGTGACGATGGCGCTGATGAGCACCGAAGGATGGCTGTTCCTCTTGCGATGGATCCACTTCCTGGCGGGTATCACCTGGATCGGCCTGCTCTACTATCTCAATTTCGCCCAGGTCCCGTTCTTCGCCGAGACCGAGCCGGGGGTGCGCTCGGGAGCTCAGCAGAAGCTGCTACCGCGCGTGATGTGGTGGTTCCGGTGGGGCGCCATGATCACGTTCCTGTCCGGCTGGCTCTACCTC
>DATILR010000320.1:0-1759 GCA_035476275.1 Binatus sp. (SeqCode) | reverse complement strand
CGGCACCTGCCCGTAGAAGACGCCCGCCGCGCCGAGCGGCGCCTTCACCGCGTAGAGGAGCGCGAACCCTCCGCCCATGCAGAACCCGACCACCCCCGTACGCGTCGGGTCGACCTCGGGCCGCGCCGCCAGCCAGCTGCGCGCGGCCTCCAGGTCGGCGAACGCCGGCCCGTCGCCGCGGCGCAGCGCGAGAAAGGTGCGGAGGATGCAGAGCGCGCGCATGCCGCCGGTGTCGAAGAGGTCGGGCGCGAGCGCTACGTAGCCGAGGTCGGCGAAGCGGCCGGTGATGCGCCGGATGTCGTCGTTCAGCCCGAAGATCTCGTGGATGACGATCATCGCCGGGCGCTTGCCGCCCGGCGCCGGGAGAGCGAACGCGGCCCGCATCGGGCGGCCGTTGGCGGCGGGGAAGCTCAGGTCGCGCGCCGCGGCCACCGGGCGCTCACTCCCTTCCGACCGCGATCGTGTAGTTCCCGAACGTGTCGACGGTGGCCCGCTGTCCCGGGTAGATGACGATCGTCGTGAACGGCTCCTCGATGATCGCGGGCCCGAGGATCGCCTCCCGGGATGTGAGCCGCGGGCCGTCGTAGATCGGGGTCGCGATGAAGCGGCCTTTGAAGTAGGCGCGGCGGGCGCCGAGGCGCGGGCTGCCGAGGGCGCGGCGCGCGGGGCGGGGGAGGGCCGGCTTGGCGTCCAGCGCGACCGCCTTCAGGCGAAGCCCACGGAGGATCGGCTCCTCGTCGCGGCAGGCGTAGGTGTGCAGCTCCTCGTGGAGCTTGTGGAAGCGCTCGACCGTCTCGCCCAGCACCCGAGTCGTTACCTGGCCGTTCTTCGCCACCAGCGGCACCGGCATGTCGAAGGTCTGCCCGGGATAGCAGAGGGCCGCCATCCGGTCGAAGCGGATGCGCCGGCGGCGTCCGTTGCCGCCTGCCAGCGCGGAGCGCGCCGCCTCCTCCATCTCCGCGAAGAGCGCGTGCACCCGCCCGAGGTCCACGCGGCTCACCGGGCTGATGTAGGAGCGCATCTCGTCGACGACGTGATCGGTGAGGAGGAGCCCGAGCGCCGAGAACGCCGGGGCGAGCTTGGGGACGAAGATGCGACGGATGCCGAGCTCCTCCGCCTGCATGCCGGCGTGCACGGGCCCGTTGCCGCCGAAGACCACCAGCGTGAGCGGGCGGGGATCGATCCCCCGTCCCGCCGAGACGCGCCGGACCGCGTTCGCCATGTTGGCGTTCACGAGTCGGAAGATGCCCGCCGCGGCGTCGACCACCGACATCCCGAGCGGTGCGGCCACGCGCTCCTTCAGCGCCGCGTGGGCTCCCTCGACGTCGAGTCGCATGGTCCCACCGCAGAACGCGGCGGGGTTCAGGTAGCCGAGCAGCAGATTGGCGTCGGTGACCGTGGGCTCCTGCCCGCCACGCCCGTAGCAGACCGGTCCGGGCTCCGCGCCGGCGCTCTCGGGCCCGACCTTCAACGTACCCGCTTCGACCCGTGCGATCGAGCCGCCGCCGGCACCGACCGACTGCACGTCGACCATGGGGAGGCCGATCAGGTAGCGGTGATGCCAGTTCCAGCCCGATTTCACGTCGGGCGTCCCGCCGTGCACGAGGCAGACGTCGTAGCTCGTGCCACCCATGTCGACGGAGATGAAGTCCTTCACTCCCGCCGCGCCCGCGACGGCGCTCGCTCCCATGACGCCACCGGCGGGGCCCGATCCCATGACGGCGACCGCCTTCTGTGCCACGTACCCGCCCGTCATCAC
>DATILR010000319.1:0-3768 GCA_035476275.1 Binatus sp. (SeqCode) | reverse complement strand
CCGAGGTGGTAGACCTTCCACACGTCGCGCAGCTGGATGAGTGGCCGCATGCCGGTAGGCATCGCTCGGATGGCCTCCTAAAGCCGCTTCAGGCCGTGGAACCCGGGGGGCCGCTGACTGGAGGCATCGCCTTCGGCCGTGTCCTCGCGCTGCTGGCCGGTGACGATCTCGTCCCCCTCGTGGAGGTCGCCGCTCAGCACCTCCGCGTGCTGGCTGTCACGGATACCGATTTCGACCTCGACGCGACGAAGCGTGCCGTCCGGTGCGAGGGCGTAGACCGTGTTCTCCTCCATCTTGTCCTTTTTCTTCTTCTCCTTCTCCGCTTTCTCCGCCTTCTTCTCCTTCTTGTCCTTCTTCTCGGTCTTCGGCTTCTTCCCCTCGGCCGATTGGGCGCCTTCCGGACGGAAGCGGAGCGCGCGGACCGGGATGCGCAGCACGTCGTCGCGCTTCGCCGTCGTGATCGAGACGTTGGCGGTCATGCCGGGCTTGAGCTCGAGCTCCGGGTTGTCGACGGCGATGACCACGTCGTAGGTCACGACGTTCTGCACCGTGATGGGGGCGTTCCGCACCTGCGCGATCTTGCCGCGGAACGGCTGGCCCGGGTACGCGTCGACGGTGAAGGAGGCGTGCTGGCCCTCCTTGACGCGCCCCACGTCGGACTCGCTCACGTTGGTATCGACCTGCATCTTCGTGAGGTCGCCGGCGATGAGGAAGAGCGTGGGCGTCTGGAAGCTCGCCGCCACCGTCTGGCCGACGGATACGCTCACCGACACCACCACGCCGTCGACGGGCGAGACGATGTCCGTGTAGGCGAGGTTCACCTGCGCCTCGTCGAGGTTCGCCTGCGCCTGCGCCACCGCGGCCTGGTCCAGGGCGAGCTGCGCCACCGCCTGCTCGTGGACGGTCTCCGCGGTGTCGACGTCGTTCTGCGCCACCAGGTTCCGTCCCAGCAGCACGCGATTCCGCTCGAGGAGGAGCTTCTTGAGCTTCAGATCGGCCTGGTCGCCCCCGACCTTCGCCTTCGCGTTCTGCACGCTGGCCGCGGCCTCGCGTACCTTCACGGCGAAGGGAGCCGGGTCGATCTTCGCGATGCGCTGTCCCTTCCTGACCGGCGAGTTGAAGGTGACGTCGATGGCCTGGATCGGGCCCGAGACGTAGGTCCCGACCTGCACGGTGGTGACGGGGTTCACGGCGCCGGTGGAGTTGACGCTCTGCTCGATCTTGCCGCGATCGACGGGGGCGGTCACGTAGCTGGAGGGCGCGCTGCCGTGCGTCGGCCAGAAGTAGTACGCGGCGCCGGCGGCGAGCAGCACGCCGGCTACGAGGGCCGCGCGCGGCGGGCGCCGTCGCGGACGAGCTGCGGCAGGCGGCGCTTCGGGTTCGTCGAGGGGAGGGAAGACCTCTGCGTGTGTGCTCATCGTGTCAGTCCGTCGCGTAGCGATGGGCGGTGGCGCGCTCGAGGGTGGCGAGCGCGGTTCGGTAGCTGACCAGCGCCTGCACGCGGCTCGCCTCCGCGGTGACGAGGGAGGTCTGCGCATCGGTCAGCTCGATGATGTTGCCGACCCCTGTCGTGTAGCGGCCCGTGGCGAGCGAGATGTTCTCGCGCGCCTGCTGCAGTCCCTTGTCGGCCACGACGATGCTCTCAACGGCCTCTCGCACGTTGAAGAGCGCCGTGCGCACCTCGAGCGTGACGTTCTGGCGGGTGGCATCCTCGGTCGCCCGCAGGTTCGCGAGGACGGCCTTCGCCTCGCCCACCTGCGCCGTGGTGAGCCCGCCGTTGAAGATGGAGAGGTTGACTGCGGCGCCCACGTCCCAGTTCTCCTGGAGCGGATAGCTCCGGCCCGAGAAGGTGATGTCGTTGTTGCTCGTCAGCTTGGGCAGATAGTCCTTCTCGATCCCCTTGATGCGCTCAATGGCTGCGCGCACCTGGGCCGCTGCGCTCTTGAGCTCCGGGCGGTTCGCGTATGCGAGGTCGAGGGCTTCGGCGTCGCCAACCTCGATCCGCGGCTGCTCGAGCGAGTCCACGATGTCGAATTCCAGGGGCCCCATGAGACCCATGGCGTACCTGAGTGTTTCGCGCGCCAGCGAGACGTTGTTGCGTGCGGTCACCCGGTTCAGCTCCGCCGTGGCGACCTGCACCTGCGCATTCGTGACGTCGAAACGAGGCGCGAGGCCCACGTCGTGGCGGCCCTCGGCCAGTTCGAGGTGCTTCTGGTTCTGCGTCACGGTTTCCTCGGCCACGTCGCGCAGACGGTAAGCCGCCAGGAGCGCGAAGTAAGCCTGCCGGACGTTGAAGACGACCGCGTCGTGCTGCGTTTCCGCATCGGCAGCCACCGCCTCCGCCGACGCCTGCGCGGCATGGGTGAACTCGAGGATCTGGCCGAAGTCGAAGAGAACCTGCGCGAGGGTCACTCCCGTAGAGTAGAAGGGGAACGTCTCGGCCTTCCCACCCCCGGTCCCACCGGTGGCCGAGCTCGAGCTCTGTTGCCGGCGTTTCGCCTCGTAGTTCGCCGCGAGCTGGGGGAGGTAGGCAGACGCCGTCTGCCAGACGCGCTCGCGCGCGGCGACGACCGTCGCGGCCGCGGCCTTGAGGGTCGGCTGCTGGCGCAGGGCGATCTCGATGCACTCATCGAGCGTCTTCCGCTCCTGGGCCTGGGCCAGAGCGGGAAACGCGAGGAGGGCGACAGCGAGGCGGCGGGACCGGTCGCCGCGGCGCGGCATGGTTGGGAAGGCGGCGGCGGGGGCGGCCATCGAGAACACTTACCGGCTGACAGGAACCTGCGGAGCGCGCGGGCCTGTCAATGCCGTCTCTCCGGCGCCGCGCCGGAACCATGGTCTCAGGCCATGCGGCGGTCTCATCCACGTTAGGACGAACGGCGTGACAGGCTGGTTGACACTCTCCGCATGGCCCATGCGGGTGAGCCCAGCGACCCAACCCCTCCGGCCGCCGTCCAGGTAGGCAACGACGTGTGCGATGGGCCCCGGGAGGCTTCACTCGGGCGCGTTTGCGGGGCGGCGCTTCGTGAGCGTGCGCCGGCCCGCGGGGGTGCCCACCCCGTGCATGAAGATGTCGACGAGTTCGGCGACCAGTACCTCGACCGTGTCGCCGCGCACGCGGTAACGATTCACGCCGCGCATCATGCCAAACAGCATCTCGGTGGCGATCCGGGAATCGACCCGGCGGACGTGGCCGATGGCGATCGCCTGGTCGAAGGCACGACGGACGAGCCGCACCAGCTGCTCGCGCTGGCGAAACCATTCGTGGGTGTCGCGGTCGGGGCGGTGCTCGTGCTGGTGAATGAAGGCGAAGAAGAGACGCCGGTCCCAGAAATACCCGAGCAGGCAGCGCACGATGTGCTCGATCTTGCGTGCCGGCGGCTCGGCGCTCCGCAGCGCCGCATCCAGCTCGGTGCTCAGCCGCTCGATGCCACCGAAGGTTACCGCGAGGTAGAGGTCACGCTTGCTCCGGAAGTAGCGGTAGAGCGTGCCCTTGCCCACCCCCGAGGCGCCGGCGATCTCGTCCATCTGCACCTCGTGGTAGTCGCGGCGGGTGAAGATGTCCTCCGCGGCGCGGAGGATGCTCTCGCGCAATCCCGGGGTGGGCGGCCGCCCGCGGGCGGGGCGCGATACGGAAGGAGCCGCGGCAGCGAGGGGAGCCATCTACATTCCGGACCCGTCGGTCACTAAAGGCCACCCCCGGGATGGAGTCAAGGTGCGCGGTCGCTCAGGCGCTCCAGATGCCGAGCAGCTGCCACACGGGGGTCGAGA
>DATILR010000318.1:0-4723 GCA_035476275.1 Binatus sp. (SeqCode) | reverse complement strand
TACTCGCGAAGCGTGGCGTGCTCGTGATCCAGGGATTCCTGCAGAATCTGAATGATGTCGTGCTTGTGGGACTCGATCAGTTTGCCGATTTTCAGCGAAGGGTGGCCGCCGAGTGCGGTTATGTGCTCGCCGGCCATTGAGGCGTGGTTCATGCCTTCCGTGGCCTGGTTGCGCAGCCAGCCTATAATCGGAATGCGCGCGTGGCCGAAGACCATCAACGAGTAGTGCACGTATCGCACCACGCCCGCGAGCTCGAGCTCGAGGATGGTGTTGAGGCCGGCAACAACTTGCTGGGTGTCGATCTTGTCGTGTTCGCTGGGCATGGCGTCCTCCCTGGTTTGCGCATCCGCTTAAGGGTCTCACGGATACGAGTGGTGCGCTCGGACCGCGCTAACGCGACGGAACGTAGCCAACATTAGCCCCCTCCGGCGGCAGTCACCCCATTCCTGGGCTCCGTTCCCCGTGACATAAATGCCAGACTCGAACGCGGAACGCCCCAGGAGCCGATGCCACAGCCGTCCCGACCTACCGGGTAGAGGCTTCCGCCTGCTCGGTCTTTCGAACCGGGCGCGATACAGGTCCCGTCACACCTGAAGCCGCGGCCAGGGCACGACTTCAGGGCCAGCGACGTGAGCTGCCCTGCTCGACCTGCTTGGTCGCCCGGTCCACCTTGGTTTTGTCGGCAGCGACGGCCGCGTCACAGGACACGGCCACGCCCACGAGGAAAGCGAGCGTGGTAGACAACCACGGAAGTCTCCGCGTCATGACGCACGTCCCTGAGTTCGCTACTTACGGTCTCCGGCCGGCCTGTCCTCGAAGAATCGCCGCTCTTTTCACTCGAGTGGAGGATGAGCCGCGGAGTGCTCAAGGCAGCGCATCGCGACATCCGCGTGTCCATGACGAGACGGTAAAAAACTCGCATGACCATCTCTCCTGACCGCTCACGGTGCATTGCATGTGCCACAATCGGCCTTTCAGGAGACCCGGAAGACCGGCAATAGCTATATAGGAGGGCAATAAGTACAGGAAGGCCGTAAGCCACAGCGTCCGATTAACCGGATTGAAGAGGCGGCTGCCCGATCGTCCCGGCTGGCACATGGGATGCACCCTCGTACTCGCAGGAGGCCGCCCATGGCATCCATTCAACGGTTCCACCTCGCCTCGAAATCGCGCCGCAGCATCGCCGTCGCGTGCGTGATCCCCATTATGGCCGCGATCGCACTGGTCATTGCGTGGCCGACGGTGGTCCGCCACGTCGTGATCTCGGAGCTCGAGACGCTGACGCATCGCAAGGTCACCGTCGACGCGCTCGAGGTCAACCCGTTCACGGGCCGGATCATGATCCGCGGGTTTCGCGTCCTCGAGCGGGAGGGGGGCTCTCTCTTCACCGACTTCGAGCGGCTCGATGTACGGGTGAAGCCCCTGGCGCTGCTCGGGAGACACCTTTGGATTCGGGATCTCGTGCTCCGGGGCTCGACGGTCCGCGTCATACGGTTCGCGGACAACTTCAATCTCTCGGACCTCGTGAAGGGCAAAGAGTCCAGCGGGTCGGCGCTCGACGTCACCGTGGACCGTTTCGTCGTGACCGGTGGAACGATCACGCTCGAGGATCGCGCCCTATCGGAGCCCCGCACGTGGCGGTCCGAGAGTATTGAGATCGAGGCGAAGAACCTCTCGACCCGGCGCGCCGATGGGACCGTTATGGCACGCTCCGTGACCGCGGGCGCACCCGTGTCGCTCCAGATGCAGAAGTTCCGCCTGTATCCGATTCACTTCGAGGCGGTTGTGACGACGACGGGGCTCGATCTGGGGCCCGCGCGCTTGTATCTCCCCGCCGATGCTCCCTTTGTGCTGGAGCGCGGACGTGCCACCTCGACGCTGGCCGTGGTGCTCGACGCGCGCGATGGGCTCCGCGCCAACATCACGGGCGAGATGGAAGACGTCGCGCTGACCCGGCCCGGCGAGCGCGACCCCGTCCTCGTCGTTCCGAAGGCGACAGTCCAACTCTCCGACTTCCTCTATCGGGATGACAAGGTCGCGGTCGGCCGATTCGAGCTCGCGGGATCGGCGAATGTGCTCGAGCCGGGAGCGGGGGGCCCGGGACGGCACCACGTGTCGACCCTCCGCGCGAGCATCGCTGACGTCACTTGGCCGGTCACGATGCCGGGCCGGCTCGACGTCGAGGGCGCGGTGCCGGGCGGCGGGTCGCTCAGGCTCATCGGCACCCTCCGCCCGCCACCCGCGGCGAGCCAGTTGAAGCTGCGGCTCGCGAGCGTCGACTTGGCGCCATGGGCCCACCTGCTGCCGGTTCGCGCGCACATTGCCGGCATCGCCGGAGCGGACCTGAGTACCGACGAGCCGTTGGCGCCCGGCGTGCCCAGCCGCATCCAGGGCTCGGTGGCGGTGAACCGGCTCGGGATTGGCGATGGCCGGCGGGAGGTGATCGGCGCCGATCGGGTGGCCGCGACGGGATTCGAGATGCACTGGTCGACGCGCCTGGCGGTCAAGAAGGTCGTGGTGAGCGCCCCGCGCGCGACCGTCGAGCGCGACAAGACGGGCGAGCTCCCGCTGCGCCATCTCTTCGAGCCTGCGGCGCATGGGTCGAACGGCACTTCCGCGAGTGCGGCGGGTGAGCCGAGCTCATTTGCTTCCGGCCCCGATGGCGCCGTCGCCGCCGCGGCGCGCGAGCACAAGGCGTCGCCCATGGAGATCGCCGTTGGCGAACTCGTCGTGAAGAACGGTCGAGTGACCTGGCGCGATGACATGGTGAACCCGAGGTCGGCGCTCGACTTCGCCGGGATCGACGTCGCGGTCACGGGGGCGTCGTGGCCCGTCCGTGGGCCGCTCACGGTTCGAGCATCGGCGCAACCCCCCGACGGCGGTCAGGTCCGCGTCGCCGGGCGCGTCGGGATCGATCCCCTCACAGCCGACGTCCGCGTCTCGAGCACGGGGGTCGCGATTGCGCCCTACCAGTCCTATCTCCCAATCCCTGCGCGGATCACTGGGCGCGCCGACCTCGATTTGGCAGTAGTGCTCCCGCCGCTGTCCGAGGGCCGTGCGGTGGCGCGCGGTAACGCCGCGATCTCGCAGGTTGACGTCCGGGATGGCGTGCGAACGATCATGAGGGTCGAGCGCGCCGCGGCGACGGGGGTGGAACTGGACTGGCCGCGCCGAGCAATTGTTCGCGAGCTTGCGATGCAGCAGCCCTGGGTACTCCTCGAACGTGACCGGGAGGGCGCCCTCACCCTGCGCACCTTGCTGTCACCGCGCGTCGCGCCGGGGCCAAAAGGCGCGGCGGATACCGCGGGATCGAACACGGGCGACGCGAAGGCCGGCGAGCCGCTCCTGCCCGTCACGATCGAGCGTCTTACCATCGACGACGGGGGGGTGCGCGTCGTCGATCACCGCATCGTGCCGCCCTTCGCGCTCGACATGCAGCGGTTGGCCGCGCGTGTCGACGGGCTGTCTACCGACCCCGGCGCGAAAGCGGCACGGCTCGAGCTGACCGGGCGCCTTGGTGGCACGTCGCTGCTTGGGCTGCGCGGCACACTGGGCTCGCTCGGCGGTCCGCTCCGCGTCGACGTGAACGGCGACCTTCGTGGCTTCGAGGTCCCCCGCACCAATCCCTATCTCCTCGGGACAGTGGCATGGCAAGCGCGCGAAGGCTGGCTCACCACGACCATCCGCTGCCGCATCGACAAGGATGCGCTCGACGCGAGAACCGAGGTACAGGTGAGCCGCCTGCAGGTCGCGCGCGCCGGTGGCCCCGATGAAGCGAAGGCGCGCATAGGCTTGCCCCTCGGCATGATCGTCTCGCTCATGAAGGACTCGCACGGGGATATCCGCGTCGCGTTGCCGGTGACCGGCCGCCTGAGCGACCCGCGCTTCGACTTCAGTGAGGCGATCTGGAGCACGATCCGGAACGTCGTCGTGAAGGCGATCACCGCCCCGCTGAGCTGGATCGGGCGCGTGCGGTACACGGATGATGCCCGGATCGACAGCATCGACCTGGATCCGATTCCGTTCGCCCCCGGGCAGGCCGTGCTCGGGCCTGACGCGCGCGAGCACGTTTCACGAGTCGCGGCATTTCTGGGCCAGGCGCCCGAGGTGCGCCTGGCCTTGACGCCGGTCGTGTCGTCTCACGACGCCGCCGCCCTCGGCCAGGGCCCTCTGGACAAGACGATCGAGCGGATCGCGCGCGACGAACGGCTCTCGCCGGAGGCGGCGGCCGCGCGCCTCTTCAAGGAACGCTTCCCTGGCGCGCCCGTGCCCGCGACGGCCGACGCGCTGCGTGCCGCCCTGGCCTCGGCGGAACGCGGTCCCGCTCCGGACCTCACCCAGCTCGCCGCCCGTCGTCTGGAAGCGGTGCGTGACGGGATCAAGAAGGCCGGGATCGATGGCGGGCGCCTGAAGGACATTCCGGCAGCATCGGCTGCCCCCGATACGGCCCAGGGCCAGGTAAAGCTCGATCTCGCCGAGCCCGAGAGCCCGGGCACGCCTGGCCGGCCCAATCTCCTCAAGCGGATATTCAGCGAGAGCAATCGCGATGCTAGCCCGGTGCGAAACTGAGATGATCGGGCGAGGCGCGGCAAGCGGTTTGGTGCTTGTCGTCCTGATCTCGCTGTTCGCCGCGTGCGCGACGATGGATCCGTGGCAGGACGTGCGGATCGAGAGCGAGGTCAAAGCGCGGCTCGTGGCTGAGAAGAGCGCCAACCTGACGCGT
>DATILR010000317.1:0-4855 GCA_035476275.1 Binatus sp. (SeqCode) | reverse complement strand
CGGATCGCGTCCCCGCTCGCGCGCCAGACCATCGAGCGTTCGCCGTGCGCCCGCCAGCGCCTCGGGGGAGATCCCGATCGGCATCCACCCATCGCCCCACATGGCGACCCGCTTGAGGGCGTTGGGACCCATGCCGCCCAGGATGACGGGCGGTGCCGGGCGCTGGACGGGCCGCGGCCGGCAGACGACCGGCGGGAAGCGGACCCACTTCCCCTCGAAGGATGGGCGGTCCTCCGTCCAGAGCTTTCGCATGGCCGCCACCGCCTCCCGCATGAAGGCGAAGCGATAGGGAAAGTGCGGGGTGAAGAGGTTCATCTCCTCCTTCAGCCAGCCGGCGCCGATGCCGAAGAGGAACCGGCCACCCGAGAGCCAGTCGAGGGTTGCCACCTGGTGCGCTGTGAGGAGTGGGTCACGCTCGGGCACGAGGCAGATGCCGGTTCCGATCCGGAGCCGCCGCGTGACCGCGGCCGCGGCGGCCAGGGTGGCGAAGCAGTCGGGGAGCTCGGTGTACGGACGGGGAAGCTTGCCGTCCGCGGAGAGCGGATAGCGCGTCTGGTGTTCGACCGGGACGACCGGGTGCTCCGGCACCCAGAGCGACTCGAGGTTGCGCTCCTCGCACGCGCGTGCGAGGTCGGTGACCGGCAGCGCCCGCTCGGTCACGAACATCAGGATGCCGAGGTCCATGGACGGTGCGGCTCAGCCCGGGGGCATCAGGGACTTGGCCTTCTTGAAGTGCTCGAGGGCCTCCTCCTGCATGCCATCCCGGAGCGCCTTGTCGCCCGCGTCGTACTCGGTCTTCGCCTCGCCGAGATCCTTCCCTTCGGCTTGGGCTTTCTTGATCTTCGGGAAGAGCTCCTTCTTGATCTCGGTCGCGGTCTGCGCCCAGCCCGCGGTGGCCACGCTCAGAGCGAGCGCCACGAGTGCTGCGCGGAGTGGATGTCGCATGGCGTCACCTCCAGAGAAGCAAGGTCTGATTCGCCGGGTTCCTTAACCGGGTGCAATCGCGCCGGTCAATCCCGGCACGGGCGCGCTCGTTCGGCTCAGCCCTCCGTGAGGTGCCGATACTGACCCTGGAAGAAGATGAGCGGGGGGCCGCCGCGGATCTCCGCGTGCTCGACCGCCCCGACGTGGATCACGTGGTCGCCGCCCTCGTGGGTCTCGACGATGCGGCACTCGACGTGGCCGAGGGTGCCGTCGAGAATCGGGGTGCCGAGCCGGCCGAGGTGATAGGCGACGCCCGCGAACTTCTCGCCGCCCGACTTCGCGAAGCGGGTGGAGAGCGCCTCCTGATCCGCGGCCAGAATGTTCACGATGAAGCACTTCGAGTCGAAGAAGTGCGCGTACGTCTCGGCCTTCTTGTCGACGCAGACGAGGAGAAGCGGCGGCACGAGCGAGAGGGAGGTGACCGCGTTGGCGGTGAGCCCGTAGACGTTCCCGTGGCGGTCGCGGGTCGTGACGATGGTCACGCCCGTCGCGAAGAGTCCCATGACCCGCCGGAGTTCCTTGCCCTCGAACATGCCCGTCGAGTAGTGCCCGCGCGGGGCCCTGTCAATGTTTGCACGTTGACGCCCCGCGCGGTCCTGGCTATCGGCGCCTCATGGAGTCCATCATCGATGCCGACGGGCACGTGCTCGAGCCGTCCGACGTCTGGGCCCGCTACGTGGAGCGCGAATACCGCGAGCAGGCGATCCATCTCCGGCGCGGGCCCGACGGGCGCGACGCCCTGATGATCGAGGGACGGCCGGCGCGGCTCACCACGCCCGAGATGCTGGGTGGTTTCGGCGGCATGGGAAAGCCGCTCGAGGCGCTGGCCGCCGCCTGCCTGTCCGGCCGCTACGCGGAGAACGCGCCGGCGCCGGCGACCGACGCGGCCGCGCGTCTCGCGCTGCTCGATGGCGAGGGGATCGCGCGGGCGCTGCTCTACCCGAGCCTCGGGCTCCAGTGGGAGGCGGAGATCACCGACCCACGCTACGCGTTCGCCCACTGCCGGGCCTACAACCGCTGGATCGAGGACTTCACGGCGGGAAGCGACGGTCGGCTGGTGCCGATCGCGCATCTCTCCCTCGGTGATCCGGTGGCGGCCGCCGAGGAGCTGCGACGCGCCGTCCGCGCCGGAGCGCGCGGCGGCTTCCTGCTGCCCTTCACGCTCAGCGGCGTGCCGCACGGCCACCCGACGCACGACCCGCTGTTCGCCGCGGCGGAGGAGCTCGACGTGCCGATCGCCATCCACACCGGCGTCGATCCGACCGCGCGCAGCCTGCATCATCGCTTCGACGGGCTCTCGTGGCCCGAGAGCGTGGTCGACGGGATCTGGTACCTCGGGATGATCTTCCCGCAGGCCGTCCAGCAGGCCTTCACGACCTTTTTCCTCTACGCGACCTTCGACCGCTTCCCCCGCCTGAAGCTCGTGGTCCTCGAGTCGGGCGCCAGCTGGCTCGGCTTCTGGCTCGACCGCATGGACGCGCTCTACAAGGGCTCGCTGCGCGTGACGATGACGCTCCGCGACCTGCCGAGCACCTACGTGCGCCGCCAGTGCTGGATCTCGGCCGACCCCGATGAGCATGGCCTGCCGGCGGTCATCGACTACGTGGGTGCCGATCGCTTCCTCTGGGCGACCGACTACCCGCACAGCGATCACGACGCGAACTACATGGAGGAGCTGCGTGAGCTGGCCGGTCGGCTTCCCCCGGTGGCACGGCGGGGGCTGCTGGGGGAGAACGTTGCGCGGGTGTACGGGCTCTAGTGGTCTCCGGCTCGATACTCCTCATGCGCGGGCGACGGCGGCGGGGGCCCCACCTCCTCGCGGGTCCTTAGGCCCGGCGCTGGCGCTGACGTGGGTCACCTGGGACGGGCGCTCGCCGGGCCCCCGCTCGTCGGCGGGGCCCCCGCCGCCGTCACCCTGGCGCTCGCAAGTTGGAGACTGCTAGTCCGACCGGCGCTGCGGGCCCAGTACCCAGTCGCCGGTTGCGGGATCGCGGTACCAGCCGGCGGCCGCGTGCGTCCCGCCGTCGACGTGCAGCGTGACGCCGGTCACGTAGGCGGCGAGGTCGGAGGCGAGGAACACGGCCGCACCGGCGATGTCCTCGGGTACCGCTGCCCGACCGAGCGGGACGATCCACTCGAACCGGGCCTGCTCCGCTTCTCCCACCAGGGACGTGAGGCCCTCGGTCAGGCAGATGTCCGGGGCGATGGCGTTCACGCGGATGCGATGCGGACCGAGCTCGAGGGCCATGCTCTGCGTGAAGTTGATGATGCCGGCCTTGCAGGCGGCGTAGGCGGCGTAGAGCGGCGCGGCGCGCACTCCCTCGATCGACACGATGTTCACGATGCTGCCGCCCCGCCCGCGCGCGATCATGCCGGGGGCGACCGCCCGCGTCCCGTGGAGCACGGTCTTCAGGTTGGTCCGCACGATGGCGTCCCAGCCCTTCTCCGCGACCTCCAGGAACGGCGCGCGGAACGTGCCGCCCACGTTGTTGACGAGGATGTCGATCGCCCCGAAGCGCTCGACGGTCGCGGCGACGGCCCCGGCGAGGGCGTCGCCGTCCCGCACGTCGGTCGGGAGCGCCAGCGCCTGGCCGCCCGCGGCCTCGATCTCTGCCGCGGTGGCCCGTGCCCGCGTCTCGTCGATCTCGAGGCCGGCGACCCGAGCCCCGAACGACGCGAAGGCGAGCGCGATGCCCTTGCCGATGCCCGCCCCCGCCCCGGTGACGAGCGCCGTGCGGTCGGTGAGGAACGCCCGCCGGGTGTCCACGGCTACTTCGGGGTGTAGCGCACCAGCACGCGGTCGCCCGTCTTGAAGCCCTCGCGGAAGCTGTCCGCGAAGCGGGTCCAACCCTCGGGGTACTTCTTGGCGTACGCCTCCAGCAGCTGCTGCTCGATCTTGGCGTCGTGCACGAGGTCACCCGTGGCATCGAACGCGAGACCGTCGGGCTTGCCCACCGCGATGTGCGCGCGGCGGCGTCCCGCCTTGATGCGACGCACCCGCCACGAGGTGGGACGCGTGCCCACGTAGACGGCGGTGCCGTCATAGAAGAACCAGATCTCCGCCGGCTTCCCGAGCTGGTGCGATTTCCGCTCGCTCTGGATGTAGACGTACTTGCTGTCACGGAGGGCGCGGTCGATCTCGGAAGGCAGCGCCGCCGCGACGGCGCTCGTGAGCGCGAGGGCGGCGGCCCAGACCGCGAGACGGCGAGGCACGTGTCCCCTTACTGCCGCCCGGCGAGGCGATCAAGCCACGGGGAGCCCGCCCGTCGGGCCGGCTCCCCGTGGCGCTGACTCACGGGATGAACTGGGACTGTCCCGGCAGGGCGACGGCGCCAGGACCGGGGAGATCGCCGGCGGCATCCACCGTCGCGTTGAACGCGGGCGGGATGCAGAAGACGCTCACCAGCGTGGTGTCGTGGAGCGTGCCGTCGCTGAGGCAGGCGCCGCTCGCCGATCCGGTCTCGCTGATGGTGCGCGCCGGTCCCTGACCGAAGGCCCCGCTCGTCCGCTGCCTGCACCTAGTGAA
This sequence comes from Binatus sp. (SeqCode), assembly GCA_035476275.1. Classification (GTDB taxonomy): domain Bacteria; phylum Desulfobacterota; class Binatia; order DP-6; family DP-6; genus DP-23. The sequence continues at coordinate 345 of DATILR010000317.1, read as the reverse complement.
GGGAGCCGTGGTGCACTGACTGTCCGCCGTGCACGCCTTGGCCGGCGGTCCCTGGAAGTTCGGGCTGAACTGCTGCCCGCAGAACCCGCAGAAGACGAATGGTTGGCTCAGATCGGTCGAGGTCTTCGACTGGCTTCCCGTAGAGAGCATGAACGGGATCGGCAGCGTTCCGATGAACGCGGCCGCTGCCGGCGGGCAGTCATGGCTGGTCGGCGAAGTGGCACTCGGCGTCCCGACCGGCGTGCACGGCTGCCCGGCGTTCGGGCCGGCGGTGCACGTGCTGGGCGTTCCCGTACACCGCGGGCACGGGACCACGCCGTCGGTCGGGCCGGTCAGGTAGATGTC
>DATILR010000316.1:0-23900 GCA_035476275.1 Binatus sp. (SeqCode) | reverse complement strand
GCTCGCCCGCTACATGCAGATCCTCACGCCGCGGCTGATCGACCGTTATCCCTTCCGCATCATCAACATCCATCCCTCCCTGTTGCCGTACCACGCCGGATCGAACGCCTATAAGCAGGCGTGGGAGGAGGGCGTGCGCGTGTCGGGATGCACCGCCCACTTCGTCACCGAGCAGCTCGACGCGGGCCCAGTGATCCTGCAGGACGTCTTCCACATCAACGTCGGCGAGGACCCTCTCGACGCCGTGAAAGCGAAGGGCCGCGCGCTAGAGGGCAAGGTCCTTTCGCAGGCGGTCCAGCTCTTCCTGAACGATCAGCTCGTCGTGAAGGACCGCAAGGTGATGTTCCGCCCCGGCCGCTTCCCCGGCACAACGGAGGACACTCCGTAAGCGCGGGCTCCGCAGCGCGGAGCCCGCCTGGGCATGGAGCCTCCGCGCGCGAAGCGCGCGGCCGAGCGAAGCGAGCGGGGAGTGCGAGGGGCGGAGCCCCTCGCTAAACTAATGCAAAACCCGCGGACCGCGCATGCGGACGCTCGTCCCGCGCGAGCCGCAGCGCGTGAACGACGTGAGCTCCCAGCCGTCGGGCTCGCGGTGGTGCTTGAGGACGTAGAAGTGACCGTCCGCACCGCGCACCCGGAAGTAGTCCGCATCGTTGCCGTACCAACGGTCGAGCAGATCGTCCACCTCGATGGTGTGTTCGCCGAGAACGAAGCGCAGCGGCTCTTCGCTGGTGTGCTCCCTCTGACATTCGACGCGGATGCGCATGCAAAGGCCTTACCGTCGCTCGGGCCGCGCCGTCAAGGTCCTTCCCTCGCCCGCGCCGGCGCGATCGTGGTATCGCAGGTGCCAGGTCTTGGAGGTTGAGGGGAGGACGACACATGCCAGAGCTGGGCGGGAAAGTCGCGTTCGTCACCGGCGCCGGCTCCGGCCTCGGCCGTGAGATCGCGCTGACTTTCGCCCGTGCCGGGGCGCGCGTCGGCGTGAACGATCTCCGGCCGGCGGCGGCCGCCGCCGTGCAGGACGAGCTGGCCGGGCTGGGCGCGGCGCTGCCCTGTGGCCCGCTGGTTGGCGACGTCGCCGATTCGGGGGTCGTACGTACCTGGTTCGGCGAGCTCGCGCGCGCGACGGCTGGCCAGCTCGACGTGCTGGTCAACAACGCCGGCTACGCCGACGCCGATCCGGACATGCAGGCGCGCATCGCGCGGCAGATGGAGGAGGTCGCGACCACCGGCCGCGCCTCGACCCCGCTCGACGCCGCGCGGCGAATGACCGACGAGCGCTGGACCCGCATGCTGGCGGTCCACCTGAACGGGACGTTCTTCTGCACGCGCGAGGCGCTGGCCCTGATGCAGCCGCGGCGGAGCGGGCGGATCATCAATATGGCGAGTATCGCAGGAACGACCGGCATCGCCAGCGTGCCGCACTACTCGGCGGCCAAGGGTGGCATCATCGCGTTCACGAAGGCGGTGGCACGAGAGGTCAGCCCGCTCGGCATCCTGGTGAACGCGATCGCCCCCGGCTACATCGACACGCCGATCCTCGACGTGCTGGGCGCGCAGCGCGCCGCCTACAGCGCGCTGGTCGCCACCCAGACGCTGGTCGGGCGACTCGGAGAGGCGCGCGAGATCGCGGCGACGGCGCTCTTCCTCGCGGGTCCGGGCAGCACGTACTTCACCGGCCAGGTCCTGTCGCCGAACGGCGGCCTGGTGCTCTAGCCGCTGCGAAGCTCAGGTGACGCCGTGCGCAGCCGCGAGGAGGTCGAGCGGATGCTCGACCTCGATCGGCAGACCGCGCGCGATCACGCCCGCGCGGATCTGGAGGAGACAACCGGGGTTCGCAGCGGCCACCACCTCGGCCCCGGTGGCCGCGATGTGGTCGAGCTTGCGCGCGAGCAGCCGGCGGGCCATGCGAGGCTGGGTCAGGTTGTAGGTGCCGGCGCTGCCGCAGCAGACGTCGGCTTCCTCCAGCTCGACGAGCCGCACGCCCGGCACCGCCGCGAGAAGCGCCCGCGCGGCCATGCGGACGCCCTGCCCATGAGCCAGATGGCAGGGGTCGTGCACCGTCACGCTCCGACCGAGTGGATGGATGGGTGGCGGGAGCCCCAGCTCGGCGAGGAGATCGAGCGCGTCACGGGCCCGAGCCGCGACCGCGCTGGCCGCGGGTTGATCGACGAGCAGGTGATCGTACTCGCGGACGAGCGCACCACATCCGGCGGCGGTCGACACCACCCAGTCGAAGGGACGGCCGTCGAGCACCGCCGTGGTGTGGCGGGCGAGCGTCCTCGCGCCGTCAGCGTCGCCCAGGTGGAGTGCGAGCGCCCCGCAGCAGCGCTGGCGTGGCGGCACGACGACGCGCAACCCCGCGCGCCGGAGAAGGCGGGCCGCGGCGAGCACCGTCGACGGGAAGAGCGTGGCTGCCGAGCAGCCCGTCAGCAGGACGGCCGTCCCGCGCGCCGGTCCTTCTGGCAGCAGCTCCGCGGGCAGGCGTGGCACCCGGCGCCGGACCGGCATGGCCGCGGCGAGCGCCATCCATGCCCCCGGTCCCGTCGGGACGCGGCGCGCGATCGCGCCGAGCCATCGCCGACCACCCAGCAGCCGGAGCGACGCGAAGATCGATGCTCCCACGCGCGGCGAGGTGAGCACGCGGGCCAGGGCGCGGCGACTCCAGCGAGCGACGAGTGGTCGATGCGCCTCGACATACGGCCGGGCCGCCTCGATCAACGAGCCGTACCGGACGCCGGACGGACACGCCGTCTCGCACGCGCGGCAGCCGAGGCAGAGATCGAGGTGGCGGGTCACCTCACTCGACGGCGAGAGCCGCCCGTATTCGAGCGCGCTCATGAGATGGATGCGGCCGCGCGGAGAGTCCGCCTCCTCGCCGAGCTCGAGGTAGGTCGGGCACGACGCGAGGCAGAGCCCGCAATGCACGCACGCGCCGAGCGCCGCGTGGTCGACGAAGCGCACGCTAGCGGGCGTTTCCACCATGCCGGTTCGCCGCGGCGGCGGCCTCGAGGTGGTCGTCACCGAGATCGAAGTAGAAGACGGCGCGCAGGCTAGAGGCCTCCCACGAACCGTCCGGGCGCGAAGATGCCGCTCGGGTCGAAGGTAACCTTGAGCCTCCGCATGAGTTCCATGCCCGGCCCGGGATCTCCCCACACGTCGAGCCCCGCCTTGACGGCGCCCTGGCTGCGCTCCAGGACCACGGATCCACCGTCGCGTTCGAGGGCAGGACGGAGGATCTTCAAGAGGACCGGCAGGGCCGTCGCTTCCGCCACCGCGATGCGCACGATGCCACTCGCCAGGTCCGCAAGGCAACGCACGTCGACGCCCGTCTCGCGCGCCGCGGCCACCGTCGTCTCGACGACCGGACCCACTTCCGTCGGCAGCGTCGCGGCGCGGAGCACGCCGGCGGCGGGTGCCACGGAGAAATCGGCAAGCCGGCCACGGAGCGCCGCCCCGTCGCTGACGATCGTGGTACGGAGGCCGCGGCGGGAGGCCGCTTCGCGCACCAGCTCGCGCCCTGCATCCACCTCCTCCACGAGGCCGCCCAGACCGACGACGGCCGCCGCGCCGCATCCCGGCCCCTCGGCGAGCTCGCCCGGCCCCGTCACCTCGAGCCAGAGGGGCGGCACCCCGCCGTCCAGGATGGCGAGTCCCGCGTCGGCGGCGGCAGACGCGGTGGGGCAAGCCACCACCACCGCCTCTTCCCGTTCCGGACGTGGACGGATCTTGAAGGTCGCCTCCACGATCACGCCGAGCGTGCCGAGCGCGCCCACGTGCATCTTCGGGAGATCGTAGCCCGCGACGTTCTTGACCACGCGTCCGCCCCCCACCACCACGCAACCGTCGCTTCCCACCACCCGGATGCCGAGGAGGAGATCGCGCGCACGTCCCTGTGAGGTGCGGAGTGGTCCCGCGAGGTTGGCGGCCAGGAGGCCACCGACCGTGGTCGTCGCGGGTCGGGGCGGGTCGAGCGGGAGCCACTGTCCCGCGCGGGCGAGCGTGTCCGCCACGAGCGAGAGCGGACACCCGGCCTCGAGGGTGACCGTCATGTCGTGCGCCTGGTGATCGAGGACCCGCCCCAGCCGGTCGAGGCGGAGGAGCACGTCGAGACGGCGCGGGGGTGCGCCGACGTCGAGGTGCGCGCCGCGACCGCTCGCGACCAGCGCCAGCCCCCCGGCGGCCGCGGCGCGCACGCAGCCCTGTACCTCGGCCACACTGCCCGGGCTCACCACCCAGCGCGGCACGAGCCCGTCGACGGCATCGCCGGGACCGCCCGGGCGCGCGTGGGTCGCGCCCACGATCTCGGCCCATGCGCTCACAGCGCGACCTGCCGACGCGGGGCGCGCGTCTCGACGCACACCTTCGCATCGGGGAAGATCTTGTGCGGATTGGCGCGTCCCTCCGGATCGAACACGGCCCGGAGACGCATCATGGCGCGCAGGTCGTCGGGACCGAAGAGGAGCGGGACCTGGTCGATCTTCTCGACTCCGATGCCGTGCTCGCCCGTGATGCTGCCCCCGAGCGCCACGCACGCTTCCAGGATCTCCCGGCCCGCGGCCAGCACGCGCGCCACCTCGTCGCGGTCCCGCTCGTCGAAGAGCAGGATGGGGTGGATGTTGCCGTCGCCGGCGTGGAAGACGTTCGCCACGCGGAGCCGGTGCCGCGCCGCCGCGGCGCCGATCGCGCGCAGGATGTCGGGCACGCGGGTACGGGGGACGACACCGTCCTGCGTGCAGTAGTTGGGCGCGAGGCGGCCGATCGCGCCGAAGGCGCGCTTGCGGCACTTCCAGAGGGTGGCCCGCTCGGCGTCGTCGCGCGCGACGCGCAGCTCGCGCGCGCCGTTGCTGCGGCACACGGCCTCCACGCGCTGGCTCTGCGCGTCGAGCCCCGCGACGGGGCCGTCGAGCTCGATCAGCAGAACCGCCTGGGCGTCGGTCGGAAGCCCGACGTGAAAGGCGGCTTCCAGCGCCTGGATGATGAGCTGGTCCATCATCTCGAGGGCGGCCGGCACGAGGCCCGCGCCGATGATGCCGGACACGGCCTCGCTCGCCGCCTCGACGGAATCGAAGACGGCGAGGAAGGTGCGATACGCCTGCGGCAGACGCACGAGGCGGAGCGTCGCGCGGGTGACGATGCCGAAGGTCCCCTCCGAGCCGACCACGAGCCCGACCAGGTCGTAGCCCGGCCGGTCCTCGACCGCGCCGCCCAGCGCGACGAGCTCCCCCGAAGGGAGAGCGAGCTCGACGCCGAGAACGTGATTGGTCGTGACGCCGTACTTGAGGGTGTGGGGGCCTCCCGAGTTCTCGGCGACGTTGCCCCCGATCGTGCAGGCAGGCTGACTCGACGGATCGGGCGCGTAGCAGAGGCCGTGGGCGCGCACGGCATTCGAGACCCACTGGTTCACGACTCCCGCCTGCGCGACGACGCGGCGGTTGGCCACGTCGATCGCCTCGATGCGCTGCATGCGACTGGTGCAGATCATGACGGGGGCGCCGACCGGCAGCGTGCCACCCGAGAGCCCCGTCCCCGCTCCGCGCGGCACGAAGGCGATCCGCTCCGCGGCGAGGAGACGGAGCGCGCTCGCCACCTCGGCGGGCGTCCGCGGCAGGACCACCACCTCGGGGGCCGCGCGCTCGAGCGTGTAGCCATCGCACTCGTAGACGAGGAGCGCTTCGGGCCGATCGATCACCCCCTCCACCCCCACGATGCTGCGGAGACGGGCGACGAGAGGGGCCAGCAGCATCGCGCGAACTGCTAACGCCGACGCGTCCCCAGGAGCGCCCCCATGAGTCCTCGCGTGATGACCCCGGCCACCGTGCGCGTGACGGGCGACCTCAGGACCTGCTCGAGCGTGCTGGGCGGCTCCTTCCCGCGCCGCGGCACAGGCGCGGGCTCGGAATGCCCCGCCTCCCGCGCGCCGGCCGCGAGCTTCTCCTCGGCGCTCTCGCGGTCGACCGCGTGGGCGTACTTCCGGACCTGAGCCGACGACGACAACCGCTGCGCCATCTCCGCTTCGGTCAGCGGCCCCATGCGCGATGCGGGCGGGACCAGACGCGTGGCGACGGGGGCAGTGGGCACCCCGTTCGGCCCGAGCACGGTGACCAGCGCCTCGCCGATCCCGAGCGTGGTGAGCGTCTCCTTGACGTCGTAGAAGGGTGTCCTGGGGAACGTCCGCGCCGCGGCCCCGAGTGCCTTCTCATCGTCGGGCGTGAAGGCGCGAAGGGCGTGCTGGATGCGATGGCCGAGCTGGCCCAGGACGTCTGCCGGGACGTCCTTCGGGCTCTGCGTCACGAAGAAGATCCCCACACCCTTCGAGCGCACCAGCCGTACGACCCGCTGGACCTGGTCGAGGAACGCCTTGCTCGCGCCGGCGAACAGGAGATGCGCCTCGTCGAAGAAGAAGACGAGCTTCGGCTTCACGATGTCCCCGACCTCCGGCAGCTCGTGGTAGAGGCGCGCCAGCAGCCACATCATGAAGGTAGAGAAGAGGGCGGGCTTGTCCTGGACGTCCGTCAGCTCGAGCACGCTCACCCGACCGCGACCGTCCCGCTCGGTCTGGATCAGGTCAGCGAGCTCGAACTCGGGCTCGCCGAAGAAGGCGAGCGCCCCTTGCTGCTCGAGTGCCACCATCTGGCGCAGCAGCACCCCGACCGAGGCCGGCGACATACTGCCGTAGTCCTTCAGGTCCGCCTCGCCCTCGCCGGAGAGGTGGCGCAGCACCGCCCGCAGGTCGGCGAAGTCGAGGAGGTCGAGGTGCCGGTCGTCACTGTACTTGAAGACCATTGCCAGCACGCTCGACTGGGTGTCGGTCAGGCCGAGTACCTTGGCCAGCAGCAGGGGACCGAACGACGAGACCGTGGCCCGGAGCTGTGCCCCGCGCGTGCCCGAGAGGCTGAGGAACTCGACCGGGCAGGCGTTCGCGCTCCATGGCCAGCCCGTCTGCTTCGCTCGCTCCTGCACGCGCTCGTTCGACTCGCCCGGCACGCCGATCCCCGAGACGTCGCCCTTCAGGTCGGCGAGGAAGACCGGCACGCCCGCGGTCGAGAGCTGCTCGGCGATCAGCTGGAGCGTCTTCGTCTTTCCGGTGCCGGTCGCTCCCGCGATGAGCCCGTGGCGGTTCATCATCGCCAGGGGCAGCCGGACGAGCGGCTCGGGCGCGCACTCTCCCTGGTAGACGGGGGCACCGAGCGTCACGCTCGACGCGCTCCCCGCAAAGGTCGAGCGCACCGCCGACAACAGCTTCGCATCCATCGAACCGCGATCTCCCCTCGCCAGCGGACTCTAGCCTGCACGGCCCGCCCTGAGAAGGCAGCGTCGCGTCACACGATGGGTGAGCTTGCCGTCATGACCGCGACCTCGATCGAGGCGAAGGGCGGTGCGACCAAGTCGAGCACGAAGTCGCACGGCAAGTCGGACGCGGCGGCGCACTGATCACCGCCGCCCCGGCCGTCGCCGCCCCTCCCGTGACGACGGGGGCGGCCCTCGTGTACAGTGCTCGCCCGTGAGGGCGATTCCCGGCGAGTTCACCCCTCCCGCCCGCATCCTCCTGGGTCCGGGCCCGTCGCAGGTGCATCCCCGTGTCCTCCGGGCGATGGCGGCGCCGCTGCTCGGCCACCTCGATCCCGCCTTCGTGGCGATGATGGAGGACGTGAAGCAGCTGCTCCGCCTCGTGTTCGCCACCGAGAATCCTCTCACGCTCCCGATCTCGGGCACCGGGAGCGCCGGGATGGAGGCGGCCATCGTGAACCTCGTCGAGCCGGGCGACGAGATCGTGGTGGGCGTGAACGGCGTCTTCGGCACGCGTCTCGCAGAGGTCGCCGAGCGTGCGGGGGCGACGGCTGTGCGCGTCGAGGCGCCCTGGGGACGCATCGTCCGCGCCGAGCAGATCGAGGCCGGTCTGCGCAGCTGTCGGCGCCCGAAGCTCGTGGCCCTCGTGCACGCCGAGACGTCCACGGGAGCATGGCAGCCGCTCGAGGACGCGGTCCGGCTCGCTCACGACCACGGTGCGCTCTTCCTCACCGACTGCGTCACGTCGCTCGGCGGCGCTCCGGTCGAGATCGACGCCTGGGGCATCGACGCCGCCTACAGCGGGACGCAGAAGTGCCTCTCGTGCCCGCCCGGGCTGGCGCCCGTCACCTTCGGCCCGCACGCGCTCGAGGTCCTGCACCGGCGCAAAACCCGCGTGCAGAGCTGGTACCTCGACCTCACGCTGCTCGAACGCTACTGGGGCGAGGAGCGCGTCTACCATCACACCGCGCCCATCTCGATGAACTATGCGCTCCGGGAGGCGCTCCGCCTGGTCGCCGAGGAAGGGCTTCCCGCGCGCTTCGCCCGTCATCGTCTGAACCACGCCGCGCTGGCCGCGGGACTCACTCCTCTGGGTCTCGAGCTCGCGGCCGAAGAGGGGCATCGCCTGCCGATGCTGAACGCAGTCACCGTACCCGAGGGGGTGGACGAAGCGCGCGTGCGCGGGCGGTTGCTCAGCGCACACGGCATCGAGATCGGCGGCGGGCTCGGGCCCATGAAGGGGCGGGTGTGGCGCATCGGTCTCATGGGCGAGTCGAGCCAGCGGATCCACGTGCTCGCCGTGCTGTCGGCCCTGGAGGAAGCGCTCCGCGCGGAGGGGCGCCGGGTGGCGCCCGGAGCATCGGTCGCGGCAGCACGAGCGGTCTACGACGCGTGAGCGCGGCGCGCACGGCGCTGACGCTCGGCTGCGCGCTGCTCGCCGCCTGTGCGGCACTGCGCGGCGCGCCGGAGAATCCACTGGTCGGCGTCGGCGCCGGGCAACTTCCGCCCCTCCGGGAGGATATCGACCCCGCGTCGTTGCGGGAGGCGATCGAGCGCAGCCTGCCCGCGTACACGCGCCCCGCGGATGCCGCCGCCGCCCGGCAGCTGCTCGAGATCGTCGACATGGTGGCGGATCCGGAAGCTCGTCGGAGCGCCGTGGCGCGCGCCTTCCGGGTGATGCGCGTGCGCCGCCCGCTCCTCCTCACCGCCTACTACGAGCCGGAGCTCGACGGTCGCCTCACCCCGGACGAAACGCACCGGTATCCGCTCTATGCGCGCCCTGCCGACCTGGTGAGCGTCGATCCCGGCACGCTCGACCCGGGGTGCACGTGCCGGCCGATCGTTGGCCGCGTCGAGGACGGCCGCCTCCGACCCTTCCCCACGCGCGGGGAGATCGAGGCGGGTGCGCTCGCCGGTCGGGGCCTCGAGCTCGCCTGGGCCGCCGATCCGGTCGACGTATTCATGCTGCAAGTTCAGGGCTCCGGCCTTCTCCGTCTCGCCGATGGCACCCGACTCGGCCTCCGATACGCCGGCACGAACGGCCGGCCGTACCGGAGCCTCGGGCAGACGCTCGTCGCGCGGGGGCTGCTCTCACCCGGCCATGCGACTGTCGCGGACATACGGCGTGCGCTGCAGGCGATGCCTCCCGACGAGCAGCAGGCGCTCCTCGCGAGCAATGAACGCTACACGTTCTTCCGTTTCGCCGCTGGGGGTCCGGTCGGGAGCCTGGGCGTCGAGCTCACTCCCGGACGATCGGTCGCCACCGATCCTCGCCTCGTGCCACCCGGCACCCTCGCCTACCTGGCGACGCCGTCGGTCCACCGGTTCGTCGTGAGCCAGGACGTCGGCACGGCCGTGCAGGGTGCGCACGCCGATCTCTTCCTCGGCTCCGGCGCCGACGCGGGCGAACGGGCCGGCGCGCTCCGCGAGCACGGCGCGCTCTACCTTCTCCTCCCCCGCTAGCTACTTCGGATGCTGCACCGCCACGGCCTGTGGCTGCAGCTCGACGGGCTGTCCCCGCCCGATCGAGGAGCCAACGAAGGAGAGCAGCCACGCGCTCGTGTACTTGTGCAGGAAGAGGTCGTGGATCCGCTTCGTGCGCTCCGGGTCGGTGATCGGTTTGGCGTGCGTGCGAAACTGGTAGTCGCCCTGGCGCACGGTCACGGTCGGATTCTGGAGGAGGTTCTCGTACCAGTCCCGCTTGTCCTTGCCCGCCTGCACGAGGATCTTCCCGTCGTCGACCACGAACCACACCGGTCGCGTATGGGGTTTCCCCGTCTTCCGGCCGATGGTGGTGAGGTCGATCGTGGAGTGCTCCTGGATCCGACCGAGCGCGGTCGCGACCTCGGGGAGCGGCGGCTCGTCTGCCCGACCGGGGCGCGACGCGAGGAGCATTCCGACCACGACGGGGACAAGCGCGCAGCGGCCGCGGAACGGCATGCCGCTCAGGCCTCCTTCGGCTTCAGCATCCCGGCGACCATCCGGGCCACCATGCCGCGGGGCAGGAAGCGCGTCATCGTCGCGGTCGCACTGTTGATCGCCCCGTTCACGAGCACGGTGCGGCGTCCGACGGCTTGTACCGCCTGATCCGCAACGTCGTCGGCCGACATCCACGCCATGGCGGGCACCGGGCTGACGTCCACCTCGGCCTTGTCCTGGAACTCGGTGCGCGTGAAGCCCGGGCAGACGCACAGCACGTCGACGCCCGTCCCCTTGAGCTCGACGGCGATCGATTCCGAGAAGCTGAGGACGAACGCCTTGGTCGCCACGTAGGTCGCCATGTAGGGACCTGGACCGAACGCGCCGAGCGAGGCGATGTTCATCACCGCCCCCCGCCTGCGTGCGACCATGGCCGGCAAACAGCGGCCGGTGAGCTCAACCAGCACCTCGACGTTCAGACGGATCTCGTCCATCTCGCGGTCGACAGGAAGACCGGCGAAGCGCCCGACCGTACCGAAACCGGCATTGTTGACCAGCCAGTCGACGGCGAGGCCTCGACCCTCGACCTCGCGCACGAGATCGCGGGCCGCGCCCGCCTGAACCAGGTCGCGCGCGATCACGTGAGCGCGGATCTTGTGCGCGTGCTCGAGCTCGCGCGCGAGCGCCTCCAGCCGATCCGTCCGGCGGGCGACCAGCACGAGGTTCCGGCCTTCACGCGCGATACGGCGCGCGAGCGACGCGCCGATGCCGCTCGAGGCCCCGGTGACGAGCGCGACGTCCAGCGCCATGAGATACCCTCCCTGGTGGTTGAGACGGCCCCGGTTACCACGTCGCTCGGGTCGTTGACAGCCCGGCGCGGAGCCGCCATCAAGCCTGGGGGATGGCCAACCTGACGCTCGCCGAGTTCACGGAAGCGGTCACCGCACTCGCCGAGCACCACGGCGTCGAGCAGCTGCGCGAGCGCTTCGTCCGCATGAACGCCTTCACCTCGCGGCGCGGGCTCAACAGCCCGGTGGCCCTCGCCGAACGCCTCCACCTCCTGACCGGCGGTCTCCGGCGTCAGGTGCCCGCGACCTACGCGTTCTCCTCGCTGTGGACCGACATGATCGGCTCGCGTCTCGGCGAGGACGGCGAGAAGCAGCTCGAGGAGCTGGCCGAGCGCGTGAACGCCTGCCTCGACGGGCAGGACGCGGTGGTCGAGGGCCGCGAGGCCGACCTCGATCAGGCGCTCGCGTCCTACCGCGAGCGGCTCGCCGCCGCGACCGGGGACCGGGTTGCGGCGCTCGACATGATCCTGAAAGCCGTCCCGGCCGTCGCGGCGCGGATCCGGGAAGCTCCGCCCGCCGGGCGAGACGCGACCTGAGGAGCCGTCGCATGCCCGCCGACGGCGTAACCGTCCCTCCCGCCCACCTGCCCGTCGTCGAGGAGGCCGACCTGGTCGTGGTGGGCGGCGGCTCGGCCGGCACCGCCGCCGCGGTGACGGCGGCGCGCGCGGGGCTTCGCACCGTGCTGATCGAGGACTTCCCCTTCCTCGGCGGAATGTCGACCGGCGGCGCCGTCGGCACCTTCTGCGGCTTCTACTACCGCGAGCCCAGCACCGACTTCGCGCCGCTCGTGGGCGGGTTCCCCGCCGAGGTGGAGCGTCGGCTGCGCGAGCGGGGTGCGTGCTACGGACCCGTCCCGTTCAAGACGACGGCCGCGGTGCCCTACGTGCCCTGGGAGCTGAAGCGACTCTACGACACCCTGACGCAGGCCGAACGCAACCTCCGGGTCTACCTGCACGCCCGTTTTCTGCGGACGCTCGTGGGCGGCAACCGAATCGACGCGATCACCGTCGCGACCCGGGGGGGAGAGGTCGCGATGCGCGCGCCCTACTTCATCGACGCGAGCGGAGATGCCGCGCTCGCGCTCGCCGCCGGCGTACCCACCGAGAAGGGCCGGGCGCTCCAGTACCCCTCGATGATGTTCTACATGCAGCACGTCGACCTCGAGACGGCGCTCCCGCACATCTTCAGCCTGAACGATCTCCTCGAGCAGCACTTCCAGTCGGCTCGGCTTCCGCGCCGCACCGGGAACCTGATCCCGAGCGGGAGGCCCGGCGAGGTCCTGGTCGCGCTCAGCCGCGTCGCCATCGAGGGGCGCGCGCCCGACGCGAGCGATGCCGGCGAGCTGACGCTCGGCGAGATGCTGGGCCGCGAGCAGGCGGAGGTGTGTGCGGCGTTCCTCCGGACGCACATGCCGGGCTTCGCCGAGGCATTCATCTCGGACACGGCGCCGCGGCTCGGCGTGCGCGAGACCCGCCGTATTCGCGGCCGCTACGCTCTCACGGAAGAGGACGTCCTCGGCGGGCGGAAGTTCGAGGACGGCATCTGTCGCTCCGCCTGGCCGGTCGAGCTCCACGTGGCGGACGGGCGAACCGACTGGCGGTTCCTCGAGGACGGCCTCTGGTACACCGTGCCGTACCGCTGTCTGCTCCCCGAGGGAATCGAGAACCTGCTCGTCGCCGGACGGTGCGTCTCCGCCACCCGCGAGGCCTTCGCCTCGGTGCGCGTTCTCGGCCCCTGCATGAGCGAAGGGCAGGCTGCCGCGACGGCGGTCGCGCTCGCGCGCCCGCGCGGTACGCCGTTGCCCGCCGTCGACGCGGGGGAGCTCCGCGCAAACCTCACAGCGCTCGGCGTACCGCTCTGAAGCCGCGCGCCGAACGTGACCTTGTCAGGGCCGGCAGACGCCGGTACCGTAGCCGCGGAGGGGAAGAGGGGGCTTCATGATGCGACGACTGGCGTGTGCGCTGGCTGCGGTCGCGGTGACCGGCGTCGTCGACACGGTGCGCGCGGAGTTCGACGAGGACGCCTTCAACCGGAAGACGATCCCTGCGTTCTCGATCCCGACGCCGCCCAAGGGGGGAGTGCCGTCCGAGACGGTGGTCGGGCAGGTGCGCACCTACCGCATCCGGAAGGGCGACACGCTCATCGATCTCGCCCGCTTTTACGACCTCGGCTACAACGAGATCGTGGACGCCAACCCGGGGATGGACCCCTGGGTGCCGCCGGCGGGCGCGACGATTCTCCTGCCGACGGAATGGATCCTCCCCTGCTGCTCGTACGAGGGCGTGGTGGTCAACATCCCCGAGATGCGGCTCTTCTTCTATCGCCGCGCGCCCCAGGACCCGCACACCACGATGGTGTACACGTATCCGGTCGGTCTCGGCCGCGACGACTGGCGCACGCCCAGCGGGAAGTTCAAGATCCGCGGCAAGACGGTCAACCCCCAGTGGAACATTCCCGAGTCGATCCGCAAGGAGCACATCGCCGAGCGCGGCGACCCTCGCACGTTCATCCCGGGGGGCGACCCGGAGAACCCGCTCGGCAAGTACCGGATCGAGCTCACGCTGCCGCTCTACGGCATCCACGGAACCGACATCCCGTGGGGAGTCGGGATGCAGGTGAGCCACGGCTGCGTGCGGCTCTACCCCGAGGACATCGAGCGCTTGTTCCCCCTCGTGCCGGTGGGCACGCCCGGCGAGTTCACCTACCAGCCGGTCAAGGCCGGGGCGCGGGGCGGGGTCGTGTACGTCGAAGCCCACCAGGACATCTACGGCTATGCGCCCGCGCTCTTCCGCGAGGCGACCGCCGCCCTCGAGCGAGCGCACCTCGCCGACCACGCGGACCAGCAGCTCCTGGTCTCGGCGCTCGAGGACGCGGGTGGCGTGCCGGTTCGCGTGTCGCCGGCACCCGCGGAGGGAGCCGCGATCGTACCGGCCGCTGCGGTCGAGCGCGGCGTGGAGGCCCACCGTGACGGAGTTCCGCATCCGAACGACCGCCAAGCGGGAGATGATTGATCTGACCGAGCGCGTCGCGGCGGTGGTCGCGGAGTCGCGGCTCGCCGAGGGACTCTGCAGCGTCTACACCCCGCACGCTACCGCGGCGGTCATCGTCAACGAGAACGACGACCCCAACGTGTGCGTGGACGTGCTCGATGCCCTCGACCGTCTGATCCCCGCGGGGATCTGGCGGCATGACCGGGTCGACGGGAACGCCGCATCACACATCCAGGCGGCGATCCTCGGTCCGGGGGAAACCGTCCCGGTTCGTGATGGCCGGCTCTGCCTCGGAACCTGGCAGGCCGTGATGCTGGTCGAGCTCGACGGCCCCCGGGAGCGGCGGGTACTCGTGACCGTGCGCTAGCAGGCCGGACGTCAGCCTCCTAGCCGATTCTCGCGCTCTGCCCGCCGTCCACGGGGAGAAGGACGCCGGTCACGAACCTCGCCTCGTCCGAGGCGAGGAAGAGGGCCGCATGGGCGACGTCCCACGCCGTGCCCATCTTCTGTCCGAGCGGGACCTGGGCGTCGCGCACCTCGATCAGTCGCTCCTTGGGCACGCCGCGCTCGCGGGAGATCCCCTCGATGGCCATCGGCGTGTTCATGAGCCCCGGGAGGATCGCGTTCACGCGGATGCCGTGCTGGGCATTCCCGAGCGCGAGCGAATGGGTGAGGGCGTTCACGCCCGCCTTCGACGTCTTGTAGGCGAGCGTGCCGACCGCGCAGACCGAGGCGATCGACGAGACGTTGACGATCGCGCCCGCCCGCTGCTCGCGCATGATCGGCAGCACGTGCTTGCAGGTGAGGAACATGCCCTTCAGGTTGACGGCGAAGATGTGATCCCAGGCCTCCTCCGTGAGATGCACCGGTCCGGCGTCGCCCGTACCGATACCGACGTTGTTGTGGAGGATGTCGATCCGACCGTGGGTGGCCCGGCACCTCTCGGCGAACGCCCGGCAGTCCGCTTCGCGTACGATGTCGGCCTCGCAGGCGAAGGCGTCCCCGCCCTCCTGCCGGATCATCGCCTCGGTCTCCCGGGCAGAGGCGAGGTCGCGGTCGACGAGCATGACGCGTGCGCCCTCGCGCGCGAAGAGGATCGCCGTAGCCCGTCCGTTGCCGATCGTGTCGCCGGCCGTCTGACCCGCCCCCACCACGATCGCCACCTTGCCCTGGAGTCGTCCGGCCATGGAGTGCCCGGACGGCTGCTACACCATGGCGCCCTTCGCCGCGAGAGACCGCGTTCCCCCACGCCGACCCCCTCGCTATAGTCCGGCCGCATCCAGGAGGGTGCCCATGACGACCCAGAGCGACGACTTCAAGTTCGATCTCTCCGACCGGGTGGCAACGCTCACCCTCAACCGTCCCGAGAAGCTGAACGCGCTCTCCGAAGCGATGATCCTGGGAGTGACCGAGCAGCTCCGGCACTGCGCGCAGGACCCGGAGGTCGGGGTCGTGGTGGTGACGGGGGAGGGGCGAGGCTTCTGCGCAGGCGGCGACGTGTCGGCGATGGGCGCGGCGGCCGGCGAGGGCCTGACCTTCGAGCAGCGGGTCGACCGGCAACGGGTGTGGCATCAGCTCTCCTGGCTCCTCTCCGAGATGCCGAAAGTCACCATCGCGGCGGTCAACGGCCCGGCGGCAGGCGCCGGGCTCGGCATCGCGCTCTCGTGCGACCTCTGCTTCGCCTCGGAGCGGGCACGCTTCGGCACGGCTTTCGCCAGGGTCGGGTTCGGGGGCGATTTCGGCACCACCTGGCAGCTGACGAGACGCGTCGGCCCCATCAAGGCGAAGGAGCTCTTCTTCCTGGCAGACGTCATCTCGGCCGAGGAGGCCGACCGGATCGGTCTCGTGAACCGCGTCTTCCCGCACGAGACGTTCGTCGCCGAGGTCCGACGGATCGCGGAGCGGATCGCAAGCGGCCCCCTGGTCAGCTACCGCTACATGAAGGAGAACGTGAACCTGTCCCTCACGGCCGATTTCCGCACGGTGCTCGATCGCGAAGCGGTTACCCACCTCCGCTGCGGGCAGACCGCCGATCACCGCGAGGGGGTCACCGCGTTCGTGGAGAAGCGGGCGCCCCGCTTCCAGGGCCGCTGACGATGATGCGCCTCCGTCAGGTCGCGCTCGTCGCCCGGCAGCTCGATCCGGTGGTCGCGGATCTCACGGCCGTTCTGGGCATCGAGGTCGCCTTCCACGACCCCGGCGTCGCGGAGTTCGGCCTGAAGAACGCCGTCATGCCGGTGGGTGACACCTTCCTCGAGGTCGTCACCCCCGTCGCCGAGAACACCACCGCGGGCCGCTGGCTCGACCGCCGCGGGGGCGACGGTGGCTACATGGTGATCCTGCAGACCGACGACCTCGAGGCGGATCGGTGCCGGCTGGACCGCCTCGGCGTCCGGATCGTCTGGCAGATCGCCTTCGACGACATCGAGACGATCCATCTCCATCCTCGCGACCTGGGTGGCGCGATCGTCTCTCTCGACCAGCCCCGACCGCCCGCGGCCTGGCGGTGGGGTGGCCCGGAGTGGCCGCGGCGGGTGCGGACCGACGTCACGCGGAAGATCGTGAGCGTGACCATCCAGGCGGAAGACCCACCGCGCATGGCAGCACGGTGGGCGGAAGTGCTCGGGCTCACGACTGCGCCAGGAGCAGACGGCTCACTCGACCTCGAGCTCGGCGACGGGCGGATACACTTCGTCCCGGCCGCCGACGCCGGCGGCGAGGGCGTCTCCGCCATCGGCTTCTCCACGACGGCCCCCGACCAAGCGCTGGCCGCCGCACGCACCCGCGGTCTCCGCGCGACCGGACGGAGCGTGAAGATGGGCGGCGTGCGCATCGATCTCGAGTAGCCGACGGTTTGGCTGCGGATCACGAACATGCTACGCGCCGCCGCGAGGAGGCGTCATATGTGCAACCCATCACGCCGCTCGCTTCCACTGCTCGTCACGCTCGCCGCCTGCGCCGTCGCCGGAGTGGTCGCCTGTGCGCCGCAGCAGCCGCCGCCACCGCCGCCGATGCCACCACCCGCTCCCCGGGCCCTCACGGTCTATCCCGAGCGGAACCAGAGTCAGGCGCAGCAGAACAAGGACCAAGCCCAGTGCCAGAACACCGCGGCGGCGCAGGCCACGTCGAGCGAGAGCTGGGCCTACATCTTCACTGCATGCATGTCCGGCCGAGGGTACGGCGTGCATTGACCGCTCGACGGCTAGGGCGTGCTCATCGCCCGCTCGGTCGGGACTACCATCGGCGACCGACCACACTCACGCGAGGTCGATCACCAGCTCGTTGGCCGGTCGCGGAGCCGCGCCCTCGCTGCCGCCATCGGCACCGGGGGTAGCAGCGAAGCGTCCTTCTAGGCGGTCGCCTTCCGGAGGTCGCCGGGTCCGTCGCTCGTGACCGTGAGCTTGGGACGTCTCCCGCCCTGGTTCTTCTCGCGCCACTCCCGCAGCCCACGGCGGACGTACTCGGCGCTGATCTCGAGGGTGTCGCAGATGTTCTCGAAGGAGAACAGCCAGGTCCGGTCGATCGACGTCACCCACTCGCGGGCTTCCTCGAATACCTGCCGACCCCGCGGATCCCGCGAGTGTGCGTACTTCTGGTAGCAGTCGACGGCGTCCTCGAGGACTGCGAGCATCAGCAGGCGCTCACGATCGAGCCCGCCTGCGCGCCGGAAAGCCGCGAAGAACTGCGCGGGAAGAAGCACGTCGGGCTCGAAAAGCCCCGCCAAACGGTCATGCCCCGCCGCGAAGCCACGCTTTCCTTTTGCAACCATTCCCCTCCCCTCCTGACGGGTGGACTACACCCGCCCACGGGACGGGCACCAGGGCCGTCCCTACCACGCGCCTGCGTTGCAAAAGAACCACCCCTGGGATGAAAAGCTTACGCCCAGGGAATTAGCGCCCCTTATCGGAATGCCAGGACGGAAGTCAAGGCCATCGGCGAAGTTTCTTCAACCCGATCGGCGGAGCGGCGCTGCCTGGGCTTCCACCGCGCGGCTCGGAGCAAGCAGCCAGACGAGCGCTCCCAGGGCGCAGCTCCCGGCCACCACGAACGCCGCGGAAGCTCCCAGGCGTTCGAAGATGAGTCCTCCGCCCGCGGGTCCGAGTACCCTCGCCGCGGCCGACATCGATTGGGAAATACCGAGCGCCCCGCCCTGCAGGTCGGCATCAGCCGTCCTCGAGATGAGGCTCGAGAGGGATGGGCTCGCCAGTCCTTGACCCGTGACGATGAGCGCGAGCGCGAGCAGCAGGCCGGGCACTTGGATGGCGAAGGGAAGCCCGAGGAATCCCGCGGCAAGCACCACGGTCCCCGCCAGAACGAGGTTCCGCTCAGGGAGACGTGTCGCGAGACGTCCGACGAGCCAGCCCTGCACCACGACCCCTACCAGGCCCATGTAGACCCAGAGGATGGCCACCTGCCGATCTGCACATCCCGGCTCAGCGCAGCCGTAACGCTGCTCGGCCGCGAGCGAGAAGGTCCCGTAGAGGACGGCGAACGACAGGGTCACGAGAAAGAGCACCCCGATGAGGCGCGCCGCGCCCGGCGGGGCGAGGGCCTCGCGGACCGAGTCGGGCGAGAGAGGATGGCGGAAGCTCGCCGGCGACGATCGGTCCGCGGGCCGCGACTCCGGCAGGCGGCGTGCGGCCAGTCCCACGTTCACGAAGCAGAGGGCCGCCGCGAAGATCTCGGGTACGCGCGGGCCGAGCGTCGCCAGGGCGCCAGCCAGGGCGGGGCCCACCACCATCCCCAGCCCGAAGGCGGCGCCGATCAAACCCATACCGCGCGTCCGTTCGGGCCCGTCCGTGATGTCCGCGATGTACGCCTGGGCGACCGGGATGTTCGCTCCAGCGATGCCGGCCAGGATACGGGCAGCGAAGAGCGATCCCACCGACCACGCGGAGGCCAGAAGGAGATAGCTCACGGCCGAGCCGGCGAGGCTGACCAGGAGCACGGGCCGGCGCCCGATCTGGTCGGAGAGTCGCCCCCAGACGGGCGCAAAGACGAGTTGCATCAGCGAGTAGACCGCGATCAGGGCACCGGCCTGAAACGGAGAGGCGTGAAACCGCTCGGCGTAGACCGGCAAGAGCGGAATCACGATTCCGAAGCCCACCAGGTCGACGAAGACGGTCAGGAACAGAACCGGAAGGGACCGCGATCCGGCGGCCGGACGCACCGCGCGAGGAAACCGGAAAGACCCCAAGCAGTCAAGCGAAAGCTCGTGCTCGCGTGCGTTCGACGTCGAACTCCGAGCGCGAAGCGCCAGGGAGTGGATTCTCCGCGCGCGAAGCGCGCGGCCGAGCGAAGCGAGCGGGGAGTCGGGGCCCCAGCGGGCTTTGCCCGCTGGGGGCGAGGGGCGGAGCCCCTCGCTAAATTTGAAACTCCGCGTACGCGAGCAGCTGCTCGATCCGACGCGCGTCCTCCCACTCGCGCACCCATTTCTCGGCGATCACCCGCGCCGGCGACCGACCCATCGCCAGCTGCTCGCCGACGCGCTCGAGGTAGAGACGCTCGTCCTGTCCGGCCTCGTTCAGCTCGCGGTGTCGACGGAGCCCTTCCTCGGCGATGGAATAGAGCTCGCGCGCGAGCTCCAGTACCTTGACGCCGCGAAGGCGGGCGTGAAGCGCCTCGCGATGGACGTCGCGGTAGAGGGCGACGCAATCCTCGTAGCTCCAGCGCTTGATCAGGTCATAGGCGGCGTCGAGACAGTCGGCCTCGTAGAAGACGCCCTTGACCAGCGCGGGCAGGGCGAGGATGCGCTCGGGCGGCTGACTGTCGGCGGCGCGCAGCTCGATGTACCCCTTCAGGCGAACCTCGGGAAAGAGCGTGGTCAGGTGGAGGTTCCAGTCGTCGAGCGTCGCCCGTTCGCTCCCGGCACCCTCCGCCAGGAAGCGCCTGAAGGGGACGCCCGTCACCGAGGTCTGGTAGCGGCCGCCGCGAAGGATGAAGTAGAGCGGGACGTCGAGCGCCCATGCGACGTAGTCCGCGAATCCAGCTCCTTCACGGAAGGCGAAGCGGAGGAGGCCGCACCGAGCTGCGTCGGTATCGGTCCAGATATGGCCGCGGAAGCTCATGTAGCCGTTCAGATCGCCATCGGACACCGAGGAGTTGGCGAACATCGCGTTGACGAGGGGGCTGATCCCCAGGCCGACGCGCAGCTTCCGCATGGCGTCCGGCTCGTCGGAGTAGTCGATGTTCGCCTGCACCGTGGCGGTCTGCTTCATCATCCGCTGGCCGAGGGTACCCACCCTGGTCATGTAGGGCGCCATGATGCGGTAGCGCTGCTTCGGCACCCACTCGATGTCCTCGAGCCGGCTGACCGGCTGCATGCCGAGGCCGAGGAACGCGAGACCGAGTTCCCGACCGATGCTCACGATCTCGCGCACGTGCGTCGTCATCTCGCCGTGCGTGCAGTGGATCGTCGAGCACTGCTCGCCCGAGAGCTCGAGCTGGCCGCCCGGCTCGAGGGTGATCGACGCACCAGTGCGGGCGAGGGCGACGGTTCGTCCATCCTCCTCCTTGGGCTCCCAGCCGAAGCGGTCCGCCAGGGCGCGGAGCAGCGCCTCGATGCCGTTGGGCCCGGAGAAGCGCGCGGCTCTCCCCGTCGCCCGCTCGACGGCGACCTTCTCGTACTCGGTGCCGATGCGCCAGCGATCGCGCGGTTTGCCGGCCACGTGCAGCTGCTCGACCAGCTGCTCGACGCTCTCGATCCGCGTCGCGTGGGCGCTCGCGTGGAAGTCGGTCATGCGCCAGGCGCGGTACGTTAGCAGGCCACCCGTTTGTCGCAAGGTAGCTAAGGGGCGCGCCGGCGGGCCCTCGCCGGCGCACCGCATCCTCGGCTAGAACCGGGTCATGCCGGTACGGTTCGCAGCCGCCATCCCTGCGACGAGCGACTACCCGACGCTCCGCGCTGCCTGTCGCGCTGCCGAGGAAGCCGGATTCCACGCCTACGCTCGCCCCGACCACCTGCTCGCCGAGGGGACCCTCGCGCCGCCCGGCTCACCGCTACTCGAGTGCTTCACCACCATCGCTGCCCTCGTCCCCGCCACCACTCGCCTGCGCTTCCTCCAGACCGTCGCCTGCAACTCGTTCCGGCATCCCGGACTGCTCGCCAAGATGGTCGCCACGCTCGACGTGATCTCAGAGGGACGGATGGAGCTCGGGATCGGTGCGGGATGGCTCCGGGAGGAGTACGACGCGTACGGCTACGACTTTCCCCCGGCGGGGACCCGTCTCGCGCAGCTGAAGGAGGCGCTCGAGGTCCTGAAGCTGCTCTGGTCGGGTGAGCCGGTCGACTATGCAGGCACCCACTACCGACTGCGCGGCGCGGTCTCCGCGCCGCGCCCGGTGCAGCGTCCGCGCCCGCCGATCCTGGTCGGCGGCGGTGGTGCCGGGCTGCTGGCGATCGCAGCCGCCGCGGCCGACATCGTCAACATCGTACCGCCGACCTCGCATGGCAGCGCCGATCCCGGGGCCGTCCGACGCTTCACCTTGCCTGCCTTCCAGAGAAAGGCGGCACGCGTACGCGATCTCGCCGCACAGGCGGGGCGGGACCCTTCCAGCGTCGCCCTGTCGGCGATGTTCTTCGTGCAGCTCGCCTCGAGCGAAAGGGAAGCACGAGAACTCACCCGAACGGTGGCGACCCGCTACGGTATGGCGGATGCAGAGGCGGAGCGCTTCCCGCTCATGCTGATCGGGACGGTGCCTCAGCTTCGCGAACGACTGGCCGAGCGGATCGCGCTGCTCGACCTGGGATACGTCGTTCTGCAGTTTCCGTCGCCGACGATCCTGGCCCGCTTCGGCACGGAGGTTCTGCCGGCCGTGCGTGCGTAAAGTCTCTCCCGCCCGCAGGCGTCGAATGTGCGCCGCCGAACGGCGCCGTCATCTTTTCGACGCGCGCTCGCCTAGGCAGATGCGTGACACCTGTCCACCCGCATGGCATCCGACGTTGCCCTTTCACACCCGGGCACGAGGGAGATTTCCGTCGCAGCGCTCAACGCGCCTGCCGGGGGTTCCTCATGCCCGCGTTCTGACAGGCTTTCTTGGGAAACCAACGTGGCGCGGCCAACATCGTGGCGCATGCTTCCCCGTCGCGGAGTGAGCCGGCATGGAACGTGCTTCTGCCGTCCGGCGTGGCGCGGGACGGGGTAGCTCCGGATGGGTGGATGGAAGTTGCGGTGAGGTGGTGCGGTAGGAAGCGGATGTGGTGACCGGAAAGGCCCCGGAAGGGCGGCGGCGCCGGCAACGGTAGCCGCCGTCCCTTCCCGAAGCCTCTCTCACCTCTCCTTGCCCCCGATCGCGTCGAGACGTCCCACCGCGCGCGCTGCATCGGCCGACGTGGGATAGCGACCGATCATCACCCGCTGCCAGGTCGTCCCGCGAACGGTTCCCGGCATGAGGAACACCGGCTCCTTCTGCTTGGAGAACCACTCCCGCTCCGCTTCGGCCTCCCAGGTGTCCGTCGTCGAGGCCACCTGCACCGTCCAGCTTCCGTCCTCGAGACGGCGCGCGAAGGGCTGCCGTGCCCGATGCCGTGGAGCGGGGACGGTATTGGCCAGCAGCTCCGCCTCGTCGACTGCCATGGCGAAACGCTCCTCGCCGAACGCAGCGTCCTCGATGCCCGCGCGGGTGGCGGGAGCGACCTCTGCCTCGGTCGCGGTATGGGCCGGCGCCGATCGGAGCAGTGCCTGCTTGCCGTCGCGCTCGACGGACACGATGCGCCAGCGCCCCGACGTGCTCCGGAGACGCACGGCATAGTCGGGACCGTCCTCGCCCTCACGATAGACGAGGAAGGCGACCGCTCCGTCGCGCCGTACGGTGGCGAGCGCCCGCCGGAAATCCTCCCACGACACCTGCAGCATCGCCGAGGGCTCCTCGACCATGCGCTCGACGGTCCGTTGCAGACGGATCTTCAGGTAGTCCCGGGCCGAGGCCATCGACGGTAGCCAGCCGCCCTTGCCCCGCAGTGCGAGCCGGACGTTCTCGGATTCGCCGGCACGCTCCTCGAGGAGTCCCGACAGCGCGGCGCCCGTCAGGGCATCGAAGTCGATCGCGCCCTGCACGCCCACCAGGTCGTGGCGATCGAGGGCCAGCTTCAGCCGCAGGAGCGTCACGGTCGGTGATCGCCATACCCACACGGCCCCGAGCACGATCGTACCGGCAATCATGCCGGTGGCGATAACCTTCCACATCCGCCCGTCCTCCCCTCGCCGCGGCTATATATCAGGCGGACGGAGACGGCCCAAAGCCGGCAGCCAGCGCGGCACGCGGCGTCGATACTCGGCGTAGGCGGGCCCGAACCTCCTCTCGAGCCCTGGCTCTTCGACCGCCACCACCCAGGCGTGGGCCAGTACGGCCGCGCCGAGCGCCCCCGCAAGGGCCGGCCACGAGGCGAGCGCGAGGGCAACACCGGCGAGGGCGAGAAGAAGGCCGGCGAGCAGGGGATTCCGCAGCCGGAGGTAGGGGCCAGCCAGGACGAATGCCGGGCGCGGACCGCGCTGCGGCCGTCCGAGGCCGACCAGGAGGAGGGCGCTCCGGACCGCTAGCGCGATCCCCGTCGCCGCCAGAACGAGGCCGCCCGTCCGCACTACCCGCGGGCCATGCGCACGACCTCTGCCCACTGCGACGCCGTCACCGGCATCACGGAGAGTCGCGGGAGCCGCAGGAGGTCGAAGCCGGCGAGCTTGCGGTTGGCGCGCATCGCGGCGAGCGTCACGGCCTTCGGGAGCCGCGTCCCGGACTCGATCTCCACCACGAGCAGCCTGGGATCCTTCTGCTTCGGATCCGGATACGCTCCCCGCACGACCCGTGCCACGCCCACCACCGCCTTCTCATCCCCCGTGTGGTAGAAGAGGACCTCGTC